>CAZPOJ010000001.1:0-52710 GCA_964588005.1 uncultured Sphaerochaeta sp.
TGATGAAGTGGAGTTTTCACCCGCCATCGACGATGCAAGCCTATAAATGGTGAGCGTTTGGCGTTGACCTAACATTGCAGCAAATGTATTATTGCTCCTATGAGCAAATACCCCTTCAAAGAGATAGAAACCAAGTGGCAACAGTTCTGGGAAGAGAACCAGACCTTTGCCGTTACAGAAGACGAGTCCTTTCCCCCCGAAAAACGCAAGTATGTGTTGGACATGTTCCCTTATCCTTCGGGATCAGGCCTCCATGTAGGGCATCCTGAAGGGTACACCGCCACAGATATCTATTGTCGGTACCTCAGGATGAACGGCTACAACGTCCTGCACCCCATGGGCTTTGACTCCTTTGGGCTTCCTGCAGAGAACTATGCCATCAAGACAGGAAAACACCCCAAGGGCACCACTGAGAAGAACATCGCCAACTTCCGCTCTCAGATCAAGAGCCTGGGCTTCTGCTATGACTGGAACCGTGAAGTCTCGACGCACAGCAGCGAGTACTACCGCTGGACCCAGTGGATCTTCATACAGCTGTTCAACAAGGGCCTCGCCTACGAGTCGCACACCCCCATCAACTGGTGTGAAGACTGCCTTACTGGCCTTGCCAACGAAGAGGTCAAGGACGGCAGATGCGAAAGATGCGGCACTGCCGTGGTGCGTAGGAGCATCCGTCAGTGGGTGCTCAAGATCACCGAGTATGCGGACAAGCTGCTTGCAGACCTGGACAGCCTGGACTGGCCCGAATCAGTAAAGCACATGCAACGCAACTGGATCGGTCGCAGTGAAGGGGCCAGTGTATCCTTTAAGATAGAGAACAGTGACGAACACCTGGAGGTCTATACCACCCGGGCCGATACCCTCTTTGGGGCAACATACATGGTGGTCTCCCCCGAACACCCCCTGCTTGACCATCTCACCATTGCGAGCAAGAAGGCTGAGATAGAGGCCTACGTCGATGCATCAGCCCACAAAAGTGATCTGGAGAGGACCGACCTTGCAAAGGACAAGACAGGAGTCTTTACCGGCAGCTATGCCATAAACCCTGTCAACAACAAGAGAATTCCCGTCTGGGTCGCAGACTACGTGCTTATCAGCTACGGCACAGGTGCTATCATGGCAGTACCCGCCCACGACACCCGTGACTGGGAGTTTGCCAAGAAGTTCGACCTTCCCATCGTGGAAGTGCTGAAAAGTGAAGTTGATGTACAACAGCAGGCTTGGACCGAAGACGGCCTGCACGTAAACAGCGACTTCCTCGATGGCCTGGACAAAGAGAGTGCCATCGAGAAGATGCTCACCTGGCTCGAAGAGCACAAACTAGGGGAAAAAGCCACCAACTACAAGCTTCGTGACTGGGTATTCAGCCGACAGCGCTACTGGGGCGAGCCCATTCCCTTGGTGCACTGCCCCACTTGCGGCACGGTGCCCCTAAAGGAAGAGCAGCTTCCCCTCCTCCTGCCAGAGGTGAAATCCTACGAACCAAGCGGCACGGGAGAGAGCCCTCTTGCCAAGATAGACGAGTGGGTGAACACCACCTGCCCCGTCTGTGGAGAAGCTGCCAAAAGGGAGACCAACACCATGCCCCAGTGGGCAGGATCATGCTGGTACTACCTGCGCTATCTGGATCCCCACAACACAGAACGCTTTGTCTCCGAGGAGAAGGAGCAGTACTGGATGCCCGTCGACCTCTATGTAGGGGGAGCTGAACACGCTGTACTGCACCTGCTCTATGCACGATTCTGGCACCAGGTGCTCTATGACCTGGGCTTTGTATCCACAAAGGAGCCCTTCAAAAGGCTGGTGAACCAGGGGATGATAACCTCCTTTGCCTTCCAGAGAAAGGATAAAAGCCTTGTTTCCACCGATATGGTGGAGGAGACTGCACCCGACCAATTCATCGAAAAAGAGACGGGAGAAAGCCTTGAGCGTGTTGTTGCCAAAATGTCCAAGAGCCTGAAGAACGTCATCAATCCCGATGACATCATCAGCGAGTTTGGTGCAGACTCCATGCGCATGTACGAGATGTTCATGGGACCCCTGGAGGTATCAAAACCTTGGGTTACGACAGGCCTCAGTGGGGTGTACCGCTTCATCGACCGTGTCTGGCGTCTGCAGGAGGAGAGGACCATCACCGATGATGCTCCAACAGAAGCTATTCTCAAGCTCCTGCACAAGACCATCAAGAAGGTGACCGAAGATACCGATTCACTTAACTTCAATACAGCAATAAGTCAGATGATGGTCCTGGTCAACGAACTCTACAAGACAGAGGGCCTCTCAAGGGTCGTCTGGGAGACCTTGATAAAGCTGCTCAGTCCCTATGTGCCACATATTGCAGAGGAGCTCTGGGAGAGAGCCGGCCATGAGCCATCTTTGGCAAATGTAAGCTGGCCCACCTATGACGAGAGTCTCACCATAGACAGTGAAGTTCTGATTATCCTGCAGGTAAACGGCAAGATCCGTTCCAAGAGCCTCCAGGAGAAAGGCATGAGCAAGGAAGCTCTGCTTGCGCTGGCTAAGGGAGATGAGAAGATACAGACCTGGCTAGAAGGAAAGACCATTATCAAGGAGATCGTGGTTCCCGACAAGTTGGTCAACCTGGTAGTCAAGTAAGAAACACACCCTTTGATGAGAGAGTAAGTGTACGAGACAGAATAAGTCGTATGGGGAAGAGGAGGCGAGGGCCTCCTCTTTCTTGTATAGTCACTTCTCGTATGCTTGAAAGGCTTGCCCTATAGCGGACCAGGACCAGTTATCATTTTTTCTGCATCAAAGTTCTATATCTCCAGCATAAGATGCAAAAAGACCTGACTGCTATAAGACGAGCGAGCTCCTTGCAGAGCCCTGGACAGCTGGGCAGAAATCCATGTAAGGGGGATGGTCATAGGGATGGAGGGATTGCACGTGTAGGAGAGGACATCAGGGAGAGCCTCCCTTAGATTATCGCAGTACAGGGTATAGGGAACCGCTTCAAATCCATTGGAGAGAGGGGTATGGGTGATTTGCAGATACCCCTCGCCATTATGTTTGGCTGTTACAGCTATGGAACAAAGGGGTATGGTCAAAGAGGTGGGAGAGAGCTGGGATCGCTCCTCAACCCTGTCAGCCAAGAAAATCTTTACCTCAGTCTGGGGGGTCTCCAACACTATAGCAGGATAGAGCTGTCCAAAGGCACAAAAACAAAGTACTAGGAGGATCAGTACTTTATTTCGCTTGTTACCCTGCTCAATTCTATACATTCGACTATCCCTTATGTCACATCTATACGTGGATATAGTAGCACACAATCTTTCTCCGGGAAAAGAAGAAGTGACCAAAGAGAAGTGCGCTGTCAGGCCAGCACCTTTGCTAGCCCACCTTTCGAGGTCTCTCTATAGAGGGAAGGGAGGGCCTGGCCGGTCTCCATCATAACCTCCACAACACTATCAAAGGAGACCTTGTGTCTGCCATCACCAAGCAGGGCAAAGGTGCAATGGTCGATAGAGCGCATTGCCCCTAGGGCATTGCGTTCTATGCAGGGAATCTGCACAAGGCCACGCATAGGGTCGCACGTAAGGCCCAAATGATGTTCCAGACCCATCTCAGCAGCATACTCGATCTGGTGGATGGTTCCCCCAAGCAGTTGGGTAGCAGCCCCACTGGCCATTGCACAGGCAACGCCAACTTCACCTTGGCAGCCCACTTCAGCTCCACTGATCGAGCCGTTGGTCTTGACCAGGTTACCAATTAGGCCAGCTGTAAGCAGGGCACGCAGAATCTTCACCTTAGAAATCTTATAGTGCTTGAAAAAGTAGTAGAGGACACCGGGAAGCACCCCACAGCTGCCGCAGGTAGGGGCAGTAACAATCTTTCCTCCCCCTGCGTTTTCCTCCGAGACGGCAAGGGCGTAGCTGATGGCTATCGCTGTATTGCCCAGAGGACCGGAGAACTCGCCCGCCTTGGAGTTGTACTGGCTTGCCTTTCTTGCAAGCTTGAGACCTCCGGGAAGGACTCCCTCTGCATTGATGCCAGCCTCTACAGCTTCGCACATTACAGTCCAGACCTCATTGATATAGTCCAGGATCTCACTGCCTTCACACTGCAGGACAAGCTCCCAGAGCTGTAGGCCCTCTTGTGAGCAGTAGGCGAGAATCTTGGCCATGGTCCCAAAATCCTTGGGATAGACGCTCTTCGTCTCATCCTGGGCTTCACCCTCAATAACCACCCGCCCACCACCTACACTGTAGTAGGTCTGTTCAACGATAATCGTCTCTTGTGAGTCAAAACCCATAAGAGTGAGGGCGTTGGGGTGAAAAGGCTTCTCCTCATCCGGATACCAGAAGATCTCCACCTGTTTATTGTTGAGGCCAAAGACCTCACGGATTGCCTTGTCGGTGAGGTGACCCTTTCCTGTTGCTGCAAGGCTGCCGAATAGGCTTGCCTCATACCGCTGGGCCATGGGACAGAGCCCTAGGAAGTGCTCTGTAGCATAACGCGGTCCCATGGTGTGGCTACTTGAGGGGCCATACCCTATTCTATACAGTTCTCTCAGTGATTCCATGCCTTAGACTCTACATTTTTACCCAACAAAAAGAAAGATAGCCTACTACCACAAGGGTCCCTTTTGAAGAGAGACAAAAGAGACCTGCTGCTGGCAATCGACAAATATCCTGAGCAACAGGGCATCCTCTTTGTTCCAAAAACAGTGAAGGCCTTCGCCGAGAAGGAGGGAGATACCCTCACCTCCCCAATAGAGCCAGAAAGCGGGGTCGAGGGCCCTTTCCCCTACCCAATACCCTTGGGGGATGGTGGTTATCACCACAGTCAGAGGTTCGTACACCCGAAAGGAAGAGGAGGAGAGCTCTCCATTAACCAGATCCTTTTGCAGACGATTGCCATCGAGAAGGGTGAAATCCTCACTTTTGGAGCGAGCCTCCTGCAAGAGAAGCGGGTAGGCCAAAGATCCCAAGGCAGCAGAGTTGAGCCTGACGCTCTCCTGCAGCAGACGACAGAGCACCCCCTCCTGTTCAGTAAGGTGCACAACCTCTCCCCCAAAGGGAGTCACAGCTCCCCCTGCAGGGGAGAAGACCCCCAAGGGGTAGGCACAAAAGAGTACCGTCTCCCCCCGCCTTACCCATAGGGTTGTCCGCTTCACCCCCGGCTTCAGGTGTTGTTGCTTCAATTGCCCCCCCTCGGTCCAGACGAGGGTGTACCAGAAACTCTGGTTATGCATCTCCTCCCAGCGGTGTTTTAGGGGAAGAACCACCTCCACAGACCGCATCATAAGAGGCTCTCCTGTGCAACTGACAAGGAGAAAAAGGAGCGAGAGGAGTGTCCAGCAGGGTATTGGGATTCTACGCTTGTTCACACATACTAAGAGGCAGGGCATCCCTCATCGCTTCAGGAGCTCTCACCTAACGCTTTAGCAGACGCTGTAGGATGGCAAGGGCCTCCTTGAACAGGGGCAAGCGGTGGAAAAAGAGAAGATAGACCAGGTTGGGTGTGATGATGACAGCCATGAGCGATACAGCAAACCGGAAAAAGGTAGAAGATAGGGTAATCAGTGAAAGCATACCCGCCGTTGCAAACCCTGCGACAAGGGTAACCGCTGTGTAGCGTGCATACTGAGCAAAATACGCACCCAAGCTCTTGTCAAAACCAAAGCGGAAGACCACGTACGGCTCAATCCAAAAACTGGTTAGCAGGACGCTTACCGCAGACCCGAGCAGAACCCCCAGGACACCGAACCGCTTTGCAAGCACGATTGAGAGCACCAGGTTGATCACTGCCTGCAGCAGAGCCTTGTACCGGTCAGCCCAGAACAGTCCCAAGGAGTTCTTGAAAGCAAGCACAGGCCTTCTCATGCCCGAGATGTAGTAGTTGAGGACCATCATAAAGACAATGCTCTTGGGAAACAGGTATGCCCTACCCAGCCATAAGGAGATGAAGGGATTGCACAAGAAGTAGAGACAGAGGGCGGTAAAGCCATATACCCAGGCAGAGATGAAGGCAAGCTCATCAAAGAGGCCCTTGCTCCCCTCCCTCCCCCTCTCTGCAGAGAGGTTACCGATGCTCGCAGAGATGGAAGAGAAAAGAAGACCGACAACTCCTCCGACCGAGTTTTGCAGCAGGGTATAGTTGGCATAGAGGCCAGCACTTACCAAGCTTACAAACCTGACCAGGATGATAGAGTCCGTTCCATTGACCAAGACTCCCCCCACATTATGAAATGAGAGGGCAATGATATTCCTCTTGATCTTCTCCTTCTCATCTCTGGAAAGGGAGGCATCAGTACGCTCTTTCAAATAGGGGTAGAGTGCGTTCACCCTGAGTGTTATGGCCAGGTTCTCACCGAGGGTAGTAAGGAGCATCACGACAAGAAAAAGGATATAGTCACCCGTCACAACCAGAACCAGGATCTGAAAGGCATGCTTGAGTATCTGGAAACCGTACATGTAGAAGGAGTTGATATATGCTTTCTGGTCCGCGATGATAATTACTCGCTTATACCCCAGGAAGTAGCTGCTCGCTGAGTTGATGACAAACAGCAGATAGATCACCCTCAGGTGGGCGATGGGGGGCACCTCATGCATGAGCAAGGGGAGAAAGGGGGTAAAGGCGAACCCGAGCAACAGCGTTACTGCCCCGATCAGGCGATACGCTCTCTGGTAAAGCTGCATCAGGACCTGAATCTTCTCCCGCTCCCCGAAGGCCAGGGGTTTGTAGAGGCTGTAGCTGATGGCCGCTCCAAAGCCAAGTTCAGCCAAGGAAAGCAAGGTAAGGACATTGGAGAACAAACCAGAAAGACCCAAGTACTCCACAGAAAGAAATACTACAAACACCTTACGGGCTATAAAGCCACTGAGGTAACTGAGGATGAGCCCAAGTGATCCTACCTTCATGTTCCGCACTGAATTATCAAGTCTTGACAAAGCAACCTCGTCTGAGCTCTAGAGCTTGGGATAAACTCTGCACGCTCTTGTTCAATAGTACCACACAAGGGGGTAAAGAACAGCAGACTCTCTGCTTGCCCGCAAAGGACAAACAGAGAGTATAGCGCTGAGTATCTTGAGAGATAATAATACCTATCGAGGCAATGATAGCCTATAACTGCAATCCACTTATTTTGTTTGTCTTGGTTTACTTAGATAAGGCATTGATAGCATCAATATAGTCACTTCGATACCTCTTGAACAGAAGACGATAAGCTCTACTTCCATAGTCGGCATAGGTCCAGGGGAGGGCAAGAAAGCCCCCCTTCTCGTAGAGGAGGGTAACTTCAGCGAAGATCCCCTCTTTGAGGGGGATACGGTGCGGGCGGTTTTTAGTGGTGGCAAGGATGAGATTGATCATGGAGAGCAGGCCCGGATCGAGATTGATGGTCCGTCCTCCCTCACGGGTGTACTTCTCTTCGATCTTGTTGGTGAAGAGCTTCGCCTCGGCAAGAAGGGAGGGGTCGTAGAGCCTCTCGAATACCAGAAAGAACCTCTGGGGAGTGCCTCCCATCTCTTTGTTGTAGTAGTCGGTAAAGGTGAAGGTAACAGGCTCGCTCATCTCCAGGATGGGACCGAACTGCTTTTCTAGTAGGCTAAAAAGCTCGGGATAGGAGTCCTCACTAGTAGAGAGGACTCCTATCACCAGACGAGTGAGGGGGAAAGCCCGTTGCGCACCCATGATTCAGATACCTGCCGTATAGGTTCCCAGAACCCGCACTGAGGCACAACATGCCTTAAGCTCTTCCAAGGCGTGCTCAAAGGAGCCTTCCTCTTGCCCAAGTTCAGTCTCGACAAAGAAGGAGTACTCCCAAGGCTTGCCCGGTATGGGGCGGGACTCCAACTTCTTCATGTTGAGCCCGTGCTTGGTGAGAACCAACAGCGCTTCAAACAGGGAGCCGGGGCGGTCCTGGACGGTGAACCTGAGCGATGCTCGGTTGACAGCGGAGGTGGAGCGGAAAGCCTGGGCCACCTCCTCCTTGCAGATGATATAGAACCTGGTGTAGTTACGGGGGTTGCTCTCGATGCCTTCTGCCAGGATCTCCATCTCGTGGACAGCGGCAGCAGGTGATCCTGCAATGGCTGCCAGGGTCTTGTCGTTGGAAGCCTTTACAAAGCTAACCGCTCCCGCTGTATCGAAGAAGGGAATAGCCTCGGCATGGGAGAGTTCTCCTCTGAGGTAGTCCACACACTGGGCAAGGCCCTGTGGGTGGGAGTAGACCTTCTTGATATCCTCCAGCTTGGTTCCGGGAAGGGCTATGAGGTTATGCACTATCCTGATCTGCTGCTCCCCCACCACCTGGATATCAGGATAGCGGTCCAAGAGGTCCAGCGTATCGAAGATGGTTCCTCCCAAGGTGTTCTCCAAGGGGGTCATGCCGTAGGTGGCCTCTCCTCGCATCAACGCTTCAAAGATATCTCCAAACTGCTTACAGGGAAGGGCGACTGCCTCCTCATCAAAGGACCTCCTGATGGCAAGTTCACTGAAGGCTCCCCGTTCGCCTTGGAAGGCAACGGTAAGGGAGGAAGCTTTTTTCCCCTTTACAACATCTGTCTTTGTTGAGGGAAGGGTGAGGGGAATCCTCTCCAAGGACTTGCCAACCACAGGACAGAGGGCGTGCAGGTCACGCATCAACGTCTCGAACTGGGAGGGAAAGAGGGATTGCGGGCCATCACTGAAGGCCAGCTCCGGGTGGTTGTGCACCTCGACCATAAGGCCTGAAGATCCTGCTGCGACCAGGGCGAGGCTCATCGGACTGACCATGTCCCTGATGCCGGTTGCATGGCTCGGGTCGCCGATGATCGGCAGGTGGGTCATCTTCTGGATAACAGGAATGGCGCTGCAGTCCAGGGTATTGCGCGTTGCACGCTCATAGGTGCGGATACCCCGTTCACAGAGCACTATCTGGTCGGTACCGCTAGCCATGAGGTATTCTGCTGCCATAAGCCACTCCTCAATGGTGGCACTGAGCCCACGCTTGAGCAGGACAGGCATGCCGGTCTTCCCTACAGCCTTCAACAGCTCGAAGTTTTGCATGTTGCGCGCCCCGATCTGGAACATATCTATGTAGGTGGCCATCATGTCGACATCGCCAGGATTGACAATCTCGCTGGTGACAGGAAGGTCGTACGTATCACCTGCTTCCCTGAGGTACTTCAGCCCCTCTTCACCCAAGCCCTGGAAGGCGTAGGGAGAGGTCCTTGGCTTGAAGGCTCCACCGCGTAAGATTACCGCCCCGGCATCCCGAACAGTGCGGGCGATCTCCATGATCTGGGTACGGCTCTCAACGGCACAAGGACCGGCGATGATGGCAACACGGTTGCCCCCGATCTTCACCTTGCCTACGGTGACGATGGTATCCTCTCGCTTCAGCTCACGGGATGCGAGCTTGTAGGGCTTGCTGATGGGAATGACCTTCGCCACCCCTTCAAGCAGCTCAACCTCACGAAGATCGAGGGAACTCTGCCCTACAGCACCAAAGACAGTCTCTTCCTGTCCAACGATTTCCTTGACGGTGTAACCCTTGCCAACCAAGAAGGCTCTGATGTGCTCTTGCTGCACCTCTGTTATGTTTTTCTTCAGTACGATTATCATGCGATCACGCTAGAAGGAATCTTCCAAAAGGTCAAGTAACCTTGCCTTTTTCCCCCTGCCATGGTAAGCAGACAGCTATGCAAGAAGAGTACTGGGACAACCTATTTGAATCATTTAAGGCGGCTATCAAGGACGCTGGCAGAACCCTGCCATCGCTGTCCATCATTGCAGGACTGAAGGAGGATCCCTACCGTGTGCTTATCGCCACCATCCTCTCGCTGAGGACCCGCGACGAGGTGACCCTCGCATCAAGCAACCGCCTGTTTGAACTGGCAGACTCCCCCGAGGCTATACTTAAGCTCTCCTTGGAGGAGATAGAACAAGCTATCTACCCGGCAGGGTTCTACAAGACCAAGGCAAAGACCATCCACGCCATCAGTGAAAAGCTGCTCGCCGAGTATGGAGGGAGTGTCCCCTCCACCCAAGAGGAGCTGATGAAACTACCGGGGGTTGGGATCAAGACAGCCAACCTCACCCTCAACCTGGGCTTCGGCATTGAGGCTATCTGTGTGGATTGTCATGTACATAAGATTGCCAACAGAATGGGCTGGATCAGCACAAAAACCCCTGAACAGAGTGAAGTGGAGCTGCAGACTCTGATGCCCAGGAGGTTTTGGATACCGCTCAACGAGCTGTTGGTGATCTACGGACAGCTGATCTGCACCTCAATCAGTCCCTGGTGCTCAAAGTGCCCGCAGCAACAAACATGCCCAAAGGTGGGAGTAACGAAGTCACGCTAGGATTTTTCTTGAGACCTCGAAGGTTGCGATCAGAACAATCAGGTGGAACATCACACTCTCTATCCAAGAGATCCAGTCTATTGCCCTAAAGCCCCGAAAGCCCGGTGCAATATCTGCAAAGAAGATAACTGCTATCCAGATAACCAGGACTGCAATAGTTCCCGCTTTGACAAACATAGAGGAGAGCTTCTTGGTAAAGAGAGGAATAAGCATGACAATGCCACCGAGAAGCACGATGACAGCGACCAGATAGATCAGCACATCATTGCCGAACGCCCTGTACAGCGACCCTATTCCTGAGTTCCCACCACGGGAGATGAGCCCCTGAAGCCCTATGCTTATATACAGCAGCGAGATGACAAGCCTCAATACAATTGCACTGCTTTTCTTCGTAATCGTACCTGTTTCAGCCATCATATACTCCTTATTCTTGTTTCTTTGGTCTATCAGTAAACATCCCTTACAACCTCTGAGACCGCCTCAGCCTTGCCCAAGGTATAGAAGTGGACGCCAGGGGCCCCATTTTCAATCAGGTCCCTTGCCTGCTTCTTACACCAGTATACTCCAACTTCCTTGACCTCGGAAAGTTTCTTTGCCTTTTGCAGCAACTCAACCAGTTCCGGGGGAAAATCCACATGAAAGGTCTGGGGGATGACAGCAAGGTCACGCTTGCTGCCGATCGGTTTGATACCGGGAATGATGGGCACGGTGATGCCGCTGTCCCGGCACTCCTGGACAAACCTGTAATAGACACTGTTGTCAAAGAACATCTGCGTCACAATATACTCGGCACCACAGGCTACCTTGTGCTTGAGGTGCTCCATATCAGTGATGCGATTCGCAGCCTCCGCATGCTTTTCAGGATACCCTGCAACGCCGATACAGAACGCTGTCTTCTCCCCGTTTACCAGGGTTTCATCCAGATAGATACCCTTATTGAGGTTGGCTATCTGCTGTACCATGTCGCTGGAGTAGGCATGTCCCCCCTTGATAGGGACAAACCGCTTCTGTCCGTGGGGAGGATCACCACGAAGGGCAAGGACATTGTTGATGCCCAGGAAGTTGAGTTCCAACAGGGCATCCTCGATCTCCTCACGGTGCATTCCTCCGCAGATGAGGTGGGCAACTACAGGGATGTTGAACTTGTGCTGGATCAAGCCCGACAAGGCGATGGTCCCCGGTCGCTTGCGAACGGTGCGCCGTTCGAGCAGCCCGTCGGGGCGCTCGGTATAGACAACCTCCGCCTGGTGGTTGGTCACGTTGATGTATGCGGGCTCGAACTGGCTCAGTGAACGAATAGTTTCCAAGAGCACCTCTGCATTCCCCCCCTTCAGGGGAGGTATCAGTTCAAAGGTAAACAGCGGCTTTGTAGCCTGGTTGAGTATATCTATGACTTTCATACCCCTAGTATTCCATACCAGAGAGCAGTGTGACAAGCTTATCCTCTGCAATGCCCTTCTTTTGGGCGTAAAGGGAGAGCTGGGCCTCAGAAACCTTTCCCACCGCAAAGTAGCGCAGATCCTCACCTCCTATAAGCATAGAGCAGACACTGGAAGCCGGATCCATGGCAAAACTCTCGGTAAGGCGCACCCCAATCTTCTCCTCTGCCCCGAGCAGGTCGAAGAGGGTGCGCTTCTCGCTATGGTCACTCCAGGAAGAGTACCCGGGGGCCGGGCGGATAAAGGAGGGACAGGGGCATCCCCACTTCTTCCTGAGGAAGGCCTCAGCCTCATCGGCGAGCACCTCGGCAAGCCTGTCAGCAAGCAGTTGCAGGCTAAGATGGGTATATCCCTCATCATCCTTCTGCATATATTCACCCAGCTTCAAGGCAGAGGTTGCCACTATAAGGCCCACCGTATCATCCTGTGCTATGGCATCGGCCAAGCAGAACCCACTGGCCTCATTGCGCAGGAAAAAGAAGGAGCGAGAGCCGACCTCTACCTCAAGACGGTCACTGTGGGCAGAGAAGAGGCCGCAGACAACCTTGCATCCCCCTTCAAAGAGATCCTTGATTTCATCTTGTGCAAGAAGGGCCTTTGCCTCTGCGACCAAAGCCTCCCCCTCCTCACTGGCGAAAGGGACCTTCCATGAGGCACAGTACATCTTCCAGTTGATCTTCTCAGTCAGTGTAGCAAGGGAGAAATCTTCAAGTACGAAAACTCCATACTCCTTTGCTTGGGTACCTATCTGCTTTTGTTCCTGCTTGGCTAGAAGCGAGGCAAGATCAAAGGGAGGAGAGGAGCTTGGTCTTTCCAGCTCTCTCTCCACTAGGCGGAAGGTCTCTAGAGCATGCTCGCGGAAAAAACTCTCCCGCTCTTCTCCCACCGCCAACTGGGCGGTCAAAGCCATCGCCGAGGCATCTTTTGTCTGGATGACAGGACCCCCATAGAGGGGGGAGAGCTTTACCGCTGTGTGCAACTCGCTGGTGGTTGCCCCTCCCACAAAGATGGGGATGGTGCACCCCCTCTCTTCAAACAGGGCGATCACCGAGGCCATCTCCTGAAGGGAGGGTGTGATAAGACCACTTAGTCCGACAAGGTCAGCGTTGTGCTCCAAGGCAGAAGCCAGGATTTTCTCCTTCGGGACCATCACCCCAAGGTCGATGACCTCAAAGTTATTACAGGTGAGTATGAGGCTGACAATGTTCTTGCCGATGTCATGCACATCCCCCTTGACCGTAGCAATGACTGCAATCCTCTTCTTATGGGCGCCTAGAACAGCATCAGAGCTACTAATATAGGCAGCAATGCGGGGTTGTAGGATATCAACAGCCATTTTCATGGTACGAGCACTACGCACCACCTGAGGCAGGAACATCTTGCCTTTTCCAAAGAGAAGCCCTACCTGTTTCATCCCGTCCATCAGGGGCCCTTCAACAAGAAAGAGGGGGTTCTCCTCAGAAAGGAGGGTGAGATCCTCTTGGAGGAAACTGTTCTCCCCCTTGAGCACTGCCTCTACAAGTCGCTCTTGGGGTGGGAGGGTTTTCCAGGCATCAAGGCTGTTTTCCCCTTTTTTTTTATTCGCCTTTGCCTCTTCTCCCTTTGGCTCCAAGGCGAGGTCGATGAGCTCCCTCCTGACGGAGGGCAGGTCATCGCCCTCTGCAAGCAGGGCACGCGTTATGATATCCCTTACCCTGGGTTCTATGGTTTCTACATCCCTATTCGCCGCTGGATTCACAATGGCCATATCCAGCTGGGAGAGGTCGAGGAAAACAGCATGCATGGCGTTGCGCAGGGGGTTGTTCCCCCTGAAGGCGAAGGAGAGATTGCTCACTCCCCCTATGGTATGGCAGTGGGGGAGATGCTCCTTGATCCAGGAGACTGCAAGCAGGAAGTCACGAGCATAGGTATCATGCTCATCAAGGCCAGTTGCAATAGTGAGCACATTGCAATCGAAAATGATATCACACGGCCGTATGCCTGCGAGCATCAAGAGGTTGTAACTACGCTTTGCCAGGGATATTTTTCGCTCATAAGAGTCAGCCTGACCCTCCTCATCGAAGAGCATGACCACCATCGCCAATCCATAGGAAGCGATGAGCTTTGCCCGTTCGACAAACTTCTCCTCCCCTTCCTTGAGACTGATGGAGTTTACGATACCCCTCCCCTGGATCTCCTGGAGGGCAGCTTCGATGACAGACCAATCCGAGGAGTCCACCATGACCGGGACCCGGCTGACAGAGGGGTCGCTTCCCATATGCCTGAGAAAGGTAACCATGGACAATTTTGCATCGAGCATCGAGGCGTCCATACAGAGGTCGATGACATCAGCTCCCTCTTCGATCTGGGTACGGGCAACCGAGAGGGCCTCTTCCCAGGCTCCTTCCTTGATAAGGCGGGCAAACTTACGGGAACCGGCGACGTTGGTGCGTTCCCCGATGACCAGCACCCTATCGGAGGGAACGCTCAACGCTTCCAAGCCCGCAAGAGAGAGGGTATTCCCCTGAGCAACTTTGGTGCGTACAGGAGCTCCTTTTACTGCATTGGCTAGGGCACTGATGTGTGCGGGCGTTGTTCCGCAACACCCGCCTATGATGTTCAGCCACCCTGAAGAGAAGGCGCCCTTGAGATCTTGCGCCATCTGCTCGGGGTCCAGGTTGTAGCATCCCTCCTTGTCGGGAAAGCCTGCATTGGGGTGGGCGCTGATATAAAAAGGGGCCAGACTTGAGAGCTTCTCTATCAGGGGAAGCATCTCTATAGGTCCTGTTGAGCAGTTGAGCCCAAGGCTGAAGAGCGGAAAGGGGGAGAGCGAGACGACAAAGGCTTCCAGGGTCTGGGCACTGAGGGTGCGTCCGCTCTGGTCACTGAAGGTGGCGCTGACCATCAGGGGAACCTTGCGCTCTTTCGTCTGCATGGCATCCAAGCAAGCCATGATGGCACTTTTGGCAACCAGGGTATCAAAGACAGTCTCAATAAGCAGGAGGTCGACACTGCCGTCAAGCAACACCTCTGCCTGCTGGGTGTACATCGCCTTGAAGGAGGCAAAATCACTTTCGCGGTAGGCAGGGTCATCAACATGGCTGGAGAAGGAGAGGCTGCGGTTGGTGGGGCCTATGACCCCAGCTACAAAGGCATACCCGTCGTGGGAGCTCTCAAAGTCAGCTGCAGCCTCACGTGCTATCTCACACGCCCCCTGGTTGATGGCAACCACATCACCTGCAAGCCCATACTCCTCAAGGTTGAAGGCATTGGCACAGAAGGTGTTGGTCTCGATGATATCGGCTCCCGCCTCCAGGTAGGCTGTATGGATGCCGAAGATGACATCCCCGCGTGTAAGGTTGAGCGCTTCGTTGCACCCCTCCACACTCCTCCCATCCAGGATAAAATCATCTGCATCCAACCCTTCAGCCTGGATCATGGTGCCCATCGCTCCATCGAGCAGGACTATGCGCTCACTCAGAAGCTTATGTAAATACTCTTTTCTGTTCATATATGTTTTTGTACCTCCAGCTCTCCTGAGAGTGCCATCTTTGTATCGAGCAAGACAAGGGAAAAAAGAATCTGCTCCTTCTCATGCATCATCGTAGCGACGCGCTCTACATCCGAAGCCTCTCTCACCATATTGCAAAAGGCTGTCGCATAGCCATCGGCAAGGGCCGCATCATGGCAGGCTACCATCACAGCATCGGCATTGCCAAAGCTGTGGGAGTGGCCCTCCTTGGAGGAGGAGGTGCAGATCCCCAAGGGACAGTGCTTAGCTTCCACTACAACGGAAACCTTTCCTGAAAGGCTATTGTTCCCTGCATCTAAGGTAACAGAGAGCGGTTTGAGGACATCAATATAGAGGTCTCCTCCATTCTCCACCACAATCTCATCGAGGGAGAATTTCCTCTTCAGAAGCGAGCCCACCTCCTGTGCAACAGCTCCCGCCACACTGGCCATGGGCCCTGTATGGGAAAGTTGTGCAGAGCGAAGCATACCAAGAAGAAAGGGGGAGGCCCCCATTGCAGCATCGCCCCTCAAAGGGACCAGGGAGGTCAGGAAGTCAGGGTCAGGATAGAGCAGTATCTCGTTGCGCACCCTTCTGAGCACCCTTGCCGCCTCACGTTCAAGGGCTTTGGCGTCAACCTCTGCAGGGGTATAGCCGATCCAGAGGTCACTCTCCCCCACTGCAACAAGGAGGGAGGAGAAGCGGCTTGCGGCCATCGCCTTGCGGTAGGTGCGCTCTTGGTACACGTCTTATGCCTCCCGTTCGTTGGAGAAGGAGAAGAGCTGCATGGGACAGGCCTGGATACAGAGGCCGCAGAGCACACAGAGGTCTGCGTCATAAACCAGCTTCCAATCCTTGTCCATGTACAGGGACTTAGGAGAACAGACTGCTGTACAAGCCCCACAGTTGATGCACCGCTGCTCATCGAAGGTCAGCTCCTTGACCATTTCAGAGACGACAACCCCTGTCTTGGCAAGCCAGAGCAGGCTCTCCTTGAGGGCTTCTTCGGTGCCTGTGAGTTCTACGATGAGCTTGCCCCCTCGCCCTGAGGCGACATCGGCGTTGAGGATGTTGATATCCACATCGTAGGTCCTGACCAGCTTGCTTACCAGAGGTTGCTCTACCAGCGTGGGGGAGAATCGAAGTGCGTAGCGCTTTTTCATCGTAAGCCTCCTTCGCGGGGAACCAGGGGTTTGACAAAGCTTTTCTTTGGCATTGGGTGCACAGCTTCGGTGAGGGTGAACTCACCGTCCTCTATCCAGGTCTGCAGCAGCTTTGCTATTTCACGCGCCTTGCTCAAGGAGGAGAGGGGGGCGCTCTTTGCCTCCTTGCCTCCGGGGAGCAACACCTTGCCACTTTGCAGCTGTTCGTAGGTAACGCGGGCCACACTCGGATGCCCATGGACACCATAATCGCTGATGACGGTCTCTATCTGGCTGTTGCGGATAGCGAGATGCCCTGCCATCTGGACATCCAGGACCGGGATGGGAATCCCTATGCCTACAAACAGGGAGACGCCGTACTTCTCGTAGTAAGCTGACCGGATAAAATCGGTGGACATCGCTTTTGCATCGCCGATGAGGGCGAGCGTCGCCCCTGTTCCCAAGGGGATGCCATGCTCGTTTCGCTCTCGGCTTGTGTTGTACTGGGTACCGTTCCACACCACATACCCTTGGGTCCCTCCAAAGAAGATCCTGGTCCCAAGACCGATGGTCCTCAGGTAGGGGTCGTTCAAAAGGGGGCTGAGCTCCCCGCTGGTGGAGTAGGTTATGTTGCTGTTTCGAGGAAGCAAGGTCCCCATATAGGTGTACTTGATCTTGTTGGTGCTGTTGGTGGCAGAGGCATAGTTCTGGTAGGCGTTGCGGGGGTTGAAGAGATAGAACTCATTGAGGCCGTCTTTGTTGATCCAGGTGTCTATCTCCCTGGTCGGATAGCAGTCGGTTCCCTTCCCCCTGGCAAAGAGACGTACATCCTTACCGGCGATGAGGTCTTCAATGACGTTCGCCCCTCCATAGGTAGGGTCGAACTTCGACTCTGCCGTAGCCCCTATAAGGGTATCCACAGCGGCAAGCCCCTCATAGGCGTGTACCCCGTTGAGCGTGATCTCCTCCATCCTGATACCTGGATCCCAGTGCCCAAAATTTAGTACCGCCGAGGAGGAGCACATAGGACCGAAGGTCGCCGTGGTAACCACGTCCACCTGTTCGGCAAGAGTTTCCAAGTCGGTCTCGACAGCCATGCGGGAGAACTCTTCAGCTGTGACCACCACAACTGTCCCCGCTCTGATCTTCTCGTTGATCTGTGCAACTGTTTTCGCCATGAAGCCTCCTAAGCAAGTATCTGATAGGAAGATCTTCTTCCTTGAAGACCAATTCTAGCCTTCACGCCTCCCCTTGTGCAAGTTCTTTTCTCTCACTCAGGAAGGAATTGCTTGCAAAAGAGGGATGAACCTCCCCACATACATCTGTTCGCTCCTCTTTTTTCGTCATATAGTAAGAATATGATAAAACTCCTTATCTTCCTGGGAAACCCGGGAAAACTCTATGAAAAGAGTCGGCACAATGTCGGCTGGCTTTTTAGCGACCACCTCTACCCCTCTCAGCAGTGGACCCAGAAATTCCACGCACTATTTGCAAACAACGGCGAGTATAAGCTGCTCAAGCCCCAGACCTTCATGAACGAGAGCGGCAGGGCAGTACGTGCCGCTACCGACTTCTTCGGCCTCAAAAGTGAGGAGATCCTCGTGGTCCATGATGACCTTGAGCTCCCCTTTGGTACCACACGATTGCAAAGAGGAGGGGGCCTTGGGGGGCATAACGGCCTGAAGTCCATCAAAGCCCATCTCGGCGATGACGCTTTCTTGCGACTGCGATTTGGCATAGGACGGCCCCAAAGAGGCAGTGTATCCTCCTATGTATTGTTGCCCTTCTCCAAGGAGGAGGCACCACTGTTGCCAGTTCTGTTCGACCGAGCAAAAAACTTGCTTGCAGGCGACCTATCAATGCTTCCAGTAACAAATACATTAGTCTATTAGCATCTCTTTCCCAAAAAGGGGGTTACAACACTCCTATTGCATGGTATAGTTGAACTGTCTTATACTTTGCATTAATCATACTCTGGGAGGCGTGAATTGATAACACGTGACCTTCGCATTTCAATCCGTACAAGGACTGAGATGGATTTTTTTTCCCCACTGTTTCCCTCTACCACTGGATTGGGAACCCTCTACAGACAGGCAAATGAACTTGCACACCTATACAACCTGAAAATAAAGGAACGAGGTGGAAGTGAGTATGTTTCAGCGGGCAAACTCCATGCAACCGCTGTCCTGCATCTGATCTACCAGACAGTACTCACCCGGTATCTTGGAGATACCGAGCCTGATTTCTTTACCCGTCTGACCAACCTCTTGAACAAAAACCATGCAGGTGGAGATGTGCTGGCATTCTACATGAAGGAGTTCCCTTCCCCTCTGCTGTTGGAACAACAGCTGCCTCTGGAATTTTTCCACAACGAATCACTGAGGGGATACTTTATGCATCAGGTGATGCTGGATAACCCTGCCCTGATCAAAGCTGCAAAACCCTTCATAGCCCCAGAAGGGCTCACCTTCCCCAAGGGGGCCCAGGCCCTGACAGCCCTTATGGGCGGCTATACCCAGGGGTCAGCGATGATGGCCAACAGTGACGAGGATATCTTTACTTTCCTTACCAGGCCGTCAAAACTCTACCCTGACTCCCTTCTGGACCAGATACACTACATCATGGAAGCTTGGGGGGATATGATTCCTCAGGAACTGAAAGAGTTGCTGTTACGCACCATAGACTATGTCCAGGAAGAGGAGAAGCCCTACTTCGGCGGCACTGGCGGTACAGTCACTACCCATGTACCCGACTATAGCGCCTATGATGCTGAATACGAGGCATTCTCTGCCGACCGCAACTGGATGCCCAACGTTGTCATGATGGCAAAATCAACTTTGGTCTGGCTTGACCAGCTCTCCAAGCAGTACGGCTACCCCATCACAACCTTGGACAAGATCCCCAACCAGGAGCTGGATACCCTGCACAGCAGGGGGTTCACCGCCCTCTGGCTGATCGGTATCTGGGAGCGCAGTGTCGCCTCAAAGCGGATAAAGAACCTTTGTGGAAACCCTGAAGCGGAAGCCTCGGCTTACTCACTGAAGAACTACGAGATAGCCCCCTCCATCGGAGGGTGGGCGGCCTTGGACAACTTGCGCCAAAGATGTGCCGACCGTAGCATACGCCTTGCCAGTGACATGGTGCCAAACCATACCGGAATTGACGGGGACTGGGTCTTCAACCACAGCGAATACTTCATCCAGCAGAGTTTTCCTCCCTTCCCTGCCTATACATACAACGGGGAAGACCTTTCAGAAAACCCCGACATTGAGATCAAGCTTGAGGACCACTACTACAACCAGACCGATGCTGCAGTTACCTTTAGACGAAAAGACCTGAGAACCGGGGAGACTTCCTATATCTACCACGGCAATGACGGGACAGCGATGCCTTGGAATGATACTGCCCAGCTGGACTTCCTCAACCCTCTGACCAGGGAAGCGGTCTTCCAGCAGATAAAGCACGTGGCGAGGAATTTCTCCATCATCAGGTTTGATGCTGCGATGACCCTTGCAAAGAAACATATCCAAAGGCTCTGGTATCCAAAGCCAGGAGATGGTGGTGATATTGCCGGTCGTTCACAAAGCGGGCTCGACGACGAGACCTTCAACCGCCTCGTCCCCCAGGAGTTCTGGAGGGAGGTCGTTGACCGACTCAGTGTGGAGCTTCCCGATACGCTGTTGCTTGCAGAGGCCTTCTGGATGATGGAGGGGTATTTTGTACGCACCTTGGGCATGCATCGTGTCTACAACAGTGCTTTCATGAACATGCTCAAGAATCAGGAAAACCAGAAATATCGTGAGACTATCAAGGGGACCCTCAGCTTTGAGCCTGAGATCCTCAAGCGATTTGTCAACTTCATGAACAACCCTGACGAAGAGACAGCTGTTGCCCAGTTTGGCGAGGGAGACAAGTACTTTGGTGTCTGCACACTCTTGGCTACCATGCCAGGCCTACCGATGTTCGGCCATGGCCAGCTCGAAGGGTACAAAGAGAAGTACGGCATGGAGTACAGCAGGGCGTACTGGGACGAGAGTCCCAACCAGTGGTTGATCGACGAACATTACAGGAGGATCTTCCCCCTCTTGAAGAAACGCTACCTCTTCAGTGATGCCGACCACTTCCACCTGTTTGACCTTGTGGATGGCAACCATGTGCATGAGTCTGCCTTCTGCTATATCAACGGGACAGACCACGAAAAGGCTCTGGTGCTCTATAACAACCAGTATGAGAGCGTACAGGGCTGGATAAAGACTTCCGCTCCCAAGCTAGAAAAGCAAAGCAGTGACAAGCGCACCGAGACGCTCTCCCTTGCTGAGGCGATGGGCCTCACCGTTGGAGGCAGAAGATATGTGCTGTATGAGGCATTCCCTACAAAACTGACCTTTATGGTCCCTTCACTCAAGGTCTTCGATGAGGGAGGATATTTCCACCTTGGGGGGTATGAGGCTCGCGTCATGCTTAACATCAGGGAAGTTGAGGATGTGGACGGCACCTACGAGATGCTCTACAACACCCTTGGCGACCGGGGAGTTGAGAATATCGAGCAGGAAATCCTAGCACTGAGACTCAGGCCTGTCTTCAAGGCTATGGAGAACCTGCAAAGCTCCTCCTTCAAGAAACTGATTCTCTCCATCATAGGAGGAGAAGCAACGGCAAAGATCGAGCGCAAGCTGATCCTCGCCCTTGCCGAAGCCTACACCCACCTGGGTGTGGCGGTGGAACAGCTGCACCCGGTAGCACGGAAGGCACTGCCCTCCCTTCCCAGGGAGATCAATCCAGCAGAGATGCTCAAGGAAGTTCAAAGGCTGACCGCGCTCTTTTCCAAAGAGTCCACGGAACCATACTTTGCCCAGGGAGCAGTCATCATGGATGAACTGCCGACCATCATTGCAGCATCACTGTTCCTCAAGCCGTTCATCCATGAGTGGTCTACCATTACCGACGCAATGGTGGCTACCGACAAGTTGCTGCTCTCACGGTTCTTTGCCAAGGACTTGGAAGAGGTGGGCTTCAGCGGAGATGATGCCAGAAAAGCATGCCACAGTGCAGCTCTCTTGGCCGCCTCGGCAAATATGGTCAAAACTTTTACCACCGATACACCGCAGAAGGTCCTCGCTACCTTGTTAACAGACCAGGCAGTGAGAACCTACGCCAATTGTAATGAGCACCAAGGGATTACTTGGTATAAAAAGGAGGCAATCCAAGAGCTCATCTATCTCTCAGCTCTCTCATTCCAAATACTGGGAGATATTCCGGACACCCTGGAATATGTGACGGTACTCACCGAGGCAGAGATAGTTGCAGGATACAAACTAGGCCTTCTCCTAGGAGATGTGCTCCAGCTTTGATTGACTTGACGCTACTGATAAGATACTCTTGGAAACTATGAAGACGTGGATAACCTATCTCACAGCTACAGCCTTCGGGCTGGCTGCAACACTCCTATTTGGAGATTCTGGTCTCTACCAGCAGATCATGTACACCGCTACGGCCTTGTTTGTCCAACTAGGTGGGTTTATATTGATTCCTATAGTATTCTTTGGTTTCTCTTCTGGGGTCGCTTCCCTGAGAAAAGACTCTCTGGGAAGGACCTTCAGCTGGACAACCATCCTCTGGAGTATCTTATCAACGCTGTTGTTGGTCCTTGGGGCGGCAGTTGTTTTCCGCCTCTTTCCTACCAACTTTCCAGCTAGTAGCAGTGCAGGGTCTGAGGCTTCGGTCGTAGGTGCGGTCGCTTCTCAGTCCCTGTCCACACTCTTCAGCTCGATGCTTCCGGTAAATCCTTTTTATTCGCTTGCATTAGCTGAGAGCTTCTTGCTTCCCGTTATTGCCATTGCAGCCATCTTCGGCTACTTCCTGAAACCAGACTCGGAGGTCATCCGTCCAGCCTATGTGACGATGAACTCCTTAAGCGAGACAATGTTCCGCATGGTAAATACCTATAGTCGATATGGACATTTCCTCATCTTCTTCACCGCTTCCTACTGGTTTTCACGCCTGCAGGAAGAGGGTACGGTCTTTGTAGCCGGACGCTTCTTGTTGATGCTCATCATCGCAACGCTTCTGGTTGTCCTTGCCTTCCTTCCCCTGCTGTTCGGCTTGCTTACCCGATTCAAGCTAAACCCCTACAAGATACTCTACCGCATGCTGGCTCCTGCCATTGCGGCCCTGTTCAGCGGAAGCATCTTCTTCAGCAGTCCTATGACCATCTCCCACACAAGGCATAATTTGGGTTCCCAAAAGCGTATCAGTGCAACGGCAGTCCCCCTCTATACCCTAATAGGCAGGGGAGGATCGGCAATGATAGCGACCCTGAGCATCACAAGCCTGCTTTATGCAGCACTTGGATCCATGCCCTCAAACAAGGTCATTCTCTTTGTTGCCCTAGCCAGTGCCCTATGCTCCTATGCCAGTGCGCTCTATCTGGGTTTTGAAGTATTCTTCATCACTGTGATAGCCCTTAAGTTCCTGAAGATAGACCTCTATGGTGCAGAGATGACCCTCATTGCCCTTATGCCCTTCCTCAATGGACTTGGAACCATGGTGGACTCCTACATCGCAGCCTTTGGTACGGCATACACCTGCCAGATCATGGGTGTGAAGTACGACACCTCCTACAGGGATATGCTCTAACAGGTATGAACAAGAAGTTACGCTTTGTCTTTCTAGGTATCCAAGGGTTGATCACCTTCTTATTCAGCGCCCTGCTTGTGCACTCATTTTTGATTGCCCAGGGGGAAGGACAGTTGTTTGGAGCCCTGGTGCACCTAGGGCCCTCACTCTTGCATCTCTGGGTCACCTTGATAGCGGCGACCTTGCTCTGTGTCTTCTATCGGGCAAATATAGGGGCGGAGGCCCACTTCCTACCCCTTCTCTTTCTTACCATAGCCTTAGGAAATGTGAAGGTTATCCCCCTATACTACCAGTACTCCCATCTTATGATCCTAAGCCCCTACTGGGTCGGGATCCTTTACCACTTCGCCTTCCTCTTCTCCTCATTCCTTTTTTTAGCATCCGGACTCTTCCAGCAGACAATGAACCCGCTTCGTCTGGGCCAATACTCATTCATCGGGGGGAGTTTTTCCTTCCTCCTGGCGATGCTAGTCCCCATGACAACCAACAACGCTTCCTTTCTCAAGGAAGCGAGCATAACAAACACCCTCTTTCTGGGTGTTACTATCCTGATAAGCGCCTTGGCCTTGCTGACCTTTATCATCTCCGTCTATGACGAGAGAGGAGGGCGGCAGACTATTGCCCGAGCCCTCTCCTTTGCCCTGATGATTGTAGGAAATACCACGGTCATCCTCAGCTCTGATCTCCTGTACAACAGCATTGGCCTAGCCCTCTATATCGCAGGGACTACCATGCTTATCCTCATCACCAGAACCTACCATATCTGGTCCTAGTGAAAGAGCGGCACCATCCGCTGCTCCCGAACCAGAGCCTTCATCTCCTCATCAGTGGGAGAAAGAAGCCCTTCACCAGCTTTTTCCAACAAGATAGGCAACAAGCTAATGTCCCCTGTGCTGTTGAGAAACACCTCGGGATTCTGTAAGACCCAACCGACAGACTTGGCTATGGCAGTGGGATCGGTGAGGGGATCATACCAGGTGGCAAAGGGGTGCACGCCTTCAGGGCGCTCACCTCTGGCAAGGGCCTTGATAGTCTGAGGGGCTACTCCGCGCTGTTTACACAACGCCATGAGTTCATTCACCGCAGAACTGTACTGGAGATTCTGCATCATCGTATAGTTGTAGGGAAAGAGCACCGAATCAAAATCATACTTCATAAGGCTGCGGTAGTGGGCCCTAGGGGCTGCCAATCCATGGCCGGTAACACCGATGTGCTTGATCAAGCCCTTCTCTTTAGCCTCTATGGCAGCCTCAAGGACCCCACCCTCTCCCATCGCAATTTCCCACTCATCTTCATCCACAAGAAAATGAAACTGCCAAAGGTCTATGTGGTCGGTCTGCAACCTCTCAAGCGACTGATGCAGCTCTTCGAGGGCTTCTTTCTTCGTTCGCTTATCGGTCTTGCTAGCCAGGAAGAATGCATCCCTGTCCCTTTTCATCCAAGGGCCCATCCTCAATTCTGCATCCCCGTAGCTATGAGCGGTATCAAGGTGGTTAATCGCATACTTCTTCAATAGCTCGTAGGTTTCATCAGCCTCTCTTTGTGTAACGGACCCTAGAGCGGCTGCTCCAAAGATCACTCGACTGCTCATATGTCCTGTTCGTCCAAACAGCTTCTTTTCAATCATGGCATCTACCTCCCTTTCAGTATAGCACAGGAACATACTGGGCATAAGCGACGAACCCCTTCACCTCAGGTGTCTTTGCATCAGAAGGTGTTGAGGTATCCATGCCCGGCCAGCAATTTCTTAAAGAGAGCCTGACTCTTTTTCCTTATGACTATCCGGTTTCCCTCAGCCCGGATTATGATCTTCCTAAAGGCAGGATCGAGGGCAAACATCTTCCTGATGGCAGCATCATCGGGGAAGGTATACAGCAAGACTTCCTCGCCCTCGGCAAACAAGGTTGCCCTCTCCTCAACCATGGAGAAGAAAGAGAGCCAACGCTCGGAGGGATTCGGCTCTATCAACTTCTTGAACCTCTCTATCCTGGAGCGTATCTCAGAAGGATTGGCACACCCTCGTATGAACGAGACTTCACTTATCTTGTACCGTTCACTGCCCATTGCATCACCTATCTGCTCCAGGAAGAGTCTTCGCTCCAATGACAAGCCCTTGAAGGTAACCAGCAACAGGTTAGAATCGGCAATGGTCTCGAACTCCTGCTTCTTGGCTGCCGGCCGCTCATCGGTAAAGCCCAGACACCAGGCACCGAAGGGGGTAATCCTCATGGAACTGATCCCCTCGTAGGGGGTCAGTGGATACATCTTTCCATTCTTACTCAAAACCAAGGGGGCTGGATGTTCCCCTATTTCCACCAACCCAAGAACAGCGAACAGATAACAATAGGCCTTGAACAGAGGTTTTACAAACAACATCTGCTGCAAGACCCCTCTAGCACGAAACCCCTTCTCATAAGGGCGAGGAAGATAGGTGGCATGCTCTGTTTCGATCGTATCTCCGCGCATGTAAAGGACCTTGTCCAGGATTTCCATGTTCCAGAAAATAAAATCATTGCCATGCAATACATACGATTGAAACAGATTTTCAATAGAATACCACTCACCTGCACCATATATCTGGCAAAGCAGGTCCTTAAGTTCCTGTCTCCCCTTATTCATGAGTTCGACCGAGTGGGCATACCCTGTCCTGGAAAACTGATGTAAAAGACAGAAATACTCCAGGTCAGTGCCACTGACCTCCTTTGATGCCTGCTTGGGGTCAAAGAAAAACCGCTGGACCAAATTCTTTACAAAAGCCTCCCCATCCTCAGGGCGTTTAAGCGGTTTTGTTTCTAAGTGAACCAACACCTGTACAAAGAGTTCGATAGGATCAAGTCCATAGGAACTGGCGAAGGGAAAAGGCTCCAGTGCGCAGGACTCACGAATGCTCTTGATCTGTCCTTTGAGCAAGCCCTTGCGGAGAACATCGTCACGTGACCTGGTTTTCAAGACCTTGGCTGCGGCCTCCACCAAAAGGGGTATCACCTCGGAAATCTGCTGGTTGTCAGACCATAGGGTGCCTTCCCTTTCTGCAAGGGGTTGGAGCGTATAGCCGGCGGGCTTGGGAAGCCACAAGGAGAAACACTCTCTAAAAAGAGGATACAACTCAAGTTCAAACTCACTGTGGGCATGAAAGAGTCCCATCCGTAGCGCCGGATTAGGCTGAGAGGTCTCCCAATACGAGTACAGCATCTTGGCCTTGATGATCAAAGGTTCCTCGACTGTGGTCGAGAGCGAGCGGATATCCAAAACTGGCTCAAAAGCCCCCCTCTGCAGGAGCTCCTGCAGATAGGGAGGAAGTGATGCAAAATAGAGGTCAAACTCTTGTTGCTCTAGAAAATCAAGCAGACCTGCCACCTGGTCGCGCAATTCAGGCTTCCGGTTGCAAGGAGGCGCAGTTCCTGCAAGGGAGCGGTAGATGGAGGACAACTGCTCGATGTTCGCCCCCGACAGGTGAGAGGAGAGGGCTTTTCCCTTTGGGGACAACTCCTTCGTCTTTTTTTTAGGTGAGGATGCCGTGGTTTTGCTCTCTAGATTTTTTTTCGTTTTAGCCATGGTTACCCCAACAACATTTCGATGTCTTTCTCAGACAAAGACTTTACTGCATTTGAATCGGAGGTGAGCAAGGAGGCGACAAGGTCTGCTTTCCTCTGCTGAAGCTCCAATATCTTCTCCTCTATCGTATCCTTGGCTATCATCCGATAGCAGAATACAGGATTCTCCTGCCCAATTCTGTGGGTTCTATCAATGGCCTGATTCTCTGCAGCCCGGTTCCACCAGGGATCCACAATGAAGACATAGTCTGCTGCCGTCAGGTTAAGACCCACCCCACCGGTTTTCAGCGTCATGATAAAGGCCCCGATGGAAGGATCGTTTTGGAACCTCTGCACCAGGCTCTGCCTGTCCCTAGTCGCCCCTGTCATCGAAAGGTACCCGATCCCCATCTCCTCCAGGTCCTCCCCTATGAGCTCTATGGTAGCAAGAAAGTTGGTGAAGATGAGGCACTTGTGCCCATCGGAGGTGATGGAAGCGACCACCTCCTTAAGATATTTCCGTTTTGCAGAAACCTCGTAGAACTCACCATCAGCCTCGGGGACGGAAGCCAGCCGCCTCAACTCTGTAAGGGCTTGCAATATCATGAAGGTATTCTTTGCCACCCCACCAAGGCCGACAGCCATCGTCACCTTTGCCTTGAGCTCTTCACGTCTCCTGTTGTAGATAGCGAGATGCTTCTCGTCCAATTCGACATAGGAGACCTGTTCGGTCTTGGGAGGGAGGTCTTTGAGGACGTTCTTCTTCACTCTCCTGAGCATAAAGGGATAGACACGGGTCTTTAGGTCCTTTAGTACATCCTTGTCATGGTGGTCCTGGATAGGGCGTATATAGTCGCGGAGGAATTCGCCCTGGCTTCCAAAAAAGGAGGGGTTGAGGAATCGAAAGAGGCTGTACAGGTCCCCCAGATTGTTCTCCACCGGAGTACCGCTCAGCGCCAGGCGGTACCTAGCTTTCAGGGCAAGAACAGCATTGGTAGTCTGGGTCTCCAAGTTCTTGATGTTCTGCGACTCATCAAGGATCACATAGGCGAAGGACTTTTTTGAGAAGGCCTTGATATCATTGCGGATGGTAGCGTAGCTGCTGATCACGATGTTGGCAGTGCTCTTTTCAATCAGGGAGGAGTCCCTTGCTGCCCCATAGTGAAGCAGGCACTGCAACTCGGGAGCAAACCGTTGCAGTTCGTTTTTCCAGTTGTAGATCAAGGTGCGGGGAACCAGAATAAGAGTAGGCTCCTTGCACCCGGCGGCATAGGTGCTGCGCAACAGGGCGATGACCTCCACGGTCTTTCCCAAACCCATCTCATCAGCAAGGCATGCACCCATCTGGTGGTCGCGCAGATACTCCATCCACTGCACCCCATATACCTGGTAGGGACGCAACTCTCCACCCTCGATAGCATAGGAGCCCTGGCTCTCACCTATAGTGTTGAACCCTTTGTAAAAGGTCTCTGCCCTCAGCCCCCCATCTCCTGCAAACGAAAGAGAAGCATCCCTTTGGAGGGAGGGAATATCAAAGAACGAGACCCGCACTGTTTCATCCTGCTTTGAGGCATGATGGACCAATCTTTCGAATCGGTTGATGCTTCGCAGATCAGGATACGCTTTGGAGCCGTCGTTGAGGAGGATATATCCACTTTTCCGATACTCTGAGAGAAAGCGATTAAAGGAGAACGTCTGACCCTCGACATCGATATCGGCCTTGCCTTCAAAATAGTCTATGCCGTCTCCCAGGGAGAGTCTCATCTTGGGTTTAACAAACTTGACCTTATACTTACCCAGGACCGAAGACTGAAAGAGGACAAATCTCGCAAGCAGGTCCTGCATATGCAGGGCGAGGAACCGTTGGGCAAAGTCGGGTTCTAGGATGAAGTAGCGTTCTTCTTCGAACACTGCATGCTTGACCTCTTTTCCCATCAGGGAAAGCAGATCCCTGAACTCATTGTCAGGTGCCCTCGGGTAGACAACCTCTCCAACTGCCAAGGTCTTTTCATCCTGGTCAATTTCAACAATCTTGGTAATATCCTGGTCCTCAAAGAACCCAGGAGGGTATGCGTCAAGGTGGATCAACGGCAGGATGTGCAGAAAACCATACGCATCTATCTCCTTGAAAAGAAGGCTTGAAGAGGCTGTTCTCGGAGCAACAGTATGGACGGAATATCCTTCGAAAGAGAGGGAGATGGTAGGGAATTTGGAGAGAGCAAGGGCCAGATACGTATGCAGCTCATCCAAGGGGACCGTTGTAGTGAGTAAAAACCAATGAGTCCAGTAGGATCCAAGGTCAGAGACATGGAAGACACGCTGCCCTTCGACCACAAGCTCACTCGATATGGGATAGGTTTTTTCCCTATCCAGACGCTCCCTATCGGCAAGAATTTGGTCAAAGGAGAGGATGAGCGGAGCCACCGCGACTGTGCGATCAGAGGTCTTTTCAATCGAGAGGGTAATTTTCGACTCTTGGTTCTGGGGATGCAAGGGGGTGCCTTCCTCATCAAGAAGCAGGTGGGAACGCAAGGCAAGTTCCATGAGCCTGCCCGAAGGGTCATGGACAGTCGAACCATCCCGCCCCTGATCGCCAAGATCCCAACGAAGATACTTCTGTTCCTTTTGAACTTGATGGTTGAACTCCCTTAAGGCATCACGTACAGAGGAGGTGTATTGGCGATAGTCAGGCTGACAAGGATTTCCCTTGGAGTCGCAAAGTGTCAGTGCCCACCCATCCTCACTCTTGCAAAGCTTGAAGTTGAATTGCAAGGGCGCATCAGTTGCACCTAAAGGTGAACTCCTAGTAGGGGTAGTGCGTTTTTTTCGGGTCGGTTTTTTTGTCTCTATAGGATTAGCTTTCATATCGTCAGAGTATTGCATATTGCATAGGCTCTCACAAGATTTACAAGGCCGCAACATCCATGTATGGGTGGCCTGAGAATAAAGAAAAACAGAAAAAAGGGCAAACAAAAGACAGGTCCTATGCAGGGATCGCCCCTGCGTAGGACCTGTTATACCTAAGCTAGCTCAATGATACTCTTATCATACCCCTCTGGTGTCTCAAAACCCAGGAGGTTGATACACGTTGCAGCGATGCTGCTTATGCCCAGTCCTGTATTGAGCGTCTGGGAGTACTCCCCGTTGTAGGAGCTGTCGCAGATGATGCATGGTACAGGGTTGAGTGAGTGGGCTGTCTTTGCCTGAGGCTCGCCGTTTTCCTTGTACTTCACGCTCCCGTCCTTGGCGTGCTCGTACATGTCATCGGCATTGCCGTGGTCAGCGGTGATGACCATGACGCCCCCAGCTGCCATAACAGCCTTATGGATCCTCTCGATCTGCAGGTCCATACCCTCCATGGAGCAGACAACAGCCTGGAAGTTCCCGGTATGGCCTACCATATCACCGTTGGGGAAGTTCAACTTGATGAAATCCCAGTTGCCGGACTCTATCTCTTTGAGGACGCGGTCTGCAATCTCGGCACACTTCATCCAGGGTCTCTGCTCAAAGGGAACGATATCGGAGGGAATCTCCACATACTCCTCAAGCTTGGGATCGAACTTGCCACTCTTGTTTCCGTTGAAGAAGTAGGTCACGTGGCCAAACTTCTGCGTCTCACTGATGGAGAACTGCCGTACCTTGGAGGCACAGAGGTACTCTGCCATGGTCTTGTCGATGGCAGGAGGCTGCACCAGGTACTGTGCGGGAACCTTCAAGTCCCCGTCATACTCCATCATGCCGGCATACTCGACCTTGGGAACGCGCTTGCGATCAAACTCATCCAGGCTCTCAGCCTCAAAGGCCTTGGTGATCTCAAGGGCACGGTCACCTCTGAAGTTGAAGAGGATGACACTGTCACCATCCTCAATGGTTCCCACAGGCTTGCCGCCTTCGGCAATGACGAAAGGAGGGAGGTCCTGGTCGATAGCCTTGCTCTCCACCCGTAGGGTCTCGATCGCATTGTGCGCTGAGTCGAACTGGCGGCCCTCGCCAAGGACGTGGGTCTCCCACCCCTTCTTGACCATATCCCAGTTTGCATTATAGCGGTCCATGGTGATCTGCATGCGCCCACCACCACTGGCGATCCTTGCATCAAAGCCCTCATCATTGAGGGAGGCGAGAAACTCTTCAAACGGGTCAAAATACTCAAGGGCGCTGAGTTCGCCCACATCACGACCATCGAGGAGGGCGTGGACACGAACCCTTGTAGCTCCGTCCTCCTTGGCCTGCACGATCATATCCCTCAGGTTCTTGACGTTGGAGTGGACGTTACCGTCACTGAGCAGCCCGATGAAATGCAGGGTACTCTTCTTGTCCACTGTGTTGGCAACAAGTTTTTTCCAGGTAGCACCTTCAAACATCGCCTTGCTCTCGATGGACTTGTTCACCAGCTTCGCCCCTTGGGCAAACACCCGACCACACCCCATAGCATTGTGCCCGACCTCACTGTTTCCCATATCCTCATCGGAGGGCAGACCGACGGCTACGCCATGGGCCTGCAGCTTGGTCCAGGGGTTCTGCTTGAAGAGCTTGTCCAGGGTCCGGGTCATTGCAGCAGCAACACCATCACCTTCAGTATATTTTCCAAATCCGACGCCGTCCATTATCACCAGGACAACAGGTCCTTTTCTCTTAATCTGTGAATTCTTTTTCAATGCTTCTACCATTTTGGTAACTCCTTACGTATCATTTTAGAGAGGGAGGGTAGCCTGCTTAAGATAGGCCTTTGCCTCATCGTCAACAAGATCCTTCAGCTCTTCGTAGACCCAACGGTGGTAGTTGTCTACCATGGCGAGCTCACTCTCGGTGAGCAGGGTCTTCTGTATCAACTTGCGTTCAAACGGGCAGAGGGTCAAGACCTCAAAGCTTAAGAACTGCCCGAATTCTGTCTTGACATCTTCACGTACGGCCACGATATTCTCGATGCGGATACCATGGCGGCCCTCCTTGTAGATGCCGGGCTCGTCACTGAGGATCATGCCCTTCTTCAAAGGTACATCAATGGCGCGGGTATTTATGACCGCAGGGCCCTCGTGCACATTGAGGCGGAATCCCAGACCATGGCCAGTGCCATGGAAGTAGGTCATCCCCTCTTGCCAGAGGAACTGGCGAGCGAGGATGTCCAGTTGGTAGCCGCACGTCCCTTCAGGGAAGCGTGCAGAGGCGAGGGCCAGGTTCCCCTTGAGGACCAGGGTATAATCGCGTATCTGCTCTTCGGTAGCCTTGCCAAAGAGGATGGTACGCGTTATGTCGGTAAGACCGAACTCATACATCCCCCCGGTATCCAGGACCAGGAGGCCGTCACCCTCTATACGCGAGGAGCTCTCCTTTGTAGCACTGTAGTGGCACATAGCCCCATGTTCGGCCCAGCCGGAGATGGGGGAGAAGGACTCCCCTATGCACGCCTTGTTGCGTTCTCGCTGTTCTCTGAGCAGGGTCGAGACCTCGATCTCATCATACGAGCCTCCCTCTGTATCCAGGCGGGCGAGGAAGTTCACCAGGGCAACACCATCAAGGAGATGGCTACGGCGCATACCTTCCAGCTCGGTCTCATTCTTAGAGGCCTTCAAGTCAGTGGTAAAATCCCTTCCCTGTACATGGGCTGCCTTCAGGGTAGCAGCATAGAGATTGAGGTTGAGCTTAGCAGGGTCATAGTAGAGGACATCCCCCTCTGTAAGGATGCCTTCTATAGTAGCTTTAGCCTCTTCATAGGGGAGGATTTCAAAATCTTCGGACAAGGCTTCGTGTATCTCGGCGCTGAACCGCTTGGGATCGGTGAAGAGCCATGCCTTCTCTGTACCTATAAGGAGGAAGGAGATGAATACAGGTGAGTGTACCGAGGTGTCAGAGGAGCGCAGGTTGGTTATCCAAGCGATATCGTCCAGGGAGGAGACCAGGGTATAGTTGCACCCTTTCTGCACCATTGCCAGACGCGCCATCGTAAGCTTCTGGATCCTGCTGAAGCCGGCAATCTCATTGGGAAGGTCAACCACGCTTGTGGAAGCGATGGGAGGCCTGTCGGCCCAAATTTCATCCAGAAAGTCTATACAGGCGACCAACTCTATCTTGTTCTGCTTGAAAGCCTCTTCCATCTCAGCGTTGACGCTCACCGTCAGGGTAGAGCCATCGATACCGATCCTGCCCCCTTGGGGGAGCTCGCTCGCCATCCAGCTTTGGGGGTTCTTGAACCCCTCGGTATCAAGCTTCATCAAGGTGAAGGGCGTCCCTTCGATCTGTTGGGCTCCTTGGATGAAATAGCGTGAGTCTACCCAGAGCAAGGCTTTGTCCTTGGTGACAAGAACGCTTCCTGCGCTGCCGCTAAAGCCTGAGATCCACTGCCTGCTCTTCCATCGGGAGGAGACATATTCGCTTTGGTGAGGATCGGTTCCATTGATATACCAAGCATCCAGACCTTCCCGGTCAAGGATAGCTCTCAGAGCAACTATTCGTTCTGTAACTGATGCCACGTATGCACTCCTATACCCTCTTGTCGACCTTTCGTACTACCAGATAGAGGGCTACTCCGGCAAGTATCATGGCAAGACAGAACAGCTGTCCCATCGATATGTTGAAAAAGGATTGGAAGAGGGCGATGTTATCGCTCTCCTTTCCCCAGGCGATAATATACCCGAGGTTCTCATCAGGAGCCCTGAAGTACTCTATGACAAACCTGATGGCTCCATAGAAAACAAGGTAGGAAGCAAGGGCAAACCCATGGGGCTGGCGCTCTCTTCTTGGGCGGATGAGAAACCACATCAGGAAAAAAAGGACTATGCCTTCAAACAGGGCTTCATAAAGCTGGGAGGGGTGTCGGGGAAGGTTGACCAACGATCCAGCCACATAGGGGATGTCCAGCTTCTCTGCTATGGTACGGACCCATGCATAGTTAGTGGAGAAACGGGGGGCATCGGGAAAGACCATGGCCCAGGCACTGGTGGAGACACGGCCAAAAAGTTCGCCATTGATAAAGTTACCAAGCCTGCCGAAGGTATAGCCAAGAGGAACGGCATAAACGACGGTGTCGGCAAGTTCAAGGAAATGCATCTTGTTTTTTTTACTGAAGATATAAGCACCTGCAACGGCACCTACAAGACCTCCATGGTAGCTCATGCCGGGAAGTCCGACAAATTGCCCGCCTCGGAAAGGCCAGAATATCATCCAGGGATGTGTCCAGTAGTAGAACGAGCCATCATAAAAAAGAACAGAGAACAAGCGAGCCCCCACCACAAGGCCGAGAATGCAGGCCAGCACCAAGTTCAGGCTCTGGTCCTGGTCGAGGGCCACCTCATTTTTTCTTGCCTGCACGCGTATCAATGCATAGGCGAAACCAAATGCTATCACATACATCAGGCCATACCATCGTAGGGGAAGACCCGGGATGATTTCTGGTGTTATCCACCGGGGAAAATGGAGGAATAAAGTCATGCGCCAAGTGTAATGTGCAATAGTGCAGAGGTCAATACTGCAAAGAGTAGCCAAATTTTATAATATTCTGTATATTTACCTTATGAAAAGAAAAACTATAGCAAGGCTTAGCCTTTCACTGATACTGCTGCTTATCGTCATTCCTCTTTTCTCCTCAGGATCCTTAGAGGAAATTCTAGCCACCCCTACAACCAACACGTTGAGCATGCCCAAGCCAGGGGACAAAATTACCACCGATATGGAGGCTCTAGGCAGGCTCTACCGCTATGTCGACAGTATCTATATTGAGGAGGTCGACAAGGAGAAGGTATTCAACGACCTTGCCTCGGCACTTGTAGCGTCCTTGGATGACCCCTACTCTTTCTATGTACCGCCTTCTGAGGCAACAAACTATATGGAAGGAACAACGGGTATTTATGGGGGTATCGGCACCTATTTGAACAAACCCTCACCAGAACGCAAGAATCCCTCTGACCCCTCATCCTACATGGTTACCATCATCTCCCCCTTCCCAGGATCTCCAGCCCAGCGGGCAGGCCTTATGGCAGGGGATCTCATCAGCCACATCAACGGTGAGAAGGTAGACGACCTTACCAGCTATGAGGCGAGCATCCTTCTCAGGGGCGAGCCGAAGACCGAGGTTACCGTCACCGTCTTCAGGGCCGGCACCTCGTTCGACCTCAGCCTGGTCAGGGAGAAGATCACCACACCGACCGTTGAAGCCAACGTCATCGATGGGGATATCGGGTACATCGTGCTTTCAGAGTTTACCCCCCAGACAGGCGACCAGATGCTAAAAAGTGTTACTGAGCTGTTAAGCCAGGGCGTCAAGGGCTTGATCATCGACGAGCGCAACAACTCTGGTGGTGCTGTGGATGGGGCAATGCAGGTTGCAAACATCTTCCTGCCTGCCAATAAGGTCTTGGTCACCATCCAAGGCAAAAAGGGCTCCAACCGTGACAAGCGCTATATCTCCACAGGATCAACATTGGTTCCGGAGGATCTGCCCATCGTGCTGCTTACCAATGGAGGATCGGCATCCTCCTCGGAGATTCTTGCTGCTGCAATGAAGGATAACAACCGTGCGACGCTCATCGGTACCAAGACCTTTGGCAAGGGCGTAGTGCAGGATGTGTTCAAGTTTGGCGATGGGTATGCCCAGGTTACTACCGCCCACTACTACACCCCCACAGGAGAGAATATCCACAAGAAGGGTATTGAGCCGGACATCATGGTCGAGGATATCAAGCTTCAGGATGAGGAGATTCCTGCCTACGAAAAGCTGATGACTGAAAAGGTGCTTGCAACCTTTGCAGACGAACATCCCGAGCCCACCACAGAGAACATACTCCTCTTCTCAGAAAATTATGCTGAGTACGGCATGAACCGAGATATTCTCAATATCTTGATGAGAAACGAGTATCTGGGAAGAATTCCTTTTGACGATCGACCTGTAGGCGACCTTGTCTTTGACAAGCAGCTCAAGCGTGCAGTCGAATTCATCCGTCTCGGCAGATGAGGCAGTACCTTTTAGACAACTCTTTCACCGGTGACCAAGATAAGGTCGTCCTCACCGACAAGGAGAGCCAGTACCTTACCAAGGTACTGCGCCTCAAGGTGGGCGATCGTATTCTTGGACGGGATAGAAAGGGCAAGACGTGGCTCTTGGAAATTGAGCAGATAGGAAAAAACAGTTGTATCCTCGCTGTCTCCCCTCCGAGAGAGAGCGAGGTGGCTGTCGCTACCGACGCCTTGCCCTCCTACAAAGGGAGCTATCCGCACATCTCTCTCTATCAATGCCTTTGCAAGGGCAAAAAGAATGAGATGATAGTTCGCCAGGCAACAGAGATAGGGGTAGAAGAAATTACCTTTGTGCAGAGCACCTACTGCGTGAAGGACTTTTCCTCCAAGAAAGGAAACCTCCTGGGACCTCAGAAAGACCGCCTCGAAAGCCAGATAAAGGAAGCTATCCAGCAAAGTGGATCGCCCATCCCTACCCATCTGGGGGAAGAGTATATCGCCTTAGCCGATATTCCCGCCCATTGGAAAAACAAGGGACCTTTCATATTCTTCCACCAAAGCTCCAGGGGAGAGCAGCGGAGCCTGCCCCAACTGCTTGCTACCCTCCCTTCGGATAGTCCCATAGGGATACTCATAGGATCAGAGGGAGGGCTCTCGGACCAGGAGTGTGAGCTCCTGGAAAATGCAGGATTTTCCGCTGTCATGCTGAAAGGAAATATACTCCGTTCTGAGACAGCTGCGATTTACGCCCTCTCAACCATCCAGGTCTTATTGACAGAAACCCAAAAGTAAACCGGTAAACCTCTCATAGTTAGAGTAGCGTTACGCCATATGAGAACTTAGACTATCAGCAACTAATAGAGTTTACCTTCCCCTGATACCTCAAGAAGGAGTTGCAGATGTCTCTTTTTATCATCTCTTCGGATTGGCGTTTCAAAGACCGCTTCAAACAACATTTCGCCTATGAGGCATTGCACATCTTCAGCATGGTCAGAAAATTACTGATAGCACTGGAGCAGGCAGAAGGTGAACAAGATATATGGATCATTGCTGATCAGAAGTTGGGAGATAGTTCTCAAAGGCAGCTCCTGGAAGAGCTGCAGAGGGCCTCACTAGAGGTCAAGGTAATCTTATTCCTCGACAAGGGAAACCACCCTTTCATCCTGCCAAAGCTCTCCTTTCCCGTTGAGTTCATCCAAAAGGAGAAGCTCGACTATACCAAGTTTTTCTTACGTTTCAGCGAGGAGAAACGGATAGGAGAGCAAGCCATCTACTGTGCAGAGAGCCTCATAGGATCGAGTAAGAAGATGCAGGAAGTCCGTCGTGCCCTCGCTCTCTACTCCAAAGAGGAGTGTTCGATCCATCTGTATGGAGAGACAGGCACAGGCAAGGAGATTGCTGCGGGGATTGTCCACAGGATGAAGCACCCCTTCCGCAACATGATCAGCGTCAACTGCTCCTTGCTCCATGGTCCTATCGGGGACTCCATGTTCTACGGTCATGCAAAGGGGGCCTTTACCGATGGTAAGTATGAACTGCCCGGTCTAGTCCATGAGGCGAACCTATCGACGCTCTTTCTCGATGAAGTGGAAAATCTCTCCTTGAGTTCCCAGGCAAACATGCTCAGACTCCTGGAAACCGGGCAGTACAGACAACTTGGAGATACCAAGGTGAAAAGTTCAAAGTTCAAGCTGGTCACTGCATCAAATGTGAACCTAAAGCGTCTTATCGAGGAAAACCGAGTTCGCAAGGATTTCTACTACAGGATCAGCGACACCACCATCTGCCTCCCCCCACTGAGGGAGCATCTTGAAGATATCCCCCAACTCTGTCACCATTTCTTCAAACAGCACTTTCCAGAAAAACAGCTTGATGAGCAAGCTCTTATGCTCCTGAGGCTCTATTCCTGGCCAGGTAATGTCCGCCAGCTCTTCTCCACGCTCAGGAGGTGTTGCATTCGGTCAGGCGAAGATGAGCGGGTGCATATCTTTCCTGAAGATATCGCCTAAAACAGGACTCAAAAAGAAGAGAGGGGACGAAAACAAACCCCTCTCTTCAGAACTGATTACTAATTGGATTACTGGCAAGAACTACTGCAACCCGAGCAACTTCCCGAGCAAGATATATCATCCTTATGCAGGGTTTTAACCCTTGCCAGACGTACTCTCTTTACGGTAAACGAAGCCAGAAACACTACTACCGCCAGAGCTATCACATAATTTATCATAGAGCCTCCTAGAAGAGCAAATTGCCCACTACGTTGATGAATACCGCCACTATATACGCTGTCAGCATCTGGATGCCAACTTGTCCAAGGGTAACCCTCCAGGTTTTCAGTTCCCGTTTCATAGCACCTACTGCAGCGAAACAGGGCATACAGAGAAGGTTGAAGGCCATATAGGCAAGAGCTGCCTGGCGAGTCTTGATATCTTCCTTGAGCGTCGGCAAGGCTTGTGCATCCCCACCTTCCATAAGGATCACATCGGTATAGATATCCCTAGCTGCCTCCTCGTCATACACTCCCTCTTCAAATCCAAACTCCATGAGCTCATCATCTGAGGCGTCGGCAAAGTACTCGGAGAGGTACTCATCACTGATATCATCAGCGTAGAGCTGAGCAAGGGTCACGACAACCATCTCCTTAGCGATCCACCCTGTGGCGACCCCAACAGTAGGTCTCCAGGCACCAAAGCCTGCGGGCTTGAAGATGGGGGCAATAGCCTTACCGGTGGAGGCTAGGAACGACGACTCGATAGGAGCCAAGGGAGTTCCATACTTCTGTTGGTTCTGCCCGTTAAAGGAGGACAGGTTGAAGTTCGATAGGGCCCAGATAAGGATGGTGGCTGCCAAAATAATGGTACCGGCCTTCTGCACAAATCCCTTTACCTTCTCGTATCCATGAATTCCCACACTCGTGAGGGTAGGAAGCCTGTACTGGGGAAGCTCCATCAGGAAGTTCGAAGTCTCACCCTTGTAGGCAACCCTGTTGATGATCAAGGAGACCACAATCGATACCGCAAGGCTGAGCATGTAGGTGAAAAAGAGTACCAGCGTCTTGTTACCATCACTGAAGAAGGTTGAGACAAACATGATGAAGATAGGAAGTTTTGCACCACAGGGCATAAAGCCACAGAGCAAGGTGGTTATCTTACGGTCTTTTTCACTGTCGAGGGTTCGGGTAGCCATGATGGCAGGCACAGAACAGCCGAATCCCATCAGCAAGGGAATGAAGGAACGACCGGAAAGACCGAACTTACGAAACAGGCGGTCCATGACAAAGGCAACACGCGCCATGTACCCGCTATCCTCCAAGAAGCTCATCAGCAGGTAGAGCACCAGGATAAGGGGAAGGAAGCCCAGGACGGCTCCTATACCCTCCATGATGCCAAATATCACCAGGCTGTAGGCCCATGTAGCTGCCCCCGCACCCAATAGTGCTGAAGAAACTACATCCGTCAAGGAACCCCAGAGATTTTCCACCAAGGTGGCCAAGGCTATACCGGGAGAGGGAAGCCCAGGGACAAAGAGGAAGTTCTCACTGAAGGTTGCTGCAAACATGAGGTACATGATCAAGGCAAAGACAGGAAGGGCCCATATCTTGTGGGTAAGGACCTTGTCGATCTTATCGCTGCGACTCTCCTTGTGCTCGCCCTCCCTTGTTCCTCTCACTACACTTGCAGCCACAGTCTCAGTGATAAAGGAGTAGCGCTTGTCTGCAAGCGTATCCTCGTCCACTTTATTGGTCAGTTCATATACAGGCAGCCTCTTGGGAACCCGCTTCTCCTCAATGGTACGCTTTACCGCATCCATCAAGGCATCGATGCCTTTACCAGAACGTGCCACAATGGGAACCACTGCAACACCAAAGATTGCTTCAAGGCGTTTAAAGTCGATGACGTCCTTTCGCAGGTCAACCTCGTCCATCATGTTTATTCCCAATACCGTGGGAATACCGGTCTCCATGATCTGCAGGGCAAGATAGAGGTTGCGCTCCAGCGATGTCCCATCGAGGATGTCGATGACACAATCGGGTCTTTCATTGACGATGAAGTCCCTGGCTATGACCTCCTCTGCACTATAGGGGGAGAGGGAGTAAGTCCCGGGCAAGTCAAGGATCTTCATCTCCTTGTTCTTACGGTAGAGGCCTTCCTTCTTATCAACGGTAACCCCAGGCCAGTTCCCCACATGTTGGCGGGATCCGGTAAGAGTATTGAATACAGTTGTTTTGCCAGAGTTCGGGTTTCCGGCAAGTGCTATGGTGTACGACATTAAAAACTCCTATATGTTAGGACAAACTAACAGTTTGCCTAAAAAAAATTACTTCTGGACCTGTATCAGGGCAGCTTCACTCTTGCGAAGGCTCAACTGATACCCCCGAACTGTAATCTCCACAGGATCACCTAGTGGTGCAATCTTAATGAGTTGCACCTGCACATTGGGAGTTACCCCCATGTCTAAAATCCTCTGTCGCATAGCCCCGGTGGTGCCAATGGAAACCACCTTGGCCTTTTCGCCAGGTCGTAACTCACCTAATGTCATCATAAACTCCTCGAAAATATATATGTAGTATGTAATGCAATACTATTATGCTACGTTTATTCTGTGGGCTAGCCCCTGATTAAGGGCAAGCCTGACACCCTTCAGGGAAAGGATAAGGCCATTGGAGCACTTACCGACAATTTCTACCTGTTGTCCAAAGACAAACCCCAAGTCAAGCAGATGCTGCTTCATGGAATCTTCACCGTGTAGGGAAACAATAGTTTTCTTCTCACCGACCTGCAGCATGGATAATGGCATAAATGTCCTCCGTGTTAGTCGTACCTAACTCACCCTTGTTATACTATGCTTATCCTTTTCCTGTCAACCACATTTTCAAAAATCATTCTTTTTCCTCTCCTTTTGCGATGCGATAGTTTTCTTTTCTCGTGCGTATTAAGAAAAATCCCTCACGGACAATCTCCCTATATCCAAGAAGCCTCTTTCCAAAAAGATAGAAGAGCTCCTGTTTTCTATTCAAGAGCAGGGTCTACGACAAAAGAGCTGAGTAACTCACGTTGTAGCGAGAGTTATCACGTCGCATAATAAAACGTACTGCTTGTGGACAACCTGTGGACAACTTGCTAAATACCTGTAGGAAACCAGAATATAGAGACCAATCGAAATACCCTTTTTTCTAGATAAGAACTATATAAGAACCATGCCATTAAGTTGTAAGCAACTTGCCTTAAAGGAGTTAGTTTACCACATTGGTAGGCATTAGAAGAAAAACAGCATAAAGAAACTTGCTTATACAAGCTCATTTTTGTGTATACAGAGTATTTGGATAGCTTGTGGATAACCTGTGGACAACTATGGGATGAGCTTGTGGATAGAGCAGTGAATTCTAGGGAAAATATGGAGTTAACCAATTCTCTCAATAGAGAGTCCAAGGGCGAAAAGCTTTTCGGAAAGGCGCTCATACCCCCGTTCCACCTGGTAGATATTCTCGATTGTGGAGACTCCTTCAGCACAAGCGGCGGCTATGACCAGGGCCATACCGGCACGGACATCAGGACTTGTAACCACAGAGCCATAGAGTTGGGAGGGACCGTTGACCACCGCCCTATGAGGATCGCACAAGATGATGTCCGCCCCCATGCGAATGAGCCAGTCTACAAAGTACATCCGAGACTCGTACATCTTCTCATGTATCAGGATGGAACCCTCCATCTGGGTTGCACAGACGGTGATGATGCTCAATAGGTCAGCAGGAAATCCTGGCCATGGGGCGTCATCGACTTTGCCGGTGTGTCCGCCGACCTCTTTATAGAGGATCCTCTTTTGCTTGCGGGGAACCAGGATGGAGGAAGGCCCATCTTGGACATACTCCACTCCTATGCGGGAAAATCCCAGCCTGATCATCCTAAGGTGCTCAATCTCCACATCCTTGATCAGGAGCTGGCCTCCGGTTGCACCGGCAAGACCGATAAAGGAGCCCACCTCCATATAGTCACTGCCGAGAGTGAATTCACACCCGTGCAACTTCTTGTTCCCTTGGATAAAGAGCCTGTTCGATCCTATCCCTTCGATCTTGCAACCCATACGAACAAGCATGGTGCAGAGGTCCTGCACATGCGGCTCGCACGCTGCATTGCTCAAGATGCTCTCCCCTTCTGCCAGGGAGGCTGCCATGATGACGTTCTCAGTAGCGGTGACCGATGCCTCATCCAGAAAGATATCTCCGCCTTGCAGGCGGAGATGGTTTGCCTTCAGGTGCAGGCGTCCATCACCTTCCAACTGGCAGGAAGCCCCTAGGGAGGAGAGGCCGAGGAAGTGCGTATCCAGCCGTCTCAGGCCGATGACATCCCCTCCAGGAGGATCGAGGCACACTTCGCCATGCAGGGCCAAAAGAGGTCCCAGCAGGAGGATGGAGCCTCGTACAGCCTCTACCAGGTCCTTGCCCAACAGTCCTACCCTGTTGCCACTTGTTATCTCCAGGGTGTTGCTATCGACCTTGATGATGGTAGACCCCAGGTTCTCCAGGAGCTTGCACATGACGCGCACGTCCTCTATATCAGGGACATTCTTGAGCAGTACTGTATCGTCGGTAAGCAGGGTTGCTGCAAGGCAGGGAAGGGCGGCATTCTTGTTGCCGCTGATAGCCACTTCTCCTGAGGCTGGAAAACCTCCCTCTATCCTGTATGAAGCCATGGGTTCCTCCAAAAACATGGTATAGCCACGGCTTCTATTTAGCAAGTCGTTGTTGAGTTATCTCCCCTATCAATGGTAGAATACCCAAAGATGAAACAGATTGATAAAAAGGTATTTGGAATAGGGAATCCTCTCATAGATATCATTGTCCGTGTTGAGGAGAGTGATCTCCTTACCCTGGGCATCCACAAGGGGACCATGGCCCTGATACAGAAGGAGAGGATGGATGAGCTGCTCCTCTTTAGCAAGGCCAAGGAGACCTCCTACTCCTGTGGAGGATCCTGTCCCAATACCATCATTGCCCTGGCATCCCTGGGCATTGAGACCACCCTTGCAGGCAAGGTGGGTAACGATGAGAATGGCAGACGATACGCAGAAACCCTCAAAGCCCTCCATGTGCACAATGAGCTTGCCATCACAGATGAGGAGCCCACCGGCTCTACGGTAATACTGGTGACCCCTGACAGCGAACGCAGCATGAACACTTTCCTTGGGGCGAACCGCCTCTATGAGGCTGGGGATATCAACGAAAAAAGCCTATCCAATGCTGACTTCTTCCACTTCACCGGATATATGTGGGATACCAAAAGCCAGCAGAAAGCGATAACAAAGGCCCTCACCATAGCAAAACAGCACGCCACCACCATCTCCTTTGATGTCGCGGACCCTTTTGCGGTAGGACGCTACCGCGATACCTTTCTTAAGATTATCGAGCAGAAATGTGATATCGTCTTTGCAAACAGGGAGGAGGCGCGTATCCTCTTTGACAACTATGATCCTTACGAGTGCTGTCGTTCCATGGGCAAGCTCTGTGAGACGGCCATTGTAAAGAACGGAAAGAAGGGCTCCTTCATCTCCCACAAGCAAGAGATCTTCAGCGTCCCGGTGAAGGGTCCTGTAGTCCCTGTCGATACCACAGGGGCTGGGGATGTCTATGCAGCGGGTTTCCTCTATGGCCAGTGCAAGGGGTACACCATCGCAGAGTCAGGGACCATCGCTTCCATCCTAGCAGGTCAGATCATCACCCAGAGGGGGGCTCAGTTCAGCAAGGAACAGGCTGCTGGCCTACGGGCTTTGCTGGAGACCGGCACCTGGCGCAGCCTGTAGCAGGACCCGTGAAGAAGCGAGCATTATGGTAACACCCAGGAGGGCTATGACCGCCCAGAAGACCTTGAGGGGAATATAGGCTAGAAGGACTATCGCCAGCAAGTTTGCAAGCATCCCCCCTCCTTGGAGAGCAAACGAATGTATACTCAGTGCAGAAGACCGCACCTCTGAAACCATGCTCTGATTAAGCAATACCCCACCTACAACAGAGACCACCCCCAACACAAGATAGAGTACAAAGTAGACCAGGATAAATTGAAAGGGTGTTTTTACGAACAGAAAGAGTCCTTCCAAGGAGAAGGCACAGAGGACTGCAAGAAGAAAGATCCAAGAAGGCCTTCCTGTTTTGATCAGTGCCTTGCCCAACAGCGAACCCAGGATACTTATTGCAAAGACAGAACCCCCTACAATACCCAAGACCCAGATCTGGCTTTCAGAGCTCAACAACTGTTGCAAGAAAGGTTGCCAAAAACTTTCCAGAGAGAACAGCTGCCCTCCATGCAGGAGGGAGAACAGGACATATACTTGTAAAAAACGATTGCCTTTCACAAAGTGAAGAAATTGCTTTGCTTGTCCGAAAAACGTGGTTTTTCCCAGTTCAACACCAGAAGAGTCATTGGGAATCAGCAAAGCGACCAATACCATGCAAAGCAAGATCAGAGCCCCTCGCACCACAAGCAGGTAATCGGTAAGATGCACACCACCCTTACCCAATGTCAGCAAAACTCCTCCGAACAACGAGCCTAAGGCCAGCGCCAAGCTTGAGGTTATATCCATGGCAACCATTACTTCTTCAAGAGCCCTCTCTTGCTTCATGTGGCTCTCAATAAACAGGGCATCAAGGCTTCCTGAAGAGAATGCCCTTCCAATACCATTGAAGGCAAATCCAACAAACAGCGAGGTCAAGCCTCTGCCAAACATCAACAGCGTCCCGACAAAAACAGATGCCATCCCCACCAAGTAGCCTTTCCTTCTCCCTTGGGCATCACAGAAAATACCACTGGGAACCTCAAAAACCATTACACTGGCAGAAAAGCAAAGCATGGCTATACTCAACTCTTTCAAAGAGTACCCTTTGCTCGTGATGATCAAAGCCATTGCCGGTATGGCTACCCCCAGTGAAAAGTATCCCAAAAAGAGGACTATAAGATAGTTTCTCATAGAGTAGGCTCTAGGCACGATAGGTCACCACTGAATAGACAAAGGGAAGAGTACCCGCACCTTTCTTCTCATGAGAGGCTATATAGGAACGTATGATATCCATCAGCTCATCAGCTTCCTCTTGCCCCAGATGCAGGACCCCAGTAAGCACATCTCCCATAAAATGGCCATCAGGATCATCAACAACACGGTCGTGGGAGAAGAATCCATCCTGCACCTCCTTCAACAGGTTCTGCACCAAGGCATCCCTGGGCCCCTTGCCATCATAGCCGATGCTGATGGTAGCGCTTGTCCTCCTGTAGAAGGTTGCAGTTATCCCATTGATACGTTCTGTGCGGTCAATTTCAACAGCTCCAAGGCCAACCAACCTGAGGATATGGTGTTTTGCGCTTGAGCTGGTCATAGAGAGAGAGTCTGCAACCTGTTTGGGTGTCATGCTGTCATGAATGGCCAGTAGGGTGAGAATCTTCTGTCGGGTAGGATGCATGAAGATCTGAAGGTCCTTGTCATCTGATAGGTGTATAGTTTTCATAACAATATATATAACATGACAATTATTGTTACGTCAAGGAAACCAACCCCTCCTATGCTCATATAGTTGATAAACTCTTCGGAGAGAAGCCCCCCCTTCCTTGTATATTTTCCCAAATATTGATAGTATCCCCTTCATGACGTCGATTTGATAGCCTCCCGGCTTGCAGACGTCAATAAAGAAACTTGCTAAAAGGGGAGCACAACAGCTTGTTGTATTTTGGTTCCCCCTTCCGCAGCTTCTAAAGGAAGGGTTTTATGTTAGAAAACGGTACACACATCTTCACCTCAGAATCAGTGAGCGAAGGGCATCCTGACAAGGTCTGCGACCAGATCTCAGACGCAGTGCTTGATGCATGCCTCAGGCAAGACAAGTACAGCAGGGTAGCCTGTGAAGTATTTGCAACCACAGACAGGGTCATTGTCGGTGGGGAGATCACCACCAATGCAGAGCTCGACATTGAGGCTATTGTACGCGAAACAGTCAAGGAGATCGGGTACAGCGACCCTGATTGTGGCTTTGACTACAAAAGTCTGGAGGTCACCAACCTCACCAAGACCCAGTCAGCGGATATCTGTCTGGGAGTATCTGCTGGCTCAAACCTCTATGGAGAGCAGGGTGCAGGGGATCAGGGAATGATGTTCGGCTACGCCTGTGATGAAACGCCCCAACTTATGCCTGCTCCGGTAATGTTCGCCCATGCCCTACTGGAAAAGGCAAGCAAACTCAGAAAAGAAGGAAAAGCTTCTTTCCTACTTCCAGACTCCAAGAGCCAGGTCTCTGTAGTCTATAAGGACGGCAAGCCGATCCATATTGCTTCGGTAGTCATCAGCCACCAGCACAACGAGGGAGTATCAAGGGAAGAGATAGCACAATTCCTCACAGAAGAGGTCATCAAGCCCGTCCTCCAAGATACAGGGATGCTTACCGATACAACCAAGTACTACATCAATCCAACAGGGAGGTTTGTTATCGGAGGTCCTGCAGGGGACACCGGCCTTACTGGACGGAAGATTATTGTAGATACCTATGGGGGGATGGGCCGCCATGGCGGGGGCGCCTTCAGTGGCAAGGACCCGTCCAAGGTTGACCGCTCTGCTGCCTACATGGCTCGCTTTGTAGCAAAGAACCTGGTTGCAAACAAGTTCTGTCAACGCTGTGAAATTCAGTTCTCCTACGCCATCGGGGTTCCCTACCCCATCTCTATTTTTGTCAATACTTTCGGTACTGGCACGATAGAGGACAGCAAGCTGGAAGACCTGGTCAGGCAGAAGTTCGATCTCTCCCCGGAGGGCATCGTAAGGACATTTAACCTTCTGCGTCCTATCTATCAAAAGACAGTAAACTACGGACATTTTGGTAAGGAAGGAGCTCCCTGGGAGGAGATTGTGGATCTTACAATCTGATAGAAGCAATAGAGTCAGAGAGACAGGGAAGATATAGAGGGGATAAGGTTCTGGTCAGGATGACCATCTCCTTATCCCCTTTCTTATCTAAAGAAGATTAGAAATATCTTACTGCACGCACCATGAGGTTCTCTGTTTTAGTAATATAAGTTTGATATCCTCTTGGCATAGGTTTTCCATACGCATGTTCAAGTGCTGAAACTGGTCCTCCATTACGGGCTTCAGAAGAAGTCCAGTGTCGAGTTTGTACAAAACCTCCAATGGCTGATTCATTATAACCCAAAGATTCCAACTCATTCCTTGAAGGCAAGAACCAATCATTCTTACCTCCCCCCCCAAAGGAAGAGGCTAATCCTGCAGCATTATACTCGCCAGTGTCGAGCTTAAACCCTATTGCGTCTTTGATCATTTGAGTATTACCAAATCCAGCACCATGTCTTTCAGAATCTCGACCGTTTCCTATGGAAGGGAAATTCACTCCTGCAGTTCTATCCGTTCTATAGTCCCACCGTGTCGAACCTTGATCAGTTTCAGCAACTATCAGGCCCTTAGGTGTTCCAGAGCCATATCCAGGCCCAATATAATCTCCTGTGAAGAAACTGCCAACTATTCCCCCTTCATAATAATCTCCCACAGCAAGATCTTTACTTCCCACCAAGATCTCCCTTTCAGGACCTGCAGGAGTAGACCCTACAGCTTTTTGCCTAATCTTAACCTTAGTAAACAAATGAGCATTGCCAGAGACGTAGATTCTTGCTCTTCCGCGCGAATCTACCTGTAAATCACTATAGGGAGTATAGTAATTCCCATTAAGGGCAACAGCTGCTTCAAGACCTGCCCTGTTTGCTTCAAATCCTGTCAAGTTTATAATATTTGCTAATGAAGGCGATGCTGGAAAATATGCTTCAACTATAATGGGAAGTATAGGAACTGTAGAATCACTGGTTACTGAACCTGTATAGTTTTTCTCACCTGCCTGAGCAGTAGCAGTAACAGTTATTGTCTTGTTGCCATCTGCTGGTACCAAGGTATAGGTCTTGCCAGTTGCGCCACTGATTACAGAACCTCCACGCTTCCATTGGTAGGTAGGTTCCCCTACGATGGGCAGATTCGTAACAGCGGTCAACGTATAGCCCACCCCCATCTCTCCTGTGATAACGACACTGCCAGTCATTACAGCTTTTTCAATGCTACCAAAGCCTATAATGGGTGAGGGAAGTGAATAGTTATGTGAATTTGCCCCTGACAGTTCAATTCCAGTCACCTCTACGTTCTTATTCACCCCTGCATCCGCAGTATCAAAGGTAAAGGTGTTTACCGTACTAGATAACCCTTCATAATCGTTTGCAACCTTCCCTCCAAAGGTCAACGTTCCTGTACCGGCTGTCGTCCCGTCATACGGCTTTGTATCAACAGATACTGCTACAGTAAGTTCTTTTGGAGTTATTGATAACGTTGCAGACAAAGGATAGATTGGCTCGTAGTTATCACTAACAAAGTTGATAGTAGTGCTATAGGTTCCTACATTTGTTTTATCTTGGAAGGTAGCAGGAGAAACAGTCAGCCCAACAGGCAAAGCTCCATGCTCCAGTATATGATAGTTTCCATCATACACTACTTCTTTATCGACGAAGAAGTCTGCTGGTGGACTGAATATGGCCTTATGAACAGTGAATGCATAAGGAACACTACTCTCTGATATACGATAGTTTGCTACATCATCTCCACTCAGAGTGACGGGATACACAGAGCCCTTCTGATAGCCGGCATAAGAATTTAAATAAAATCTACCTGCCACATGTACCACATCAGTACCAACAACACCTTCTAGAGACAAGCTTGTTGTAAAGTTCGAAGTTCCATCATACACCTTATCCTCAACATGTGCTCTTACGGTAAGAAGCTTCTTCTCTACCGTCAGTGTAGCGTTCAGAGGGTCGATCGTATTGTAGCTGTTACTGTCATAACCAAAGTTGGCAGTCACCACTTGGCTTCCTGCTATCGTTCGATCGTTGTTCTCATACGAGACAGTCACTCCACTAGGCAAAGACGACTCATTGGCTATTGTCAGCGAATGTGCCTCTCCATCATAGACAAAAGATTTATCCGAAAAACCATGATTATTCATATTGTAAGTTGCCTTAGTAATAGTACCTGTGGTCCTATACTCAAGAGGGAATGTATAGTTTGTAGTATAATTCACAAATTCATAAGCATTTAAATTGGTCACAACAACTTCCTTGTTTTCACCAACATTGGGATCACTGAAGGTAAAGGTACCTTCCAAGCTTATATCTCTTCCACTAACCCCTCCTTCAATTGTAATTTTTCCACTACCTTCAGTCGTCCCATCATACTCTTTAGGGTATACGCTTGCTCCAGTAATAGTAAGAGGTTTCTTCTCTATTGTCAGAGTCGCAATCATGGGCCCAATCGTATTGAAGTTCTTATCGTCATACCTGAAATGAGCTTCTATCGTATACTCTCCTGCATCAACTTTATCGTTATGATAGTAATCTCTTACAGTTACTCCCTCTGGTAAAGACCCACTTATTTCCAGCGGTTGGATTTCACCATTATAGGTGACAGTTTTATTGTTGTATGCAACTGTGCTCATATCATATGTAGCCTTCCTGATTTCAGCACGAGGGTATGCATTAGTAGCCTTTAATGTATAGTTACCAGCTGAATCTCCAGTTAAGGTAATATCAGTCACATCAACCGTACTATAAGGAGAGGCTTCAGCTGAACGAAATACAAAATTACCAGTAGCACCTACATCATCACCTGCAGGGGGTCCAATTTCTTCATTGTAATAGTTAACAAGGTGAATAGTTCCCGAAGCATCTGTAGTTCCGTCATAGTCCTTACCCAAAACCACTGGTTTGGGAGTTAGCCACATTGGGTCTATAGTTAGGGTTAACTGCACAGGATCCATTACTTCGTAGTTGGTCTCATCTCCCTGGAAGGAAGCTGTTACAGCATAGGTTCCAACATTGACCTGATTGTTATTATCACTATAGATAATCTCCAATCCGTCGGGAATGGTATATCCATTTCTAATAGAGAGGGCTGCTTGCTTAGCCGCACCAGAATAGGTGAATCTGTTTTCCCAATCTTCTACTTCATACCAGTTAGTAGAGTATTTAGCTTTTTCAATCGTAGCTGTTGTAGTTGTACTATCTGATTCCAAATAATAGTTGTTCACATTAGAACCAGAAATAGTGATTCCTGTTACATTCACTATTTTATTTTCGCCTGCATTAGCATCTACGAATGCAAAAGTTCCCTCAGCCGTAGCAGTATAATATTTTACTAACCCCACAAGTTCAAGTTCTCCCCAAGCATTAGTATTCCCACTATAGGTCTTGCCACTTGCTGTTGCCTTGACTGTGAGGGGCTTTTTGTTGATCTTAGCAAAGCCTTCAAATTTATTAGGAGTGCCGCTCACATACTTATAGTTTTTGCCCTGTGCACCGCCGAGATTCCAAGAATTGATCCATACGTATATTGGCTTCAGCTCATCAGAAGCTTGACTCGTTTCGAATTCAAATCCTTCACTCGAAAAAATAGGGACGGCTTCGTCAGTTCCAATTACTCCCTCAAGTTCAAAGGTTCCTGTAGCAGTAGTCTCTCCATCAAAAACCTTATCATTAAAGGTTACCTTTTTGATCGAAATAGGTTTTTGATTTATGTATACGGATTTTCCCACTTCATTGGGTATTTCTTCATAGTTAGCATAATCTCCATAGAAGGTAATATCTGTAGTATATCCACCATTATTGACCATCTCCTTATTACTATAGGTATAGGTCACTCCAGCTGGTAACCCCGTAATAATCGGCCCTTGGGCCTGGCCGTTATACACTGGAGATTTATAATGAACCCAACCCCAATAGTACGTGGCTTTATTAATCGTGGCTGTAGTTGTAACTGGTTCAATAAATGTGTAGTTACTTGCATCACCCCCCCAAATCTGAACATTGCTTACAGTGACAGTTTTATCTGGACCAGCATTAGCATCTAAGAAGGTGAAGGTGGAGTTGTCAGACATTCTTATGTAATCGCCAGCGATTACTTCCTCTGGATTATGTGACAGTGTTCCGCTGGCATTTGTAGTTTTATTATAAGCCCTATTGTTGACACTTGCAGTAACCGTAAGAATTTTGGGCGTTATTGTTAACACCGCTTCCATTGCAGGGATTTCTTTATAATTACTTGACCCAGTGAAAATAGCACTAACAGTATGCCCAAGGTCTGTGACTTTTCTCTGGGAGTTGTTGTTATATCGCACACTCACCCCATTAGGTAGTGGGGAACCACCAATCTCAAGAGGGTGATATTCTCCATCATAGGTGACAGTTTTACCATCAAAGGTAACACCATCCATGTTGTATGTAGCTTTGGTAATAGACAGCACTGCTCTATCTGTACGATCAAAGCTGTAGTTTCTCGCGCTCCCTCCTGTTATGTCAATTGCGTGTGATGTCCCCGCATTGCTAGTAGTTATAGCACCTGAAGTGGCGATGGGTGCCGTATAGGAATCGGCAGTACCGGCATCCTCACCCCCAACGAAACCAGTAACAGTAACAGCAAAGAGAGGATTTGCATCCCCATAGGTCTTTGAAGCATCTTCAACTGTTGCAGTCAGGATAGCCTTGTTGATAGTCAGAGTTGCAGTCATGGAGTCAATCACATTATAGTTGGTAGTATCATACACAAAGGATGCTACCACAGTAAGCGCACCTGCATTAGTCTGACTGTTATTGCTATAGGAAGGAACCACTCCATCAGGTAAGGTTCCATCAATCACCAGAGAGTGTGATGTACCATCATACGTGACTGATTTGTCAGTAAAGGTAATCCCATCCATCATATGGGTAGCCTTGTTGATAGTCAGAAGTGCTGTGTCTGTAAGATTAAAGCTGTAGTTGTTTGCACTACCACCTGTGAGGGTGATTTCATACTCACCCACACTGCTGGTTTCTATGGCAGTAGTAGTAGCAACCGGAGCACTATAGCCATTGCCAAACGTTCCGGCATCCTCACCCTCTACAAAACCCGTCACATTAATAGCAAAGACAGGATTCGCATTACCATAGATTTTAGACGTATTTTCGACTGTTGCAGTCAGGATAGCCCTTTCGATAGTTCCAATAGTCGAAGCGGTCGCAGCAACAGAGTAGTTGTCTGCTTGGGCACCAAGTAGCTGTATTCCAGTCACACTGACAGCCTTGTTGATACCTATATTTGTATTTTCGAAGGAGAAGATACCTGTAGCGCTTACAACATCCTCACCAAGTATTGCACCATCGTTGATAGTCAGGCGTCCCTCAGCATTCGCAGTACCATCATACGTCTTGGGATCAGCTGATGCAGTCACTGCAATCTGCTTTGCAGTGATTACTCCCTTGATAATCTTGTCCTCAGGTTTCTGATACTTGTCAGCATCTTTTCCACCGAGCGTATACGTCACCACAATGTCTTTGTCTATCCCTGCTGTACTATCGAGATACGATGCAGTTGCCGACAGGGTAACTTCATCAGATGCTACAATATTAGTCAGAGTCCCTGCAGCAGTGACTACAGCAGAGGGGCTCCTATCATATGTTTTTTCTGTGACTACTTCTGTAGTACCAGCTTGTACGCTCAGAGGCCTCTTTGTTATTGATGCCGAATACAGCACCTCATAGACAGGACTGAAATAGTTGCCGGCATCAGAGCCTTCCAAGGTATAGGTAAAGAATATTTGCTTATCAGTGCCAAGTGAGGGACTCAAATAGAATCCACTGGAAACAACCGATACCAGATCAGTTGTATATTTTCCTTTGACAGTACCAGGTGTAAAGACAACACTGGTCTCCCCATCGTACGGCTTGCTGGTATTGGGTACTATAGGTGGAGTGATAGAGAGTTGTTTACGGAGAACCTCCCCATCTGTGACAACGTAGTTTTCCGGTGCTGTGTATTTAGCAGCATCGGTGCCAGTAAGAGAGTAGACCACTGTTATGCGCTTGTTGGGCCCTGCATTCTTGGTATCGTATGTTGCCACTGCATGCACTTGCACACTATCAGATCCGATAATCCCTTCGATAAAATTACCTGGGAACACTATACAATCTTGTGAGCTGTTATACATTTTGGTTTTTATAAGGACAGGGTCAGAAATAGTGAGTTTCCCACTATCTATCCTACCAGTAAAGGAAGTGTTGTTCATAGGTTTACTATAGTTAGCGGCATCAGAGCCATCCAAAGAATACACTACTGTTATTAGCTTATCAGTAGTAGCGGTAGCATCGTCATAGGAAGCAGAAGCCC
>CAZPOJ010000002.1:0-52142 GCA_964588005.1 uncultured Sphaerochaeta sp.
GCAGTCACATGCTCCTCAGCCTTGAGCATCTTCATCACAGGGATGAGACCCGATCTTTCCACGATCGCACCGAAGGGACAGCTCATGGCGCAACGGCCGCAGCTTATGCACTTCTTGTAGTCAATCTCAACAAAGCCCTCTTCATTCTTCTTCACTGCATCGACCGGGCAAGCCTGTTCACAGGGAACAGGGATATGCACGACTGCGTGGAAAGGGCAGACCCCTTCGCACTTGCCACAGCGGATGCACCGACTCTCATCGATATAGGCCTTGCCGTTCACAAAGGAGATGCAGTCCTTAGGACAGTTCGCAAGACAGGGGCGGGCAAAACACCCCCTGCAAGCCTCACTGATCAGGTAACGATCTGGTGGGCAGGCAGAACAGGCTGTAGCGATGGTGGTGAGGATGGGAACAGGGGGAGTGTCCTTTGCAAGGACCTCCTTCACATACTCACCCAAGCTCTTCATCTCGTCATCATCCTCTTCGATGTTGATGCCAAGCATTGCCATGATCCTGTAGCGGATCATCGCCCGCTCCTTGTAGATACAGCACCGGGCAGGAATCCTCTCCTTGGGGATGATCTGAAAAGGAATCTTATCAGCATCCTGCTCAAGAGTCCCGTCAAAAAACTGCTTGAGCACCACAGTCTGCACCTTGGCCCTGATCTGGTTGTACTGGTTATTCATCTCAAGCATGGAGGGCCTCCGCTATGAGCTTACAGAGCTTATCCTCTGTCATATCACCGTGCACGACCTCGCCAATCTGGACAAAGGGAGCGCCCTCCTTGGAAGAAGCATCCTTGCATTTCCCGAGGCAGGAGACCCCTTCCACGGAACAGTTCGCAAGATCGATCGGATCTAGAAAATCATCATACAGCAACAAGTCAGCTCCCCCTTGTACAAAACAGGCGGTCCCGACACAAATCTTTACGGTTATTTTATCCTTCTTAGCCATGAAAAACTCCTCTCCTCTACAAGTACTCTTGTGAGGTTTCCTTAAGATAGTTGTCTTCGAGAGCTTTTCTCAGTCTCCCGACTATTGTTCGGCGGATCCCTATCTCCACAGGGATACTGGGATCCTGGTGAGCTTCGTTGATCTTTGTTCCTACAATGAAGTGTACCTGGTCGCTATCGAGCATCACTTCCACAAACTTGCGTACCGCATCGTTGGGCAGGGTCCGTACAGGTGTCTTCTTCTCCAAAACTGTTGCCACCTTGCTCAGGGTGAGCATCCCCTCGGTCACCAGGTCAATTCCTTCCATGATCGAAACAGGAGGGACTTCCGGGGACCAGCAGGAGAGGTCGACCTTCAGCTTCTTGTTGAACAGGCGCGAGACGATCAGGGCGGTGGTTCCTCCGCTGAGGATCTTCCGCCCTTCAAAGGCGCGCAGTTTCTCCCCCAGGATCTCATCCTTCTCCTTGGTGAACGGAGGGCCGGTGACCACCACCGTCCGTCTGGGACGACGCACATAGACCACCATGACGGTGATATCATCCTTGGAAGCAAGCCTGTCCAGCCCATTGGCCTTGCGTGCAATGGCACGACTGAGGTCGTGGCTTGAGATGCTTGGGTTCTTCTCGATCTGCTGGCGGGCATACTCGCGCACCCCTCCAAGACGCCACCCCAAAGGCAGTGCCTTGCCCATCCCCGCCTGGGTCACCCCATCGCTGAAGACTATCAGGCGGTCACCCACAGCCATCTGCAAGGATGAGCGTGAGAGCTCCTCCTTCTTGAAGGCACCCTCACGATTCAGTTCAATTTTCTCCCTCTCCCACTTGAGGGGGGAGCTCTCCCTGAACAACAGGGCCAGAGGGTTGTCATACTCGATCAGGTTCACCTTAATATCGTTGAGGGAGGGGTGACGGATATCTACTATGGTGAAGGTCGCATAGCTAATCTTACGCTCCTTGCAGACAGGAAGCGTATTCATGATGATCTTAGCCGAGTGGGTGAGTTCCATCTCACTGAAGCTCAGCTTGTGTGCCATATGGGCGGTAAGGCTTGCCAGCACATTTGCCTTCACCCCACTGCCAAGCCCATCACTGAGGGTGCAAACTATCTGGTCCCTATCAGGATTGCGTGAAAGCAAGAAGACGTCTCCGCCTATCTTCTGTCCGCTCTTATAGATCTGGGCGTAGTCGACATCGATGAAGAGGTCATTCATGAGAAGTCCTGCTGTTCATCTCGGGTGAAGCCTTCAACCTCTCCATTACCCGGTACCTTGAAGGCATCTATGAGGCTGTTGAGCATGATTTCGGTATCGGCGGCATTCTCCCCCAACAACGATGCTATCTGCTGGACGGTCTCCAAGCTCTTCTGTATGACGTTCTCCGCCTTCTTTATAACGGTCTCCCTGCGTACAGTCGGGGTGGTGATATCTTCAAAAAGGGCACCGACAAGCCGCTGCTTCTCTACCGAGAAGAAGGTCACGCGTAAGAATTTGTCCCCATAGTGCAGGCGGTACTGCTCTGTCTTGGCATAGGTGAACTGTTCGCGGAACTTCTCGTGAAACGGGACGAACCGCTCCAAGGGCAGACCGGCGACCATATTGAGAGCCGCTGCCTCCAGGGGAAAGTCGACCTCGGAGAACAGACGCAAGAACCCGCTGTTGCAGTCCACGATCTTGAGATTGTCGTCTACGATGACAACCCCGATGGGGATGGTGCGAAGCAGCACATCCATCTTGCTCTGGGCCTCCTTGCGCATCTTGGTGACACACATCTCAGGCTCAGCCATACCATCAAGATAGGCTATGGCCATCTCCTTGCAGCTGTTGTAGCCACAACCGCCGCAGTTGAGCTCTTCGCGCTTGTCAGCCTTACCCAACAGGTGCAGGGCATCCTCAATCTCCTCTTCACTGTGCATTAGCCCAAACTGATATGCCAAGGGAGCAAGGGAGCCGGCCTTCTCGATAAGCGAGTAGCCAGAATCGAGCAGCTCTGAAACAAAGGCAGGGTCGCCCTTGAAGGTCTCCTGCTGGGCTGTAATTCTAGAACGGGTATAACGCGAGGCAAGACCTTTCTTGGTGGCTGAAGAGCGCCCTTTGGCACCCCCGGGTCCATTGATACACCCCCCTTCACAGAAGAGCAGCTCAAGAAAGTCTGTGTTCGTGTTGCTCCCTGCCATTTCCTCCAAGGTACTGACTACCTGCTCCGAGCCGCTGATAGCCACTGCATGGGTCTGAAAGGGGTCGATGCCCCAGGCCATCGATGCTATCATGCCCCCCTCCACCGGATAGAGGGTTGATTCGCCTGCAGCAGAGGGAAGAAAGGGAGGAAGGCTCACCGAGCCTTGGTCCAACTCCTTTGCGATCACATCCAGATCGAGGCCCTCGCCTTCCATCCAGGAGCGCAACTCCTCGAAGGTCAGCGAAAAATCAGGAAAACCCGGGGTCTCGTCAGCCTCGATCTTCTTTGCAATACAAGGTCCGATAAAGACTATGCCGATATCCTGGCCATAGAGCTTGCGCAGGTATGCGCTATGGCACTGTAAGGGAGAGGGTACCTTGCTCAGGGAGGGGACAAGGGTGGGATAGTACTTCTTGACAATCTGGACAACGGTGGGACAGGCCGTTGAAATCCAGTCGCAACGCCCTCCGTGCTCGGAGGCATACGCTTCTATGCTTGCATTGACCAACGTCGCCCCGATGGCTGTCTCGCTGGTGGCAAAGAAGCCAAGGCGCTGGAGGGCAACGACCACCGAGTCAACATTGTTGGGAAACTCGGAAGCGACAGAGGGGGCAAGGGAACAGAACACCTTACGCCCACTTTTGAGGAACTGCTTTACCCTGCTCAGATCATTACGGATCTTCTTTGCGTGGGAGGGACAGGTGTCGACACAAGCCCCACAGTAGATACAGCGGTCCTTCACCACTACAGCAGAGCCGTCACGCACCTGAATGGCCTTCACAGGGCAGGAACGGACACACTTGTAACAGTCCCTGCACTCGGTAAGTTCGGTATAGATGGGGTATATCATGCCTTTAGCCCTCCCTTCTCCTGAAGAGCCAAGGCTTCACGGAGCAGGTCGACAACAGCCTCGGCGGAGATCCCGCTATGGGTTACCTCCCCTATCTTGACGTTGGGCCCCTCAGAGCAAGCCCCTAGGCAGAGGTGACCGACCAGGGACACCCTGTCATCAAGATCTTTCTCCTCGATGTACTCTTCCAAGAGGGCCAGCGTCCCTGCATTGCCCCGTGCAAAGCAAGAGCTTCCCATACACAATTCAACAGTTAATTTTTCCATTTTCACGTCCCTCTTGTTGATCTCTGCAGGTATGATAGCCATTTGCCCCCTAAGAGTCAACCAATATGAGAAAATGGAATTTTAAAACGCATATTTATTATTACTTTGTACACAATTTTACTAAAAATCCTCTTTTAATATTCTTTAAAGTATATTAAAAGAGGCTTTTAGGACTTATACACACATATCTATTGCAACATCTACCACTCATCGATATCGCTTGCCAGGTCCTCGTCGTTGATCCTGCGCTTCACCTTTGCAGAAAGAACTGCAAAACTTGTGGCAAGGTCGGTACGCTGTACCACCACACCCTCAGGAAGCTTGAGATCTTTCGGGGCAAAATTCCAAATTGCCATGATACCGCAACTGACCAACAGTTCCGCCACTTCCTGGGCATGGACGGCAGGAACCGCAAGGACTCCGATATTCACATGATGCGCCTTGAGATACTCCCTGACCTCGGAGATGGAGTAGACAGGAACCTCGCCAAGGGTGGCCCCCCATTTCACCTCATCAATATCAAAGGCAGCTACAATCTTAAGGCCGTAGGAATCAAACCCCTCATAACGGGCAAGAGCAGATCCCAGGTGGCCTGCTCCCACCAGGATGGCATCGGTTGAGTTGTCCCACCCTAGGGTGTGAATGATGGCGTCGATGAGGCGCGTGACGGTGAAGCCGACCTTGGGCTTGCCCTCTATCCCTGTACAGGAGATATCCTTGCGCACCTGGATGGGCTTGAGTCCAAGCTCTTCAGCTAAGGTTGTGGCAGAAACCATTTTTTTCCCTTCCTCACGGTACTGCTTCAATAGCCTGAGGTAAGAAGGCAGTCGCTTGATCGTTGGTATGGGTATATCTTTGTGGGGGACATCCATCTCTAGTTCTCCTTTAGTTGTGCAATCACCGCATCTATGGTCGCCTGGGGCGTCGAAGCTCCGGCTGTTATCCCCAGTATAGCATAGCCTTTCATCTCAGCGGTCACCTCATCCTCATTTTCAATATGCCACGCTTTTGTTCCCTGACTGACGACCAGGGTGTACAAAGCCCTCGTATTGGCACTCTCCTTTCCCCCTACCACAAGAACTGCATCGCATCTCTCACAGAGGCGCAAGGCAGCGTCGCGCCGGTGGACTGAACTTGGGCAGACTCCGTTGCGAAACTCTATGAGGTAGCCCTGGCTTATCAAATCTTCCAAAGAGGCATGAATCTCCTGCCAGACGAGGCGGTCAAAGGTAGTCTGCACGAAGACAGCGTAGGGTTTGCCCTTCTCTAGTTGCCATACATCGCTAGGATGCGTAATAAAGAGTGATTGATAGGCTTCCCCACCCCTTTGGACACCTTGCATTGCCAGGGTTTCAGGATGGTTCTCGTGTCCGACAATGATTATCTGGGCATCCTTCTGGCTCTCTGCAATAAGGTTGAGGTTGCGCGAGACTACAGGGCAGGTTGCATCCACGACAGTGAACCCGGAGGCAACAAACTCCCTTCTGAGCATATCGGTGACTCCGTGAGCACGCAAGACCACAAGACCGGGAGGGTGACCTGCCGGAGATAGGATAGTCTGAAGCCCCTGCTCGGCAAAGGAGGAGCACACCTGCTGGTTATGGATGACCTTGCCCAGCGAATAGACGGGGATGCCCTTCTCCTGCGCCTCAACAATAGCTTGTTCAACCATGGAGATTGCCCTGGAGACACCGCCACAGTACCCCATAGTATCAGAGAGTATAAGTTCCATCCAAGCCTCCTATTCTAAAAAGCGCCACCGCAAGGAAATCCCCGCGGTGGCGCATTCGAGTAAGTATGTATAGTCTGTTAAGCCTTAGCAGCCTTTTCAACTATATTTCCCTTATTCTGCGCCTTGCTGATCCAGTAGAGCATCGCAGGTGCGAGCATATTGGATGAGAAGGTACCGAAGAGGATACCAAAGCCCATGTTCACCGCAAACATTCTGATATCACCGGAAGCAAAGATAGCCAAGGGCATGATTGCTGCCAACGTAGTTGCCGCACTCATTATTGTACGGGACAACGACTGGGTGACACTCTTGTCAATCTGCAAAGCGAGGGGAGACCCCTTGCTCAGGCTGACATTTTCACGGATACGGTCGAAAATTACTATGGTGTTGTTCAGTGAATATCCAATTATGGTCAAAAGGGCAGCGACGGTTGTGCTGGAGAACTCGAACTGGAACAAGGCGATTACTCCAAGCAACATCAGCACGTCGTGCACCAAGGCGATAAGGGATGAGAGAGCGTAGGCAATCCTGAACCTGAACCAGATGTATACCAAGATCAGAGCCATGGCAACGATGATGGCGAGCACAGAGCTGGATACCAGAGTCTTGCTGAACTTTGCACCGATATAATCACTGGCAAGGACAACTACGCTGCCTTCACCAAAGTGAGAGTCCAAAGCGAGTCGGACAGCCTCTTCCATAGAAGCTTGGGTGTCGTCGTCCTTGATGCCCAGGCGAACCTGGAACATCTGTCCATCGGCAGCACCCATGGTCTGCACCTTTACGTTACCAAGCTCATCAAGAGCTAGACGAATGTCCTCAATTGCGACACTGCCTGAACTCTTGAAGTTCAAGTTGGTAGGCTCTTCACTGAGGGTGGCGGGAAAGCCATACCCAGAGATCAGGTCAGCGGTCTCAAAGGAGCCGTTGAGTGCAACAGAACTTATCTTATCAACCGCATTCAAGGCTGCAGCCAGGTCGGCAGCAGTCGGATAAGAGGCGGCCTTGAACGTCTTGACCAGAACACCTTCTGCTCCACGAACCTCAAGGGTGAGGGCGGAACCAGAGATGGAAAGGACGGCGTCTTCGCTACCGGCATACGTGACAGTCAAGCCGACAGGAGCGACCTGAATGCGCTGGCTGAGTCCGCTTTCGAAGTCAACTCCGAGGTTAAACCCACCGTTGACCACAAAAGAGACACCTCCGACTAGCAGGAGGACTATCGCCAGAATCCAAGAAAACCAACGGTATTTGATGACAGGAATATCTTTCTTAGGCATTTAGTTTTTCCTCCAGCTGATATGCAACTTCTTGCCTGTACGGTCGGCAACAGCTGCATCAAAAATCAAGTGAGACACAAACAGAGCTGTAAAGACTGAAGTGACAATACCGATAGCCAAGGTATTGGCAAAGCCCTTCACAGAGCTGGTACCAAGCTGCGAAAGGACCAAGGCAGCAATGATGGTCGTGATATTGGCATCCATGACCGTCCAGAAAGCCTTGCCGAACCCAGCCTTAATGGAAGCGACGTCGCTCTTGCCCATCCGCATCTCTTCCTTGATACGCTCAAAGATAATTACGTTGGTATCAACAGCCATACCCAGGGTCAGGATAAGACCTGCCACACTGGTAAGGGTCAAGGTAAAGTTAAAGGCTGAGAGCACAGAGACCATGATGACCATATTGAAGAGCAGAGCAAGGTTGGCTACCAGGCCGCTGAGGCTGTAGTAGGCAAACATGAAGAGGACCACCAGGACAAGACCGAGGGCGATAGCCTTCAAGCCTGCACTGACAGCATCCTCACCGAGTGTTGCTCCAACAGCCTGCTGGCTGGAAACAGTCAACTCGATGGGAAGGGCAGCAGTACGCAGGACAATGGCCAGGTCATTGGCTTCTGCGGCATTAAACCCTGAAATCTGTACAGAACTACGGATTCCCTGGGTGATGGTTGCCATCGCCTTGACCTTGCCGTCCATGACCACTGCGAGTGTTTCATTGACGTGGGTGGATGTCAGCTTGTAAAAGATATCACCACCGACACTGTCGAGCTGGAAGTTGACCACAGGACGTCCGGTAATGCCATCGGTACTGGTGGTTGCACTTTCCAGATGGCTGCCGTCAAGTCCGACTTCCTCTTCGATGACCACATAGCGCTCCAATTCATCGATGCCGTAGCTGTCGCTCACATAGTATCCTGCTGCAAGTTTACCTGCAGGGAGGAACTCTGGCTGCTTGAGCGCACCGGTATCGGTATACACCTCAGAGGGGTTCTCCTTATAGAAGGCAGAAAGCTCATCGGTGAGGGCTGTGTCGACAATCTTGAACTCCAAGGAGCCCTTGCCCCTCAGAAAGGAGTTAACCCTCTCAGGATCGGCAGCACCGGGAATCTCGATGAGGATCTGGTCTGTTCCCTGCAACCTGATGACAGGCTCACTGACACCAAACTGGTCAATACGCTTCTCCAGGATCTCAATATCCTGTTTGACAGCGGCACTGACCTGTGCAGAGGAGGCAGATGCGCCCCGCTTTGCCTCAAAGGATGCGACATCAGCTTCCAAGAGGATACTCATGCCTCCCCGAAGGTCCAAGCCAAGTTGCAATGCCTTGCCACTCAACTTCTTGAGTTCCAGCAGCTCGGTGCGATAGTACTCTTCACAAGTGTCGAAAAGACCCTGCTCATTGTAGAATCCCCCAAACAGGGCTTCCATAGTCCATGTCTTGGGTACAGGTTTTTTCATGGCCTTGTAGTTGGCCTTTGCCTGCACTTTCAGATATCCATACTCGCTAGGAAGAGGGGCAAGGGGATCCTTAGCCACTAATTCCTTTAATGCACGAAGGTCACGCGAAGCTTGTCCGCGTGAATATTCCTTGATCTGCACGTTCGAGCCTGTTGCCAATTCTTTGGTGCTCTGAGGTACTCCGCCGTACCACTTGATAGTAGGATATAGGAAAAATCCACACATCAAGATCACCAGCAGAACAATCACCAGACGACTCCGTTTTTTCATGATACTCTCCAGATTGTCTCTATAGTTTATTTTTTAGTGTCGTTTTCGGGGGCCGTCTCAACAACGGTCGCATCAGTAGCCTCTTTTTTTGCCTTGGCCTTGTTCTTCTTGGTAGCAGGAGGAGCCTTGGGCTCAACAACAGCTTCTTCAGTTGCTTCCTTTGCAGGGGCGGCAACAGTTTCAACCGGTGCTTTCTTTTTGGAAGAAGCGGGCTCAGCCTTGCGGTTTACAATGCTGCTGATAGCACTTCTGGAGAATTCAAGGCGGGTGTTATCATCGACCTTCACTACAATAGTAGTATCTTTAACAACTACGACAGTCCCATGGATTCCTCCAATGGAAACAACCTTGTCCCCTTTCTTGACCGATGCGAGCATCTCCTTGGTTTCCTTGTCGCGCTTTTTCTGCGGACGAATGATAAGGAAGTAGAAGATGACGATAATGAGACCAAATGTTACGAACGTGGTCATCATGGAACCAGATGAACTTGCAGCGCCGCCTTCAGGGGCAGCCATAGCGCTAAGTAATGACAACATGGATATATCCTCACTTTGATAGAATTCGGATGGTGGAAAGAGTTGCAAAAGCAATTTTACAGCAGATTTTCCAAGTACCGGTTAAAGTAGCATGTTCAAGCTATGGTAGTCAAGTTTTACTATTCTCACAAAAAGAACCTGCACAAACATGAAGAAGGCCGCAAAGAATTTCTTCCTTGCGGCCTTCTTCTCAAATCAACCTTACATCATACCGCCCATACCGTCTGCTCCTGCGGGCATCGGGGATGCCGGTGCAGGGATATCGGTGATGGCACACTCAGTGGTAAGGATCAACGACGCGATGGAAGCAGCATTCTGCAACGCACTGCGGGTGACCTTGACCGGGTCGATGATACCACTTTCAAACATGTTCACCCATTTGAGAAGCTCGGCATCGAATCCCATGCCTGCACTCTCATGCTTGCACTTGTCTGCGATGAGCGAGCCGTCAAGACCTGCATTCTCTGCAATCTGGCGGATAGGCTCCTCAAGGGCACGACGTACAATCTTGTATCCGACCTGTTCCTCATCGGTAAGCTTGGAGAGGTCATACTCGCCAAGAGCCTTCGCTGCATGGACAAGGGCAACACCACCGCCGGGGATTACTCCCTCCTCGATAGCAGCGCGCGTTGCGCTGAGGGCGTCCTCAACTCTGTGCTTCTTCTCCTTGAGCTCAACTTCGGTTGCGGCTCCAACATTGAGCACAGCAACTCCACCTGCGAGCTTGGCAAGTCTTTCCTGCAACTTCTCACGGTCATAGTCACTGGTAGTGTCGGCGATCTGCGCCTTGATCTGTGCAATGCGATCCTTGATGTCGGAAGCCTTGCCACTGCCATTGATGATAGTGGTGTTCTCCTTCTCAACCTTGATGCTCTTTGCCCTACCAAGCTGGGTAAGGTCTGCATTCTCAAGCTTCAGGCCGAGTTCTTCGCTGATGACCTCACCGCCGGTGAGCACTGCGATATCCTCGAGCATAGCCTTTCTGCGATCACCAAAGCCAGGGGCCTTTACAGCGACCACATTGAGAATTCCTCGCACACTGTTTACAACCAGGGTAGCAAGTGCCTCGCCGTCGACATCTTCTGCGATGATGAGCAGGGGTTTGCTGGTCTGTGCGACCTTCTCAAGAATAGGAAGCAGCTCCTTCATGTTGGAGATCTTCTTGTCGTAGATCAGGATGAAGGGGTCGTCCATGACGCTGGTCATGGTATCACGGTTGTTACAGAAGTAAGCCGAGAGATATCCACGGTCGAACTGCATGCCTTCCACAAAGTCTGTGGTGGTCTCAATGGTCTTGGACTCTTCCACGGTGATGACACCGTCAAGGCCAACCTTCTCCATTGCATTGGCGATCTCGTCACCTATGGTCCGGTCGTTGTTGGCACTGATGGAGGCGACCTGTGCAATCTCTTCCTTGTCCTTGATCATCTTGGCCTGTTTCTTGATCTCTACAATAGAATCGGTGACAGCCTTGTCGATGCCACGGCGGATACCCATTGGGTTGACGCCAGCTGCGACACTCTTCATGCCTTCCTTGGTGATAGACCAAGCGAGAACCGTAGCGGTGGTCGTACCATCGCCTGCAACATCGTTGGTTTTGGTTGCAACTTCCTTGAGAAGTTGGGCACCCATGTTTTCAAACGGATCCTCAAGCTCGATTTCACGGGCTACAGAGACTCCATCCTTGGTTACGGAGGGAGCACCGAACTTCTTGTCGATCACAACCAAACGTCCCTTGGGACCGAGGGTTGCCATCACTGCACGGGAAATCTTCTCTACACCTGCGACTAAAGATTTACGCGCTTCTTCGTTGAACTGCAATTGTTTTGCCATAATTTATATCCTCACTTAAGAATATGTGGTCTTAAAATATATAGGAGGGCCATATTCAATCCCACCGTAAAATAACATACAAATAAAAAGGAGGAGAAGCAAGTGGATATGTGCATTTTATCCTACAACAAGGATAAGGGAGGCTCCGAGCAGGGTTGCGATCACGTTGCTCATCAAGTTTACCAGGTCGTTGTCGATCCATCTGAACCCACGTGCCAGCTCCAACTTCCGTCCTCCGACAGTAGGTTTTTCGGTAAGTCGATCATGTTTCGGGTCATAATAGTGAGCCTGCACTGTAGCTCCCAGCACGCTGTCCATCAAACAACCAAAGAAACCACTCACTGCAACGATTGAAGCATAGGCGAAACTTTTTCCACTCAAGGGGAAGAAGTTGCTCATCCAGTAAAGGGCGATGACGAGAGCGCCCAACAATCCTGCAACACTTCCAAGGGCACTGACAGCACCGGAAAGCCCTGGCTTCATCTTCCTTCCGGTGATAATGGAGATGGGTTTTGACTTGGAAAGAATGCCTATCTCACCAGCAAAGGTATCACTAGCAGCCTCAGCTATGCTCGCGCCGAACATCACCAGGGCAACCGTTGATGGGGAAAGGGCGTACAGCACAGCTGAAACAAGAGCCATGCCCCCGTTGGCAAACACCTGCATCCCGTCGCGCCGGTCCCCTTTTGCCTGAATCTCCCTAGCATTCAGTTTAGAACGCGTCTTGGAGAACCTGCTCAAGATACCTGCGAATAAGAAGAACAGCAACAACGTGGTCAAGGCTCCAAAGCCCAGCACATAGGTTGGGACAAACCCCACAAAGAAGGCTACTACAGCGCCACTGGCAGTAAGTTGCTTTGTCGTATAGGCAGCTAAGCATAGGGCAAGGACGATAAGTACCAGATACCAAAATGAGTAGGGAAGGGCAAAGAACCACAGGTCAAACATATGGGTGAGGGAGCCGGACTGAGGGACAATATTCATAGAAAAGCTCCTATCAAAAATGCTACGAGCAAGGGGACTGTGAGATTATCCAGCCCAAGGGGGGTTATTGCCTCCACAAAGGCGGAGACCACCGCCACCAGCAGGGCGAGCCCTATAACAGTGCCAAGGGGGAGCGCTGTGGTCAACAGTCCAACGAATCCAATAAGAAGACTCACCGAAAACATGACTACTGTTCCAAGCCAGCTCTTCCCTCCACTGGGTATGTTCAGCTTACGCTTACCCCATTTGCTCCCTATCAAGGCGGCAAGGCCATCCCCGTACCCCATGATCAGGACCCCGATAGTACAGGCGATAGGGGCAAGGATACCCTGGTACTGAAACAAGACCAATAACAACAGCGTCACCGGAAAATAGATGAGGCCGTAGTTGCGTTTCTTGTCGTCCATGCCGATGAATCGCCCTAGGTCAAGAAAGGTGAAAAGGCTATTTGCGACAATGAAGAAAATAGGACCGACAAGGGCGTAGGAGAGCTTGGTAAAGAGAGATATCTCGAGAAACCACCAGTTGGAAACACCTATATGGATAATTTTACGCATAGTTTCACTGCTTATCTTTGTAGTCTTACCTAAAATAATAGCGAAGACAATAACCACTCCAAGAAAGGAGAAGGAAGCAATTAATCCGACAATATTACTGTTCATGTCAAGTATCATGATGTTATGAGCGAAGAATTGCAAGAGGAGAATAGATGCAGAATAGCAAAAAACAGTCTAGTCTATAATTGACAGCGGCTCAGCCTCATGATACCGTGAATTTGCTTTAGCTTTGAGTTGCAGCTGGTCCGTTATCCATATCGTGCGTGTGCGTTACTGAGTCGCTCCTACAGAGAGGTAAAAGTTCGAGACTGCGCCAAATAGAGCAATTATCGTAGTGTACAGGCAAAGCCTGTGAAGGACGCTTTAATGGCAAAGAAAATCTATGTTGGTAACATGAGTTACAACACCTCCGAAGAAGATCTTCGGGACCTGTTTGCACAGTACGGGACAGTACTGAGTGCGAATATCATCATTGACCGCGAGACCCGCCGCCCCAAGGGATTCGCTTTTGTAGAGATGGAAGACGAATCTGCAGCAGAAGCCGCTATCTCCCAGCTCGATGGGACCGACTTGGACGGACGCAATCTTCGTGTAAACGAGGCAATTGCAAAGCCACGGCCGGAACGCAATCACCGCTACTAAGGTAGGCAGTTTCACTATATATGATTCAGTAACGGGAAACGGAGCCGCTTGGCTCCGTTTTTGTATGTACAGATTCTTTCTTTTGCAGTTTTTTCTTTTATTCTGTATAGGTTGTGGGCAAATGCCCCTCCTACCCTTTTTCCCTCTCCAGCGGTGAGAAGCGACTCATGGTAACGCCATCCTTCACCACAGAAGAGACAAACATCTCATAGGGACGGACCCAGAGGTCGGTTGAGCCCTCAGGGCGGTAGAGCACCATGGTCTGCAGAGTTTCGCTGTCTATGACCGTATCAAGGACCTCGTAGAGAGCTCCCTTGAAATGCCTGTACCACCCCTTCGAAAGATGTTTCCGCTCGACCTTAGGCCTTACCATGCGCCACCGCCTCCTCCGCCGAAGCCTCCACCACTGAATCCGCTACTGCCAAACGAGGAGCTCACTCCCCCTGAGGAGCCTTGCTTGGCCTGCGAGTAGTTGGCACTGGCCATCACGTTGGTGTGGATCCTCTGCGACAGGGAGCTGTAGTACAGGGCGTTGAAAGCTACGCTCTGCCCATAATACCAAGAGGGAGGATTAAGGGCGATGGAGGAGAATTTCTTGGCCCATTTGTCCTCAAGCCCGAGGACTGTGGCATACCCAAGCACATGGTAGAAAAGGTCTGGGTCGTCATCGATCATCATCTTGAGCTTGTCCACCTCTACCTTGCTGATGAAATCCCGGTACCCTATGGTCTGCTCCAGCATCTTGTGGGCATAGGGGCTGCGCTTTGCTGTCACCACGCCCAGGAAGGCGAGGTATGCAGGAAAGAATACCACAGGGATGCCCATCAGTATGGAGAAGAGTTCGCCATTGTCCAGCACCCCGTAGAGGATGATCAGGGAAGCTACATAGGCAATGAGCGTGGCGAGAACCATGGCAACAAGCTTGATGAACTTCGAGAACTTTCCGCGCATCTCCCAGTTGGAGGTGAGCCGATAGGCAATGAGCGCACTCATCACCATGCTGAAAAAGCCAACCACCAGTAAGGCAACGGTGCCCTCAGCAAGATAACTGATGCTGGCAGCCACTGCGTTGGCCACTACTATGAGGGCTGCCATCAGGAAGATGATGACTCGCTTGCGCTCGGCAACAGGGTCATTGAGCCGCCTCTCCTTTTTGAAATAGGCCATGGTCTCGGTCCTGGCCTTCTCCATAGCCTTGCCAAACTTCTCGTTTTCCAAATCCTTGAGGGTGACGGTCGTCCCGTCCCCGGCTGCGAAGAAGGCATTAAAAAGATTGAGCTCGTGCGCTTTGCTCGTCTGAGGAGCCTTGAGGCGGTTGAAGGTAATCTTCTTCTTGCTCTCCTCCTCTATGGTGAGACACCCTTGGTCTGCCCAGTAGAAGATGAGGGAGGTCAAATCCTTGTTGTCCACCCTGCCATCGGCAATAAAACCTACTTCCAAGGGGGAAAATCCCTCAGGGGGTTCAAAACGAACTACTGGGACAAACAGCTCTTCGCGTCCGTGCCGCCTGAACAGCATGGTTGCAAAGATGCTTGCGGCGATGCCTAGCAGTACCGCAACGAGGGAAAAAGGGATCGTATAGTCCCGGTAGACTCTCGCACCGGAGAAGTATCCCTCCTCCATCTGCACCCTGGCTGTGAGTGCTTCCCCAGGCAAGATGTTCTCCACCTTTCCGGTCAGGGTCTTCCTGTCGGCAGAAAGCGTGAAGCTACCCCTTTGCTCTGTTGAGCCAAACTCCCCTCCGGTGAGCCAGATCATGGAGGGGTCTATCGGCTTGGGAAACGTGATGGTAAAGGTGAACTCTTCTATAATGCTCTGCCAGCCCTCTCCAACCAGGTTGAAGTAGAGCTCATCATAGTCGTCATAGTCATCGGCTCCTATATCGTAGGTGTATCCAATGGTATAGCTCTTTTTTCCTACGACGGTGGAGTCGGCTGAACCGAGTCGGAAGGTGATGAAGTCACTGGAGACCGAGTCCTCGATGATGGGATCACTACTCACCAGATTCTCGACCTTGATGCGCTTCTTGCCAAACCGCACAGGAATCTCGCGAAAGATACCGTGTCTGGGGGTGGAGAAATTGGCAACAATGGTCTCTTCTATGGTATAGACATTGCTTGCAGAGACCGCCAAGTCCATATGGTAGGACTCAAATACATAATCGGCTGCAAACAAGGAAAGGGAGGTTATCCACACCAGTATAAGGACAAGGACTCTTTTTCTTTTCATCAGAATTTCACCTTAACGTTGGAACGTGCCTCATCTTCAATGGTAAGGTAGGGCTTCTTTATAAAGCGAGCCATAGATGCGACCAGAGATGAAGGGAACATCTCGACTGTCGTATTGAACTGCTTGATGATGGCGTTATAGTACTTGCGGGCGGAGAGCAAATGCTCCTCGATCTTCTGCAATTGTCTCTGCAGGTCAAGATAGCCTTCGTTGGCCTTCAGGTCGGGATAGGCCTCACTGAGGGCGAACAGGGACTTCAGCGTGGAGGAGAAACCCTTGTTGGCCTCATCCTTCTCCACAGTACCGGAGGCACTCATCGCCTTGTTCCTGGCTTCGATGACCGCAGTAAGGGTCTCACTTTCGTGCTTTGCATACCCTTTTACTGTCTCAACAAGGTTGGGGACAAGATCATAGCGTTGTTTCAGATGGGCATCGATAGCTGATTCAGCCTCTTCTCCCTGATTCCTTAACCTGACCAGACGGTTGTACACACTCACAAAATAGAGAGCTACTACCACTAAAAGACCAATAATTACGAGAGAGATTGCCATACGTCACTCCTTTGAATATGGATAGAATGCTATACTCTTCCCTTGCGGTCAAGCTTTGAATGATAAAATAAGCGTGTTCAATCTTGCATTGCTTGCGAGAGTACTGTATCTTTATTCGTATATAGCGCATAAATATCCAATACGATATAAAAGAACAGGAGAAGCCACACTATGAGGCAACGACACAACCGTCTTACTGTTGTCAAGGAACTGATAAAGAGCAATAGAATAGACAATCAGGACACCCTGCTTGAGATGCTGAGGACCGAAGGGTACAGCGTGACCCAAGCCACCCTTTCCAGAGATTTGAAGATGCTGAAGGTAGGCAAAATTTCTGATGGGTGGTCAGGCTACTACTACGCCCTGCCTGACAATGACCTGGTCAGTGAATCGGAGAAGAGCTACATCCAGGATGTGAGAAGGGGAATCCTCTCCATCGAATTCTCAGGCAACTTCGGGGTCATTAAAACTCGCCCTGGCCATGCGAACAGTGTGGGCATCGCCCTTGATGTCCTTGCCCTTCCTGAGATATTGGGAACACTTGCAGGGGATGATACCATCTTTATCATCCTTCGCGAGGGGATGAACAAGGAAGACCTGCAGGATAGTTTCAAGACCCGTATCCCAGAAATAGAAGAGTAGCACAACCTTGCACTCCCAGTCCCCTCCCACTACAATGGAGGGATATTTTACATAAGGAGCAAACCTATGAAATTCAAGAATATTGACAGTACAGATGCCTTTGCCCGCCTCATGACCATTCAACCAAAGGATCTTGCAACAGTGCTGGACAAACAGCGTATCAAGGAGTATCAGGTGGAGGGGGCAGGTGGCCTCACCTACAACTATGCAGCGATGCCTGTTGACAAACAGAGCCTTGCAGTCCTGCAGGACCTTGCCGACGAGCAGCAACTTATTGAGAAATACAAAGCAGTCCTGAGCGGGGAGGTGATGAATACAGGGGAGAAGAGAATGGTCCTGCATCATCTTACTCGAGGCCAGGTACTCACCCCTGTTGTTGCCGACGGGGAGGACAAGGGCACTTTTTATGCTGAGGAGCTGAAGAGGACCGAAGCCTTTGCACAGAAGGTACGCTCATCTGAGATAGTTGGCTCGACAGGAAAACCGTTCAAGACAGTGGTACAGATAGGCATTGGGGGAAGCGACCTGGGTCCCCGTGCCCTCTACCTCGCCCTCAAGGGGTGGTGTACGGCTCAAGAAATCTCTTGCCTTGATGCACGCTTTATCAGCAACGTCGACCCCGACGATGCTGCTGATGTGCTAGGCGACCTGGATTTTGAGAGTACGCTCTTTATCCTGGTCTCAAAAAGCGGGACTACGCAGGAGACCCTCACCAACAGGGACCTGGTACTCAAGGCGATTACCGAAAGTGGTATCCAAGGCATTGAGGCTGAAAAGCACATGGTCGCTGTTACCAGCAAGACCAGCCCGCTTGCCGCCTCCTCCTCCTTGCTTGACGCCTTCTTCATCGACGACTTTGTAGGAGGAAGGTACAGCGCCACCAGCGCAGTGGGGGCTGTGGTCCTCTCCCTTGCCTTTGGCTACCCGGTATTTGCCCAGCTACTCAGTGGGGCACATGAGGCAGACACCCTTGCCCTGGAGCCGGACATCACCAAGAATGCCGCCCTGGCTGATGCCCTTATCGGCATCTACCTGAGAAATGCGCTCGGTCTTCCCTCCACAGCTATCCTGCCCTACTCACAGGCACTTACCCGCTTCCCTGCCCATCTGCAACAGCTGGATATGGAGAGTAACGGCAAGAGCGTGAATAGAAACGGCGAAGAGCTCTTCTACAACACCGGGCCTATCATCTTTGGAGAACCGGGGACCAACGGACAGCACTCCTTCTACCAGTTGCTGCACCAAGGAACCGATACCATCCCCTTGCAGTTCATCGGCTTTTCGTCTTCCCAGTATGGCAAGGACATCGTGGTGGAAGGTTCGACAAGCCAGACCAAGCTCAATGCCAACCTAGTCGCCCAGATAGTCGCTTTTGCCATGGGCAAGGAGGATGCAGATCCCAACAAGCTGTTTGCGGGAAACCGCTACTCCTCGCTGTTGTATGCAGAAAAGCTTGAGCCGAAGACCCTCGGCGCCCTGCTCGCCCACTTTGAGAACAAGGTGATGTTCCAAGGCTTTGCCTGGAACCTCAACAGCTTCGACCAAGAGGGTGTGCAGCTGGGCAAGGTGCTTGCCAACAAGGTACTCAACGGCTGTGAGGGAGATGAAGTACTCAAAGCGTATGCCGACCTCTTCTAGGAGGCTGTAACGACCTGCACCTACATACCGAACAAGAAGGGCTCCCATATCCAGTGGGGGCCCTTCTTGCTCTTGAATTCTACCGAGTAAATCTAACGCCTTTCTCATACACAGGCCCTAGGCTGAAACTTTTCATCCAGTGCAAAAAGAGGGCCATACAGTTCCTTTCCCTAACCGTGAAGCTTACAAGGACCTTGAAGTAAAGCAGGGTTAATCACGGATAAAAAGGTAAGAAATATTTTTTACAGATTTTACCTGCAGAATCATACAAGGCATCTTATACTGCAAATCGATGGAAGTATGACGTCAGATGTCGTTAAATCAGATCATAAGGAGCCCTTGATGAAGAAAAATGCACTGTTGCCCTCAGCTGTTGCTCTAGAAATCAAGAAACTCATTATTGACCAGAAACTTCCATCAGGCACCAAATTGATGAATGAAACGGAGATGATAGAGCTGTATGGGGTCAGTAGACCTACCCTTCGTGAGGCAATAAAGACCCTTATTGCAGAGAATGTGGTGGAAGTTCGTCGGGGGAAAGGCACCTTCGTCACCCAGAACCTCGGTATTGGAAAAGACCCGCTCGGGTTGCACTTCTCCAACCAAAAACATCTGATCCGAAACTTATTTGAAACCAGGCTTCTCATTGAGCCGCCAATAGCCAGACTAGCTGCACTCAGAAGGAAGACAAAGGAGCTGGAGTCCTTGAAAGCTTCGCTTGAAGCTTTCTCCAATGTATTTGAAAAGGGTGAAAACCATGCAGACTATGACGTAGCCTTTCACTCCAACATAGCCCGATGCTCAAACAATGATGTGCTTTTTCGTATTCTTCCTATCATCATTGAAACCATCAAGAAGGGTTCATTTGAGACCTATGAAGTAGAGGCCAGCAACAAAAGGGCGATGATATTTCACACCAAGCTTTTCGCTGCTATCGAAAGCCAGGATGCTCTACTTGCAGAAGATTTGATGCGGGACCATATCCTGGAGGCAGCAGAAGATGCAAAAATTGACCTCTCAAGCAGCTGGGAAGCAAAAACCTTGTCACAAACTGTGGGAAACTAGTCCCATAGAAAAAATAGGAGGATCTATGAAAAAGCTAACTATCGTTCTCTTGCTCGTAGCCCTTGTCATGCCGATGGCATTCTCACAAGGCACGAAAGAAGCTACTGCAGAAAAAACCGGAGCAACCATCACCCACTGGTACTGGGCAGATAACAGCACCTACTCCAACCTCATGCAGGAAATGGTCAAGGACTTCAACGCAACCAACACCAAAGGTGTTACCGTTGTGGCAGAAGAATATCCTTGGGATGGAGGCAAGTACAGTGAGAACCTGTTTACTGCCGTCATGGGAGGAGGAGGCCCGGATACATCATCCTGGAAGCTTACCGCAACCCCGCTGTTTACAGCAAACAACCTGCTTGCAGAACTTGATCCATTCCTTGCAGATTGGGACAAAAAAGACGGTATCGATCAGAATCTCTTCAACATTATGAAGGAAGCCGGCAAGTCAGACAGTACCTACGTCATGCCCTGGAATACCCAGATACTCTATGTCTACTACCGTCCCTCTATGTTCAAGGCTGCTGGAATCAGCGTTCCCAAGACCTATGAGGAGTTTCTCCATGCTATCAAGGCTTTGACAAGAGACACCGACGGCGACGGCAAGACAGATGTCTATGGCTTTGGTATGCGCGGAGCAAAGGGTGGACAGGAGCCTTGGGGCAGTTTCATCCATGGAAGAGGCGGAAACCTCTCAGATATGACCACTCCAGAAGCTATCGCAGGCATGCAGGATTTCATCGACATTTTCAAGAACGGCTATGTGCCTCCGACTGCACCCTCTGATGGATTTAGTCAAATTATTGCCAACTTCAAGAGTGGCAAGACAGCAATGACAATTCACCACACAGGATCTGCTGTTGGTATGGTAGAAACCTTTGGTGAAGATGTATCTGCATTCCCCTTCCCCGCAGGAAAAGGGCAGTGGACTTCCATGGGAGATACAGAAAACGTAATTTTCGAGTCCTGTAAGAACAAGGAAGCTGCTTTTGAGTGGTTGGCTTATCTTGCAGCAGGCAAGGGACAGGCCACCTGGTGTGAAGCAACAATGAACGTTCCCGTTTACAGTAAAGTGCAGGAACAGCCGGTATTCCAGGACAACCGTTTCATGAAAGCTTCCATGCAGTCTGTCTCCTATGCAGGCATCTTCCCCATTCTTGACACCACAACAGAATGGATTTCCGTAACCTGGCCAAATACCATTGCCCAGGCTCTCTTTGGTGATATTACCGCTACGCAGGCAATGCAAATCCTGCAGAAGGATCTCTATCGCTAACTGTTTACACATCTGTCGGTGGGCAGGAACCTGTCCACCGACAGTCTCATCACAAGTTTACTCAGAGGAGCGAGCATGGACCTTATGAAAAACCGTAAATTTGAAATTTATCCCTACCTTCTTATAACTCCAGCTCTGGTCTTTGTAATCCTGGTAGTGTTTGTACCGGTATTCAATGCCTTGCTCATGAGTTTTCAAAGCTATGATCTACGCCGCCCCAGTTCTATAGGGTTTACCGGGCTTGCCAACTATGTGGAGGCAATGCAAGATCCCATATTCTGGGCCTCTATCGTAAGAACACTCGCTTGGGTCTTTTTTGGAGTTGGCTTCCAATTCTTATTCGGCTTTGCACTTGCCCTTCTGCTCAACCAGCAGTTTATGGGTCGCGGCCTCGTACGTTCGGTCAGCCTGATCCCATGGGTTACTCCCGGAGTGCTCATCGGTCTCATGTGGCGATGGATTTATGATGGAAACTACGGAGTCCTCAATGACCTGCTGGTCAAGATGGGACTTTCAGATACCTTCATACCATTCTTAGCCCAAAAAACCACCGCACTTCCTGCTGTCATCGTAACCATCATATGGCAAGGTATTCCCTTCTTTTCCATAATGCTGCTTGCAGGACTCCAGGGAATACCCTCTTCCTTGTATGAAGCTGCAGATATTGACGGGGCCAAACGCTATCAAAAACTCTTCTTCATCACCATCCCCTCGCTTCGCAATACGATTTTCGTCACAACCCTGTTGCGTGTCATTTGGGTAGCAAACTCTGTAGATGTCATCTTCAGCATGACTGAAGGGGGACCTGCCTACTCAACGCAGACACTCAGTGTCTATATATTCAACAAAGCCAATTCTATGAATCTGGGGTATGCATCGACCATGTCGGTATTCCTGATGCTCCTCCTGTCGTTTGTCGCCATACCGTACTTGCGGACAATGTTCAAAGAAAATTAGGAGAGCAGACACATGGACACCCAGATACATCCCAGCATGACAACAAGTAGCAAGGTAAAGAGAAAAGCATATCATTTCCTCTCCTTCACCCTTCCCCTACTCGCGCTTCTTGTATTTCTCCTATTTCCCTTCTACTGGACGTTTGTCACTTCAGTCAAACCTGAGGCCGAACTATATCAGGCAAGTGTCACATACTGGCCCCAAAACTTTACCTGGGCATCTTATTCAAAACTCTTTGTCGAGTTCAACTTTTTCAAACCCATGGTCAATAGCTTCGTGGTAGCCATGAGCACCACCATCATTACCCTGTTGGTGGCCTTGTTGGCAGCATATGCTTTCTCCCGTTATGAGTTTCGGGGGAAGCGCGCCTTTATGATCATGTTCCTCACCAATAACATGTTCCCTACCGTGTTGCTACTCATACCGCTCTATACCATCATGAGAAAGCTTGGCTTGCTCTATACCCCAAGCTCGCTGATACTTGCGTACACCACCTTTACCATTCCCTTCTCCGTCTGGCTTCTCAACGGGTATATAAACGACCTTCCCTCCTCACTGGAGGAGGCAGCCATGGTGGACGGTGCTAACCGTGCCCAGGCTTTTATCAAGATAATACTGCCCATTCTGGTCCCTTGCCTGATAGCTACAGGTGTCTACATCTTCATGCAATCATGGAATGAGTATACGTTTGCCGTAATGTTCACTAACGAAAGGAACAGAACCATCCCTGTCGCCCTCAAGAATCTGATCGGCCAGCTAGGAGTCCAATGGGACCTGCTGACAGCAGGGGGCATAGTGACCATCATTCCAGTCTGTATCATGTTTTTCTTTGCTCAAAAGCGCTTAGTCGAAGGTTTGACCGCAGGTGCGGTCAAAGGATAATCTATAGGAGGCATATGAGAATGCTTATTACTTCTCAAACCAGCAAGGCCCGAGAACTTCGGGCCAAGGTACTTACCATGCTATATAATAGCCAGTCAGGGCATCCGGGCGGATCCCTGTCTTGTGTAGAAATACTCATGGCTTTGTACTACAACAAGGCAAACATCAGGCCAGAGGATCCACACTGGATCGATCGTGACAGAATTGTACTGAGCAAGGGCCATGCTGCCCCGATCCTCTATACAATCCTCGCCGACCTCAACTACTTTCCCGAGGCTGACCTTGCGGACTTCAGGCAGGTCACCAGTCATCTGCAGGGACATCCAGATATGGGGAAAACCCCAGGCGTCGATGTAAATACCGGCTCACTTGGTCACGGGGTCTCTGTTGCAGGCGGTATGGCCAAAGCGGCGAAATATCTGCAGAAAGAGTATCAAATATATGCAATCATCGGTGACGGGGAACTGCAGGAAGGACTCTGTTGGGAGGCCGCTATGGCTGCTGCCCACTACAAGTTGGACAATTTCACCATCATGCTTGACCATAACGGTCTGCAAATCGACGGATCGAACGAAGAGGTCATGAGCCTTGGGGACATCATGGCCAAATTCGAGGCCTTTGGCTTTGCCTGTCATAAAGTCGATGGACACGACATAGAGGACATTGTAAGGGCCCTTGATGCCCATACCGACGGAAAGCCCAAGTTCATCTGTTGTGAAACGATTAAGGGCAAGGGAGTCTCATTCATGGAGGATCAATTTGGCTGGCATGGGAAAGCACCAAATAAGGATGAGTATGAACGAGCTATGAAAGAACTGGGAGGAACAGGCAATGTCTGATGCTAAATCTTTACGTGTGGCCTATGGCGAGGCTCTGGCAGAGCTTGGCGCTAATAATTCTCGTGTCGTTGTCCTCGATGCCGATTTGGCACTTGCAACAATGACGTGCTTGTTTGCCGACAAGTATCCTGAGAGATTCTTCAACTACGGTATAGCCGAACAAAACCTTATGGGAGCTGCAGCTGGATTCGCACACTCCGGCCTGATTCCTTTTGCCAGCACCTTCGCCCTCTTTGGCGCAGGAAGGGCATATGAGATTATCCGCAATGCAATCGCCTATAACAAGACGAATGTAAAGGTTGCCTGTACGCACTCTGGGGTCAGTGTTGGAGAGGATGGAGGCAGTCATCAGTCCATAGAGGATATCGCCCTCATGCGGGTAATACCGAATATGACTGTCCTGGTTCCTTGCGACCCCATTGAAATGAAGAAGGCTGTTATTGCCGCTGCTGCTATCGATGGTCCTGTCTATCTGCGCATAGCCCGTCCTGTAGTTTCCAACATCACCAGCGAGGATACCCCGTTTGAAGTGGGCAAAGCTTTGGTGCTAAAAGAAGGTACCGATGTAGCTATTATCTCCACCGGTCTTATGACCGAACGCGCCCTCAAGGCGGCTGAGGTATTGGAACAAGAGGGAATCAGTGCAAAAGTCGTGAATATGCATACCATCAAGCCCTTTGACGCAGAGGCCATTAGAGCTATCGCCCAAAATGTACAGGGTATGGTAACGTGTGAAGAACACTCGGTTATTGGTGGATTGTACAGTGCTGTCTCAGAGGCTTTGGTCGGTAAGGTACCCCTGGGCTTCTCTGTTGAGCCTGTTGCAATCATGGACCAATTTGGCAGGTCTGGAAAACCAGAAGATCTCTTTGCATTTTATCATCTCACCGCCGAGGATATTGTCAAAAAGGCCCGTGCCATTGTACAAAAAGGATGAAAGCACATGAAAATTGAGTCGTATGCATTCGCTAATGAAGGCATGGCGCGCGTCTATGAGAATGCCAAATGGACTGTAGGTATCAAGAACTGGAAAATGGCCAATGACATCACCGGGATTACCTGCCTTGAAAGACACAACCTCACCGATGAGCTCTTTGTACTGCTTGAAGGCAGATGTACCCTGATCTTTGCCAACGAGACAACCGAAGGGCTGCAGATAGAGGCGGTCAAGATGGAGAAGGGGAAGGTATACAATATTCCTCAGTCCCTCTGGCACAATACCGTCACTGAAAAGGAGACCAAGATGGTGCTCATCGAGGACTCCAATACCAGTGGTGAAAACTCAGATATCCTGGATCTCAACGAGAGTCAGATTGCAGAAATTCGAACACTCGTCTCTTAATTCTTTTTCTTCAAAACGACACAGGACTGTTGCAAGCTAGACCTTGCGACAGTCCTTTTGCTTTGGTAGTATCTTCTCAAACAGATCCACGCAGGCCAAGGTATCCGCATGGCTGACAATAGGACTCTCCAGCAATCCTGCCTGTACACAAGAGCATACATGCTCTATCTGATACTCAAGACCATTTGTATAGGGATTGGAAAAGGATTCGACAAAAGAACCTTCCCCATCAAACAATTCAATGAGTTTAGCTTTGTGTCCAACATGGATACTGATGTACCCGCTCTCTCCACAAATAAAAGACGGAGCGCTCATACCCACATCCATGGAGCAATGGACTGAAGCTATACAGGATCCAAAATCCAAGAGTATCCCCTCGGCACTGTCGATCCCCTCATCTGTCATTCTTACTATGCTTCGGACATCAACAACGTGCTTATCAAGCAAAAATGGGAGGAGTTCCAAGGGATAGACTCCCAAGTCATAGAGGATGCCACCACCGAGGGCTTTATTTCTAATTCTATGATCTGGATCGGCATCCAAGGCTACCATCATATTGGCGATGTGAACTTTTCCAATTCTTCCTTCCTGTATCCATTTCCTGGCTTTTACCATGCAAGGAAGGAATCGGGACCACATGGCTTCCATGACAAAGCACTGGTTCTTCTTTGCCAAGGCAAATATGCTTTTTGCATCTTCGAGGTGCATTACCATTGGCTTCTCACACAGCACATGCAGCTTATGCCCAAGCACCTGCATACAAATTTCCTTGTGGGTATTGTTCGTAGTGGCAATATAAATCACATCGGGCTTTTCAGAAACAAGCATTTCCTCATAGGAACCATAGCGCCCCGGAATATTCCAAGGATCTGCAAACATATGGGCCCTATCCAAGCTTCTGCTAGCCACTGCAACCACCTTTGCGTTAGGCGTCATGGTAATCGCTTCACAAAACTTCTTTGCTATTGCCCCTGTACCGATAATTCCAAATGTAACCATTGCACTACTCCTGTATCCCTAAACGAAAGTATACACGCAAATACCGGATTTTTAAGAAAATGTACGCAATGAGCCCTAATTGCCTCAGAGTAACCAGCAACCGAAATCCGTCTCAAGGGGGGGGAACCAGGTTGTAGAGGAGGCATGAAGACAAAAAAACCCCCTAGGGAAAAGGAGGTTAAACCCTAGAGGGAACAAAAGGAGGTTAGAAAAATCCGATTTCAATACTATCAGGTCCAACGGACGCAGATGGTTGTCGTTCTCTTTCTGGGTAGTACATTACAGAGATACAGAAAATTAATCAATACTTTTTTCGACTTTTATAAAAAAAACTTTTACTGCTTTTATTTACGTAGTCACTACTTAAATAGTGACTATAGGCGATTTCGCAAAATTCTTGCAGGTATAAGAAAATCATTCAAAGAGGATTTCTCTGTTCCTCATGAATAAAGGAGCTTGGTGAAATTAACTGGATGATCAGAATCTCCATCCCCCAGTGCATTTTCTTAAGAACTAGAGCACCCCGACAGGAGGAGCATATGCACAGACCACAGTTCCCTCTGTTTCTACCTGATACCCCTGTACAGAAGCGCCGACCAACAGGCACTCTCCACGCTCTAGGGCTATTTCGTGCCCATCCTTGTGTATGAGGGCAGAGCCCTCCATGCACAACAGCAAGGAGAGCTTGCCTTCCTCTCCATAGAAGGTACCCTCACTGAGGATACTGAGGGCAAAATCCGGGTTCTCAGTCTTAAAATGCAGACCCCCTCGGTCTCTGAAGGAAGGTATCCGTTCTACTGGTTGCTCTTTGGCTATCATGACACGCATCAGCTCCTGGACATCCATATGCTTGTCGGTAAGACCTGCACGCAGGATGTTGTCCGAGTTGTTCATCAGCTCTATGCCGTTGCCACGAACATAGGCGTGCACTACCCCAGGCTCCAGATAGATAGCCTCTCCATCTTCCAACTCAACGATATTGAGCAAGAACGGGGCAAAGACCCCCGGGTCCTGAGGGAACTCTGTTACAGCTTCCAGGGCAATCTCCTTGGCAGTGAGGAAGGGGTGCCGCCTCTCTTCAGGCAGAAGTGCCAGGTTTTTTGCATACTCTTGTATAAGGGCTTTGAGCGTTTCTGTATCCAGAGTATACAGAAACTCAAAATAGCTCTTGATTGGATTCTCATGGTCTCTACACCCACCCAGGAGACTCTCAAAGGAGTGAGGAAGCAGCCTTCTCAGATGTGTCTCTATCTCGGCTTTCGAGCGAAACCCACACATCGCGGTGCAAGGGCCCAAGGCATAGAGGATCTCAGCCTTGGGGTTTGCATCCGCGTAGTTCAAGAGGGCCTTTGCTACACTTGTACGCTTCTCTGCTTCTTGGGCATAGCCACGCTGAGCCTGCTGTGCATTCGGGTGGCACTGGATGGAGAGAGGCTTCTCGATAGCCATGACCTTCAGGAGGAAAGGAAAGGCAGGATGCTCTCCAAGGAAGCTCTTGTTCTTTGCAAGAAATGCAGAAAGAAGGAGATGATCGGATGAGGGTACGCGTGAGGGGCCATTTGGATGGACACCCATCCAAAGTTCCCCTATCGCCTCCCCTTTCCTCTTTGGCTGCTGGACCAGGTCTTGGATATACGAAAAGCCTCCCCAGGGGTACGGTTTCATCTCTGCTGTTATCTTTATCATGTCCATAGGGAAGCTCCTTACAATAGGGAAACGCGACAGCTCTGAGCCTATCTGTTCACTGCCCTGCAGCTGTCACGTACAAGCAGGGAGAAGGGGATGGTTACCCTGATACTGTATTGGCGATTGGAGGAGAGCCGGTCCAGCAGTACTTTTACCGCCAGCCGTCCCAGCTCCTTTTTTGGTATGTCTATAGTTGTCAGATTAGGTTTGAGGTAGGCACTGGTGTCGATGTTGTCAAAACCCACCAGGGAGATATCCTGAGGAACAGCGATGCCCGCTTCATCCAGGGCTTTCATGACCCCCATGGCCACGGTGTCGTTTCCGCAAAACAAGGCGGTGGGAAGTTTCTTGCCCATGATAAGGCGTTTCATGCCTTCATAGCCATCATTTGCGGTAAGAATTGCATCGACGACAAAGGCATCGGAGAGGGGGATACCATGCTTTTTCATAGCCTCACAGTAGCCTTGGTAGCGGTGCTCGTTGAACACCTGGCCCTTGACCTGGGTAGGCCCGATAAACCCGATCTCGCGATGACCCAAGCCTATCAGATACTCCACAGCCTCCATCACCGCAAGATGGGCGTCGCACAGCACCTCATCAATATCGTGTCCTATCTCATTCACCCCGGCATAGACCAAGTTGGGAATACTGTTCTTGATCATGGTGATATTCTCCAAGCTGGTGCGACCCAACATGATGGCACAGTCGAGCTGACTATGCTGGATAAACTGCATAAACCCCGGATCCTTGATATAGGTGACAAAGAAGTTATGCGGGAAAGCCGGGCCTTGGTTGATGACCTCTTGCTGTATACCTGCAAGCAGGGCTGAGAAGAAGGGGGAAACATAGGTTTCATGCTCGCTGGTAAGGATACAGGCGACAGAGAAGGTCTTGTCAGCGGTTTTGTACTCCATGTAGCGTGCGGGAGCGAGCCTCTGGGCAAAGTAGCCCAACCGCTCAGCAGCTTCAAATACTTTTGCCCTGGTCTGCTCGTTTGCCTTCTTGCTCATATCGTTGTTCAGGATTCTTGACACCGTTGAGATGGAGACTCCTGCGTCCTTGGCGATATCTTTTAGCTTTACAGCCATAGGGTACTCCCTGTGTGCATTATTTGGCCCCCTTCTTGCCCAATTCAGCGTACATATTCTTTTTATACTCTTCAACCCCATTCTGGTCGAAAGGATTTACCCCGAGCAACGTGGCTGAAAGATAGGCGGAGAAAAGAAAGAACCAGAAAAGGGAACCCATCGTCTGCTCATCAAGAGCGCGGCTGAAGACAAGCTCACAACAAGGAACCCCAGCTTCAGAATGGGCCTTCAGTGCCGATCGATAGACACTCTCGTTCAAGACAGAGAAAGGCTTGTCGTCGAGATAGGAGAACCCGTCAATAACCTCTTCAGAGGGTTCAATGATGAGCTTCTCTGTCTGATAGTCCAAGCGGAGAAAGGTCTCCAAGATGATACGAGGTCCCTCCTGCACATACTGGCCCACAGCATGCAGATCCTCGGAATAGGAGAACCCTACCGGAAAAAGGACGTGGTCAGTCTTCCCTTCGCTCTCTGCGAAGAGCTGGATCCACCACCGGGAAAACGCAAAAAGATCGGGTTCAAAGAAGACAAGGCTCTCTATCTGTATCCCCTTCTCCCTGACAAGGTTCCTCAGCGCAGCATACCGTACTGCAGCATTCTCCACGATAGGGGTCTTTTTGCACGCTTGTTCCTGCTTTCTCGCACCCTCCAGGATCTTTTCCACATCCAAGCCTGCAACAGCCATGGGGAAGAGTCCCACAGGGGTAAGGGCGGAGAACCGTCCTCCAACATCCTGGGGGAAAGGGAGGAATGCATACCCATGCAGCTTGGCCAGCTCATACAGCTGGCCAGGACCTTTACTGCCGGTGGCAACAATTCTTTCGCTATACCTTGAACCATACTTCTTCTGCATCGCAGAGCGCAGCACCCGAAACCAGATCCCAGGTTCAACCGTATTAAAATCCTTGGCAATTATATTCAGCACTACGGAGTTCGTCTCTACCAGGTGCAGGGCATCCTGTAGCTGTGTAGTGCTCAGCGAGTCACCGGCAAAGTAGAGTGTGGTAGGACTTGTTGATCTTCGTTTGAGGGCCTTTAGCGCTGCTATGGCAGCCCTGTTCGATCCTCCTATCCCGATGACTATCATCACCGTTGCCATGCTCTGAACCTTGGCAGCCAAGGTGTGCAGGTCTGCAGAGCACCCCTGGTCGACGGTGAACCATCCCAAGGAAGCTCTGTCCTGTTCCAGTCCCGTCTTTACCGATTCGATGAGACCCTTGTTGTTGTGCAGGTAGGCTTGCATCGCTTCTTCAGAGAGATGGGATGCTGCTCTTTGGGTAGTACAGGTGATGTGCATAGGGGGATCCTTTAGTTGGATGCAGGCAGAAATACATGCCTGCTATGACAAGTATACAACAAAGAAAGAGAAACAAGGAAAGGAGAGGATTCTGGCTGGAACAGCAAGCTGTTCCAGCCAGAAATCAATACTACTATCGCTGTTATTTGATGTTCTTGATGGCATTCAATACATAGGAATCAGCAAAAGCCTCTTCAAAACTCCTGATGGGGTTACCGGCAGGAACGTTGGGCAGACGAGCTGAGTACAAAGCCTTCATGTATGCATATCCATCACCATCCTTAGAAGCGAACCACTCCTGGTACATCTTCTTGGTGGGGGCTACGAGGTTGGTAGGGTCAAAGGAGTTGACGGGCTTCTGGGAGAGGTTTTCACCGATACGCATTGCCTCATCGATGTTCTCAGCTCTCCAGATACCAGCTTCATACAAGGCATTGATGAAGTTCTGTGCAACTTCAGGACTCTCCTGGAGCCACTTGTCACTTGCTACCCAGGTGGAAGGGAAGGACTTCTCAGGAGGGAAGTTCCCTACTGTTGTGCCGATCAGCTCCACATCCTTATTGGTCTTAAGAATGATGCTGGTAGCAGGAGAGAACCCAACCACAACATCCATGCCACCGTTGGAAGCCATACCTGCAGGGAGGTTGGAGTTCAAGGTGTTGATGACCTCTACCCTATTGGCAGGGTTATTGTTTGGTGCTGTGTACCCGGCCATATACGAAGAGGTTTCACTATGCATCCAGACCTGTTCGCTAGCGGGAATTCCTGCATTGATCAGTTCGAGCAGGGACTTGAACCAGCCACCAGGGGTGGTGCCAACCTCAATGTAGACCTTCTTGCCCTTCAGGCCGGCAAAAATCTCATCATTGTCGAACTTGCCGTTCTTGTTTGTATCGACAAACAGACCTTTCTTTGCAAGGAACATCTCAGCATTGCTCAGGCAGTCCAAAAATACGAAGGAGAGTGAGTTACCAGCTCCATCGATAGGGTTCCAAGCAACACCTGCTCCGATGTAGCCGACATCCAAGGAGCGGTTGTCTGAGCGCATTGCAGTCATCTCTGCAGGACCGCTTTCAACAATGGTGAAGACGGGCTTGATGCCATACTTGGCAAAAAAGCCCTTTTCCAGAGCGACTGCCGCCAGGGGAGTCCCGCCTTCATTGGCGTGGATACCTACTCGGACGGTGGTCAGTTTCTGAGCACCTGCCTCAGGAGCACCTGCTGCAGAGACTGCAAACAGGACACAAAGGGCCATGAGCACTAATACGGTAAGTTTTTTCATAATTCCTCCTAATGGAATTTTCAACGATACGTTATCTAATGATCCCAACCAGGTTGGGAACTACCTACTACGCTTATTTGGGCACCTCAAGATACATCTTGTAGACAGTGTTCCAAATCCTATTCTTGTGTTTGATGAAATCCTCGTCCAGCTTGGTTGCCTGGTTCCTGGGATAGGGAAGGTCAATATCAACGATCTCCTTGATCTGCCCGGGGCGGGCACTCATGATGACAACCTTGGTAGAGAGCAGCACAGCCTCATCGACATCATGGGTGATGAAGAATACGGTCTTTCGCTCATTTTCCCATGTCTTGAGCAAGTCTTCCTGCAGCTGGGCACGGGTCTGGGCATCCAAGGCCCCAAAAGGCTCGTCCATCAGCAGCAGTTCAGGGTTCAGCGCATAGGCACGTGCTATGGCGACACGCTGCTTCATTCCACCGGAGAGCGCCTTGGGATAGCTGTTTTCAAACCCAGAGAGGTTGACCATCTTGATGTAGCGATCGGAGATGGCTCGCTTCTCCTCAGGGGAGAGCTTTTGCATCACCGTGACCTCTGTCTTTTTCCCCTGCGCATCAACCTTCTCAACCTGAACAGGTTTCTTGATGAACTTCAGTCCATATTCGATATTCTTGCGCACGGTCATCCAGGGGAAGAGCGCATACTGCTGAAAGATGACTCCCCTCTCGGGCCCAGGTCCCACAATGGCCTCTCCATCCATGGTGACCGTACCACTGTCAAAAGGCTCCAGGCCTGCGATGATGTTGAGCAAGGTGGTCTTACCGCACCCCGAAGGGCCGACAACACAGACGAACTCGTTCTCCTCGATTTCAAGGGAGACCCCATTGAGGGCGTTTACGCTGGGGCCCTTCTCGACCTGATACTCTTTATGCAGTTTCTTGATAGATATAAGTGTCTTTGCCATATATTACTTCCAGAGGGTGAGTTTTTTCTCGATGAGCAAGAGGATCTTGTCCAGGACAAACCCAATTATTCCGATGGTGATGATACCCAGCAGCACAATGGAGGTATCCATGAACTGCTGAGCCCCTTGAATTCTCGCTCCCAGGCCGAAGGTGGTTCCTGTCAGCTCTGCTGCGATGAGGGTGGTCAGGCTGGCTGCCATACCCAGGCGAGCCCCTACCAGGATGTAGGGAAAGGAGGCTGGGATGACAATATCCAGAAAAAGATCCTTATCCGTTGCACCAAAGGTATAGGCAGCCCGGATAAGGGTCTTGTCCACTTCCTTTACCCCTTGGTAGATGGTGACAACCATTACCAGGAATGCGGCAACAAAGATGATGGTGTACTTGGGGGGTTCACCCAGACCCATGGCAAGAATGACCAAGGGGATGAGGGCGATGGGGGGAATAGTCCTCAAAAACTGAATCCAGGGCTCGACAAGGTTTCGTACCTTGGGATACCAGCCCATCAGGAATGCAACAGGGATGGAACAGACGAAGGCTAGCCCAAATCCAATGAGCACCCTCTGCAGCGAGATGGAGATATCCTTGAAGTATCTTCCATTTGCCTGGGACTCTGAGATCAAGGCAGCGAACACCTGCTTGGGACTTGCCAAGAATGTGTTGATGGAGGGGATCAGGGTAATGAGAAACCAGAGAAGGATTCCCCCAATGATCGAGCCTGTCATCATAATGTATCGTACTCGTTTGGGACCATCAGAAAAGTCCTTGAGCTTTCGGGCTTTCTTTTTAGTCTGGTCACCGACGTGCTGTATAGCCATATAGTATCCCCTTACCTCTGTTTGTCCTGCTTAATCCTAGTTTTGCAAATCAATCCAAATATTTGGACAAAAAAGAAACTGTATGGATAAAGTATTGCTTGGATTTTCCTGTTTGTAAAGGAAAATAAATATAAATTTGGGATAACTCGTTATAAAGCACCAGTTTTCTCTCTATTTTATCAATATTGCTCGGCATCTCTTTTTGCAACTAGCATGAAAATTTAACCCAAATATTCTATAACAAAAGGAAAATACTCCTAAAAATCTCCCAAACAACATCCTTTTAGCCCAAGGCTAAAAGAAGGTTGCATCCGGGGAGCATACCTTTATACTGTGAAAGCAGAGAGAGCAGGAAAAATCTCCAACAAGGAGTGCATGCACATGAAGGTAAAGATAGGGATAGTCGGAACAGGGAGCACTGTCAGCATTGGGGCATACCATGCCCATGCTCTGGCACAGATCCAAGATGTTGAGGTCAAGGCGGTCTATAACAGAACTTTGGAGAGAAGCAAGGCATTCATTGCCGAGCACAGCCTACAAACCTGTAGGGCATCAAGGAGCTATGAAGAGCTCCTGGATGCAGTAGATGCGGTTATCATCTGCACCCCTTCCAACATGCACACCCCCTTCATACTCAAGGCCATACAAGCAAAGAGGGCAATCTTGGTAGAGAAACCTCTGGTGAGCACCTACAGTGACTGCTCACTTATTCTGGGCGCTTTGGAAAAGGAGCCTGTATTCACTATGGTAGGCTACGGTCTTCGCTTCTCCAACCAAGTTGTTGCCCTGAAGCGCCTGGTCACCGAAAAGATGGGGAGAATCTATACCCTCAGCATCTCCTATGGAGGGCTTCGTCTTGCCAATCCTACCATCCCCTTTGAGTGGAGGATGGACAAAAGGGCAAGCGGATTCGGCTCTCTCCAAGACTTTGGCTCCCATATCCTGGACATCACCAAGTATGCATGCAATATCCACATCAAAGAGCTCACCTGCACCACCCAAACCCATATTCCAGTTCGCCCAGTTGGCTATAATCAAAAAAGCAAGGTGGAAAATGATGACTCCGCGTCTATTACAGCTGTAGGAGACCAGGGGGAGCTCTGCTCCTTGCATATGAGTCGGGTGGGCCTGGATGAGTTTCGCATACAAGTCAGTGGGGAGGGAGGGCTAATCAAGCTCTCCTTGGAGGATGACTTTCTCCTGTATCGTCCCAAGCAGAAGGACGGAGGGTATGATCCCCTCCCCCAGAGGATTGCCACACAAGAGCAAACCTTCATGACAGACTTCATCATAGACCAAGACAGGGCATTCATAGCAGGCATACGGGGAGAACATGGTGAGGTCTGCTCCTTCAAGGAGGGGTGTGAGATTCAGAATATACTGGACAGAGCTGAACAATCCTCACGAGAAAAAAGAACCATGTATATAGATTCTTGGAAATAACAAGCTTTTGGGAAAATCCTTGTTCTTCCTTATAGCTCCTCGTCTTTTTTTGCCTCTCCCTATAAGTGCCTGTCAGCAAACTGCAAGAACAAATTCCAGTCATACTCATCCAAGCTATGGAAACCCGTTTTCAGGTGATAGCCCACCTCACTATCGATTATGGGGTTCTCAGGGCTTGGTTGCTCTTGAGCCGTCATTCCTCTCTTTCCAAGCAAGCGATACACTGCACTTGCCTCTAGCAGACTCTCAAACTGACCTTTCGGATCTGCCCACGCATCAAAGGTCTTTGAAGTCGTATACAGAAGCCTTGGTGCGATCAAAGAGAGCAGCATATGCTGATCAATGGGCAAGGCAGATTCATTATCGGCAAACTGCTGGTAGTTTCTGCAAAACCAGAAAGGAAACCGTTTTGTTATCTCTGAGACGGTCTCTCCCCGGCTCTGACGAGAAAGGGAATCGCCAGTATTGCCGGCACAGCTGCTAGCCACCATTGCAAATCGTTCGTCTTGGGCAGCAGTCCATAAGGCTGTTTTCCCCCCTCGAGAGTGGCCAACTATAGCGACTTTCGTCTTATCAAGGTGGTCATCGGTTGCAAAATAATCCATCAGGCGACTTGCTCCCCAGGACCATGCGCTGATGGCCCCCCATGCATCATCGGGTCTGCCTGCCCCAGTATATTCAGGAAAAAGCTTATGAAACCCCAGGGCAAAGCCCTCATCATAATCGGGGACAATATCTTGGGCATGGACGATGCAAGCAGCATATCCTTGGGCAACTATTGTTTCTGCAGGCCAAAAAGGACTAAGGAAATGTCGTGCAGGATCCCCATGCTGAATTCCTGTATTGCACATGGTGAGAAAGCAGGGAACTGGTTTTGTAGCAGAGACAGGAATGAAAATGACAGCAGAAAAGCTATGTTGAAGGCCATGCCTCTCGGCTGTTATTTCTATCGTCTTTCGGATAGCCGAGCCACCCATGATACTTTGACCCTTTGTGACTTCAGCGAGGCGTAGGGAAACGGCCACATCATGCATATCAGGAAGCCTTCCATACACAAACTCTCGGAACAACTCCAAGATTTCACCTCTCCGTTTTGCTCTCCACTGCTCTGCTCGCAGAACCTGTTCCCCATCAAGACAGGTAAAAACATCCGGAAGGTTACGTGTAGGGCCAGGAGCGAGATGCATAGTTTCCCCTTACAGCTTCACGCTCTTCCAATCAATGGAGAGCGTCCCTTTGGAGAGCTCTTCCTTTGCCTTGTTCAGGGCATCACGGATTTCAGGCTGCTCGGTGATGATTTCATAGGAGAAGCCCCCATTCTCAAAGCTCAAGGTAAGGTTCACGCCTCCTCGGATGCCTTTGCTCTTATGCTCCAGGAGGGAGTTTAGCATGGGAATCCAGTTGTATTGCTGGGCGGCAAGGACCTTGGGACTGTTGGGATCGACCCCAAGCCAAAAAATATCTTCTCCGGGATAGTCCTCAATTGCCCGAAGGGCACCCTTGGCCTGCTGGGAAGAGCCGCTGAGTATATCAGCACCTGTTGTCCTTACATAGAGGTGTGCCATCTGGGAGGAGCGGATGTAGTCGGTAAAGGTGCCGGTATGGACAATTCTGACATCTGCCTCAGGATTCACTGATCGCACTCCCAGGACAAACCCACGGTCATATCTTGCAGCATCCCCACCGTCGACAGAGCCTATGAGTCCAATTATATTGGTCTTGGTACCAAGGCCTGCTGCTATCCCATTGAGGTAGCCGGTCTCTTCGCTTTTAGGGGTGTAGGAAAACACATTCGGAATGCTGGTGTCCGCACCAGTTCCATAGGCAAAGATGACCGATGGATGGCTGGGGGCAAGGTCTCTGACGATGTTTCCGTACTGGGCTCCATGGGCGATGATGATATCGTAGCCCTGGGCAATGAACTGCATGATGGAGGTTCCTGCCGCCATGGGGTTCTGCTTTTCACTCAGGCTGACAATGATATCACCACGCATCTGCTGTACGGCCAGCAAGGAGCTGTACATGCTCTCACACCAAAGTCCGTCATCGACGGTGCTTTCACAGATAAGACCGATACGAATCATCTCATCGGGATGTTTCTCCCTATTGGCTCGGGCGAACCCAAAGGAGAGAGAGACCACAAGGACCAGGAGCATCAACAGTATTTTTTTCATGGGTAATTTCCTCATACCGTAACTATAGGAAGATGAAGCGTGGATTGTCAAACTGAAATATATAAAAAGGGGGAATATAGCTCGTACCACGTACTTTTTCTCCTCTTATAATGAAGGAAGAAGGAGTCTGGATGGTTCGGTTTCTTCCAGGAGCCAGAACCTCGTATGCGTATGAGGGCCCATACGGAGGAAAGGTAGTGTGTATAAAAAGGGTATAGGGGAAATAGAAATAGAAGTAGGAGATGATAGCCCGGGGGCCTTGGCAAAGCCAAAATCCCCGGGCTATCGCTTCCTTACGGTTTTCTTTGCTACTCGCGTTACTGCAATTTGTCGGTGTGCACCAACGAGCTTTTGCAAGCAAACCTCACCTACCCTTAATGGAAGGTAGTGGGGGCCACCTCATCCTTCATACAGAGATGCACCGCAGCTGTCTTGAAAGCAAGGGGGAGGGCCAGGATGTTGGGGTTCTCCCCTACAAACTTCTTCTTTGCATCCTCGAGGGCCTCCTCAAAGGTCGCCCTTGTCTTCAGCCCCATGCCACGGGCAATGCCAGGCTCCTGAGCACCTACTATATAGATGGCACTGGTGTTCGTTTCCGCCAGGTGTCCACAACTTATCATGGAGAACCCATGGAAGGGGTGGAACGCATTGCAGTAACGATACTGGCGTATATACTCCTCATCGGTTGCAAAGTACTCGCCATAGCGGTGCATGTCAGGGAGGGTATTCATCTCGTCCTTCTGGAACATCTCGTACATCTTGCGGGTGTAGGGCCAAAGCTCATCATGGAAGTAAGCATTGCACAGAGAAGAGCATATAATGACGCACTTGTCGCTCATGATTCTCTTATGCCTGATGACCTGGGCACTGAGGGCCTGCATCATCATCACCGGGTTGGTTCCCATCCCCTCTCCATAGTGGAAAAATTGGGGCATCCCGAAAACCAGTACATCATACTTCTTCTCGGCAAAGGGGACGTAAGTCCTCTTGTCTGCCTCGACCCACGAGAGGCGCATCATCTCATTGGCATAGCCGGAGTAAAGTGCAATCTGTCGTGACTTGGTATCGAGTACGGCATCGCAGCAGAAGAACTTCTTGCCCATACGATCTTCCATGTGCATGGAGATCTGGTCGAACTTGGTTCGCATGAGGCTATGCCCGTTGACCGGAATGAAGTCCTCACGATGCATCACGTTGGGAACGTGGTGGGCTGCAATGCTCTTCCAGTGGGTGATGCCGGTGGCACTGTGCTTGTACCCTCCTGAGTATCCTCCATAGGGATTGCCCTGCACATGCCCGATCAGGATGGCGATATCAGCGTCATAGACATACTTGTTCATGATCACAGGATCACCGGATTCGGTCACCCCAAGGTCAATCAGATGCTCGTAATCCTCACTGTCATGGTTCATGATCTGATGGGAGGGGGCAAACTGGTAGTAGAGTTCACTACCCAAGACTCCCAGAATCTCCTTGTCGGTATTCTTCCTATGAAGTCCGTTGGAGCAGATAAGCAAGATATCCTTCTTGGCTACCCCTGCTGCATACAACTCCTCAAGGGCCACCTTGATGGAGACTTTGCGATGGCTGGTTGCCTGTTCGCCACCTTTGACCCTATCGGGAAAGATGATGACAGCCTTGTGCCCAGGCTTTGCAAGCTTGGAAAGCGGCTCCATGCCAATGGGGTTGCGGATGCTCCTGCGGGTCTCTTCCTCGATCATATCCTCAGGTATGAAGGGAGGGTCCGCTATGGTTATCCCTGGGATAAATACGTCAGTTGTTTCAGGCAGATCTGCCGTCATCGTTCCTTTTCCATACTCCAATTCTACTTTCATTGTGTTGCTCCTCTTCTCTTCGCCTGCATATAAATCTCGATAATCGCCAGGTACTCATCAGGATAGAACCCGATCTCCCCGCTAAAGCGGGTAAGGGCGATCAAGCCACCGTCAATCTCTTCAATGGAAGCGAGCATCGCTGCATTGTCCTCTTTCAGCCCACCCCCATAGACAACAGGGACGGCTCCCATGGTCTCCTTGATAAAGCGTGCGACCTTGGTGATATATGCCTTGTCCGCAGGCTTCTTGCCAGGGCCGATGGACCATACCGGTTCGTAGGCTATGGTGACACTGCTGAGGTCACACCCCTCTAGGCCTAGGGTCAGTTGCTCGGCGAGCACCTCTTTCCAGTCAGAGAGCTCGCTCTCCTTCTCCCCTACGCAGTACAGGACCTGCATGCCGGCCTTCTGGGCACAGAGGACCTCCTTGTTCAACAAGGTGTTGACCTTTGTGCGGTCGGTGTTGCCCCCCAGTGCGAGGATCTCATTTTTGTCATTGCGTTCCTCGCAGTGGCCTATAATGGTATCATTACATCCAAGGGCCACCATGGCGTTGGCCGGGCGTCCGGTCGTGAAGGAGCCGAAGTTTCCTCCTAGGGCGGTATCGCCTCGGTAGACACCCTGGCTCCCTACAGCCAGAGCTTTCGAACTCCCTACTGCCTCCAAGGCCCCAATGAGATGGGCCTCGGGGTAGAAGTGGGTGAAAGCGACCTCACCTGCATCATACTTCTCCAGTGTGGGCAGGGTCGCATCCACTATAGTTCTTGCCCAATCGCGACTGGGGGCAACTCTATTGACCCCCCCCAGGGTTGGGGGAATATCAAAGCGCTTAAAGTTTACGTATATATGTTGCATCAAATGCCCTCCTTCTTATAGAAATCTGCCATCCATTCCAAGCTCTTGACCTCAACCTGGCTTGCCATACCAACACAGCCAAACTGCACGACCAGGGTGCCCACCACCTCCATTACGCCACGACGGATACACTCGGTTATCCCTCTGACACCTTCATTGGGGATGGTTCCATACATGACCGTATCCATAATCGGGGTCAAAAAGAGTCTGGGGTCAAACGCCTTCGGATTGGCCTTTAGAATCTTCCAGATAGCCTGGACAGCTGGATCGCCCTGGTGCTCAGGCTGGCGTACAAAGTGCTCCCTGAGGTTGCGCGTCACCGCCAACCTGATGTCGGTATCGACGTTTATCTTGCCGATACCCAGCTTGCCGACTTCCTGCAACTGGGACAGGGCGATACCATAGGCATTATGGATATCTCCCCCTAGGGCGTTGATCTCATCAACTATATAGGTCGGCACTGTAGAGGAGCCGTGACTCACCAGCACCCCGAAGATATGTTCGTGGCGAAGGGACTCCTTGATGGCTATCGCTATCTCCTTGCGCACCTTTGCTCCCTTTCCCTTGTTGGCCCCATGCATGGTGCCGTAGCTGATGGCCAGGGCATCGACGCGGGTCTCCTTGAAGAACCTGACGGCATCCAGGGGATTGGTATAGGAGCTGGTCTCGGAAAAGACGTGGTCCTCTATACCTGCCAGGATACCCAGTTCTCCTTCGACGGTGACACCCAGGGGGTGGGCGTACTTGACCACTTCGCGCGTCAGCTCGATATTATCCTTGAGCGAGAGGGAGGATCCATCGATCATGACCGAGGTGTACCCTCCGTCGATGGCGGCCTTTACGCTGGCAAGGTCGCGTCCATGGTCGAGGTGCAAGGCGATGGGAATCGTAGCTTCTGCAGCGAGCTTTTTTACTGCACTGGCAATATTCTTAGCTCCCGCTATCTTGTCTTCAAGGGTGGCATTGAGAAAATCAGTGCGCCCTCCCATGAAGCCGTTCGCCAGGTCCGCCCCCTGCAGGATCGCAGGGGCACGGAACATCGCGTGCACGTCAATTACAGCCTTTGCCTGGGCTACAGCATTCACGTTGAACGCTCCCTGGGCATAAAGCAGTCGGTCGGTTGCTTCCAGTATGGGACGCAAGGGTATAAGACTCATAGGTGTATTCCTCTCCCTGCATAGGCAAGGGTGCCGCATACATAGGTGCGTGCGACGTGTAGTGTGGGGTCAAGCAACGTGAAGTCGGCATCCTTGCCAACCTCAAGGCTTCCTTTTCGATCAAAAATATGCAACATTCGGGCAGGATTTTCCGTCAGCAACGGCAGGACCTGTTCTAGGGAGTTCCCGGTAAAAGCGAGCAGGTTGGACAGCGCCCTGTCCATGGTGAGGGTACTGCCGGCGCGCACTCCGTCAAGAAGCTTTGCATCCCCGTCGACCACCTCCACATCCATGGTGCCAAGCGTATACCGCCCATCGGGAAGGCCTGCAGCCATCATGCTGTCGGTGATGGCAACCACCTTGTCGTAGCCCTTTGTCTTGAGCAACAGGCGCACAGTGGCAGGAGCCAGATGGAAACCGTCACAGATGGCCTCGCAGTAGATATCACTCTCAAGTGCAGCTCCGGTGATGGCCGGACGGTGCATATGAAAGAGCTTCATGGCATTGAAAATATGGGTACAAGAGGTGGCACCGGCCTCTATCGCCGCCATACTGGTCTCGTAGTCAGCTCCACTGTGACCGATTGCTATGACCAGCCTCTCCTTGTACTCCCTGATAAGGGGGATGACACCCGGCAGCTCAGGGGCGACGGTGAGGTAGAGCACGTTGTTATCAGCTACCTTGAGGTAGTGCTCAAGCAAAGCGGCGTCCCCATCGCGCAAAAGCTCTTTTGGCATCGCCCCCTTGTACTCGCAACTGATAAAAGGCCCTTCCAGATGAATTCCCAGCAACTGACTGCCCGGATTCCCCTTTGCAATGGAAGCGGAAAGTGTCCTAAGAATCTCTTCGGTCCTCTCTTTTGTATCGGTGGCGACAGAACCAAGAAAACTGGTGATGCCCTTTGAGGCGAAGAAAAGCGAGAGCCGATCGATAGCATCGGTATCACTGATATGGTTGATATCGATGTTGGCACCCCCATGGGTGTGCACATCGATGAATCCGGGAACAAGATACCGCTTGGAAGCATCAAAAACCTCTTCACCCTCAATAGGATCAAGGATTTCACCCATTGAGGTGATAGTTTTTCCCTCCCAGCGGATCGATCCAAGGGCAAAGGTGCCTCGGTGGTATATCCGAGCATTCTCTATGCGCATCAGAAGGGCCTCTGGCTTGCAACGTTGTTGCTGTAGATCATCGCATCAGGGTGGCCCTGGAGCAGGCTCGCCGGGAAATGGGTCTCCATCGCTCCAAAGAGGGTCTGGCGCAGGACAGCCTGGTGCCAAGGCCTGAACACTCCCAGACGAACCTTCCTTGCCCCGAGGATTTGGCGCATACCAAGAGTTACGGCAAACTTGGGCATCGCATCAATGGCCCCGTTGAGGTTGCCTATCGCATTTGCCACCCGGGTCTCGGCACTTATAGCGAGAACGCGGGTTTCTAGGCGTCTAAACTCCTCAAGGGAGAGATGCTCCTGCGGTTCGTTGAAGGCAAGGTGTCCGTTGATGCCTATCCCTCCAAAAGTTATATCCACCCCGCCCAGCTCTTCGATGAGCGTCTGCACCTTGGAGGGGTCGTTGGGATCGGGGAAGATGCGCTGCTCGAGGGGAACGGTCAGGTGGGCGGGGATCTGGGAGTAGACATTCTCTTCCATAAAGGAGCGGAAGGAGAGCTTGTGTCCAAGGGGGAGGTACTGCTTCTCCTCTGTGAGATACTCGTCCATATTGATAAAATAGCAAGAAGCGAGGCTTACCTGCTGCTCCATAACCAGGCGCGTGAATATCGGGTACTGCCCCACCGGTCCTACAGGAACGATGAAGACGGTCGTTTCACCCTTCTTGTTATGCTCCTTGATGGTCTCCACCATCTCCTTGGCAATCTCATAAAAAACTTCACCGCTGTCGCCAAGCAACTTGACGTTGACCTTATTTCCAACGGTGAGCTCTGAGGGTTCCTTGTGAAAAAAGCTATAATCCATATGAGTCTCCCTTATCTACGAAATGATATGAACGAGCCGAGCTCTGGCCCCACCAGGGGGGAGAGCCACTGCTCGAATGACGGATCGATGTCAAAATGCTCGACATCAATATAGGAAGAAGGCAGCACCCTTGCGGTGATGACCTCCTCATCGATCGGGATGGAAACAATGCGAGATTCGTAGGGATCTGTACTGATCCTCTCGATAGCTGTCATATAGCCACTCTTACCAGAAGTGACTAGCTTGACAGCCTCTCTGCCACAGGAGGTGGCCTCATCCTTGTCGACAGTGCTGATCCAGGCACTTGATGCCCTTCCCAGGATGCCTGGCTTCTCGCTTCGTGCCTTGATGCCAAGCTTCTCGATGACAAGCTGGGCCAGATACGCTGAGACGTCCCCGAAGTAGGTCGCCCTGCCTACGGTGAATATTGGCTTGACTATCGGAGTGCCGTCCTTATACCGCAAGCCCTCGCTTGCAACGACGACGACCCCACCTTTCTGGGTGTAAAGCTCCTGTACCCTGGCAAGAAAAGCCTCCTCGTCGAAAGCTGTCTCGGGGCATAAGATCATATGCGGAGCATCCCCTTGCTCTTCTCTTGCCAATACTGTAGAGGCGGCAAGCCACCCCGCATCCCGGCCAAAGACCTCGACGACCACCACGTGGATAGCCAGGCCTTTCACATCCTGGGCAACCTCACGCACCGACCCTGCAAGGTAGCGCGCCGCCGAGCCAAAGCCTGGGCTGTGGTCGGTCTTGGAGAGGTCGTTGTCCATCGTCTTGGGAACGCCGCATACGGCGATGCCCAGAGCCCGACATGCATCAGAGAGTTTTTTGCAGGTATCCATCGTCCCATTGCCACCTGTCATCAGGACAAAGCCAATGCCAAGCTCCTCAAGTTTTGCTGCCATCAAGGTGTAGTCTTCCGCCTTGAGGGTATCGCGGCTTGTCCCTATGGCAGAGCCCGGGGTGAGGGGCAGCAGGTCCAGCTCTCTTTGGGGGGTGTTGGTCAGATCAAGAATCTTTCCCGCAAGAAAGCCCCCTGTCCCGCCGTCGGCGGCGAGGATCCTATCGATGGCGCTGTTTTGTTTCGCTTCTTCAATGATCCCGTAGAGGGATGCATTGATCACCGCTGTGGGGCCTCCCCCATGCATGACCAGCAAGTTCTTTTTCATGATATGACCTCTTGTGTATCCAAATCTGGGGCAGGACCTGTGCTTTCACGCTCCAAGAGGGTGAAAGGCAGGGTTACCTGCAGGGGATAGGTTCGTCTGTTCTGGATCCTGTCCAGCAAGACTGTAGTAGCATAGCGTCCGAGTTCAGCCTTCGGGACATCAATGGTGGTAAGCGACGGGCTGAGGAAGGCTGCATTTTCAATATTGTCAAAACCGATGACCGAGATGCCCGAGGGAACAGCGATCCCCTCCTCCCCAAGGGCTTTCAACACACCCATAGCCACCGTATCGTTGGCACAGACAACAGCAGTTGGAAGCCGTCCCGCTCGTACCATTGCCTTCATCCCCTCATACCCATCCAAGGCGGTGAGAAAGGAGTCGTAGACAAAAGCAGGATCCACTGCAAGGCCAAAAGAGGCAAGACCGTCAACAAAGCCTGCATACCTATGCTCGTTGAAGACCGGATGTTTTTTCAAGGTGGGGCCGATGAACCCAATGCTCCTATGGCCAAGACGATGGAGATACTGGACAGCCTCGATGACCCCTTTGCGGGCATCACAGAGCACCTCGTCAAACCCCTGGCCTATCCGGTTCAGCCCGGCATAGACCAAGTAGGGAATATGCCCCTTGATGAAGGAGATGTTTTCCAAGGTAGTACGCCCCAATACGATGGCGCCGTCGAGACGGCTTTGTGCAATCGCCTGACGGTACCCGGCATCACCGATGTTGAAGGTTGAGAAGATAATCTGTTGCTCTTCGCCCCGGGCAAGAATCTCTTTTTGGATACCTGCGAGAATCTGTGAAAAAAAGGGGGATACAAAGGACTCATGATCGGAGGTAAAGATACACCCCAGCGTAATAGTGGGCGATAAGGCACCCGCTCTCTGGTCAAATGCCTTTTGTGCAAAATACCCCATCTCCCTGGCAACCTGCACAACCTTTTCAATGGTCTCCTTCTTGCTCTTGCGAGAGGTGTCATTGCTGAGAATTCTAGATACTGTTGAAATCGAGACTCCACTTTTTAGCGCAATATCTTTCAATTTGACAGCCATGATTCCTATACCTTTATCCAAATATTTGGATGATTATTATTACGTGAAAATTCTATATAGAAAGGATATCATGCAATATTCAGTTCTGCAACAGGAATCCAATAAATTGCAATATTTGGTTTGTTGTCCAAATATTTGGATACAGAGAGCATATGAATCCTCTCTACCCAGTATCCTTGGATCAAGGTACTCCAAGGAGGCTTCATGGCTCTCATCACACCCAGGCATGGAACAGATCTCTACCAAGGGAGAAACCTTTTCAGTGATATCATCCCAGTTGGTCTCTCAGGAGCCACTTTTATACTAAATATGGCGGGGTGCTTATTTAGTCTCAAACTTTTTTTCGACAAAAGTTGACAAGTAGCAATACACTGATCATAGATGAAAAAGCTGAATATCACTGCAATCAAGAACAAAATGGAAATGCTTGGACTGAACCAATCCAACCTTGCCGATTCCTTGGGAATTTCACGAGAGAGCGTCTCCCAATGGCTCAAGAGTGCTAAAATGCCTCGTCCCGCATCCCTATTAAAACTGGCCTCAATTCTACAGATGTCTTTTTCTGAAATAGTCCTGAAAGAAGAGGATGCAATTGGTAGTTTTGCGTATCGAACGCGTAAGAAGGTTAAAACAGATGTGTATAGGGCAGAAAACGCTACTATAGTTATGGAATACCTACATGAAATCTTTAAGGATGCAGAGCCTTCATCCCTATTGTCGATTCCAAACCTGAAAGAACCTTCCAACCAGTATGCCTACATACAAAAGGCTGCAGCCTCATTCAGAAGAATACTGAACCTGAGGCAAGACCAAATCATCACTCCAAAGCACATCCTTGACTATATGCAGCTTTTTCCTATTGTTTTCATACCTGTTCTGTGGGGAGAAAAGGGTGACCAGGCATTGGTCATACATTTGCAGAAGTTACAGGTGTATTGCTTATATCTTAATATTGAGACCAAGGTATGTGATTTCACCTTTTGGCTCTTGCATGAACTCGCACATATACTCACCCCAGGACTAGCAAAGAAAGAGGCCGAGTTGTTTGCTGATTCTTTTGCAGGTGCCCTACTATTTCCGGAACCATGCGTCCAAGCACTATTTGAGAAGATATCGCAAGTCTCCAGTGTTGGTGTTAAGATTACAATGATTCTAGATGAAGCAAAGATGCGGTCAATAGCTCCTATTTGTATTTTTAAGGAAATCAATGGTTTCCTTACAAAGAGTGAAATGCCAGTGCTGGATTTTGATATCTATGGGGCTTCCACAAATTATCTCAGGCCTGTTCCCCTGCTTAGCGATGTATTGTTTGAAGAGAAGGCACCTTCGGCAAAGAAGTACATCGAAGTAACTCTAACATATTTTGGTCCTGTATTTTGGAATGCACTATCGTCGTGGCTTATTGAAAACAACAAAACCTCCAGTGCCGTTCAAACAGTATTGAACATACCATTGAGCGATGCAAAGGAGGTATGGGCTTATCTCAACAAAAAAGAAATCCCTTCTTGATTCAAATGCCTACTTCCGTCTGGGTGATAGTCTCTGCCCATTGTGTGAAATAGTAATCCTTGATGAAAAACAATCGTATGGGATTTGTATGCTTGGGGGGACGTTTCAAGAGTTTCTCTTCCAACCGAGACTTCAATCCAAATTTGAATGGGTCACCAAGGATAGACATGTTGTTGACCGAAAAAAACTGAACCTCCGCATACAAAAACATGAAGTACTATTGATCAACAATACTAAGAGATTTGTACTAGATGGTTGCGCAGAATTAGGATTGGGGTGTTCTCCCTTTGATATGGAATGTCTTGTAACAGAAATGGTCAAAGTATGTACCAGTATTTCTGATGATCTTGACCTAATAGCTTTGGCAAAAGAATATGAATGTCCAGCCCTATCAACTATCCAACTACTTGGCCTGCTTTGTAAGAACTCTCAAGTAACCAAACAAGAAGTCATTGGGATTCTAGGGATGTGGGTTTGGCTACAAGACACTCCTTCAGATTGGGAAAATGAATATAGGCATGTATTCGGAGAGCATTTCCCCAACTATTGAATCATAATTCTAAGCCCAGGATGGGGAGGCTGCATCAGCAACCTCCCCACCTGTTGTAACTCACCTGCTCTTCTTAGCAGTCTCTCTTCAACACCCTTCGTTCCTATTCATCCACAATATTCTTCATACTGAAGGGCTGACGGGTATTCTCCAGAGCGTCTCTCCAAAGGGAGCCCTCAAGATCCACATGGTTGCGAGAACTGACTGCAACGTCGATGGGAAGGTGGACAAACCTGTTGTTCATCAACCCTATCAAGAGTTGGGTCTTGCCAGCCATGGCGGCATGCACAGCATGAGCGCCCAGGCGGGCACAGTAGATCGAGTCAAAGGAGTCTGCAGGAGCACTTCTGATGATGTATGATGGGTCGATGTACTTTACGTTGCACTGGATGCCCTCCTCTGCAAAGAATTCCAGGATCTTCTCCTTGAGGAAGATGCCGATGTCATGGAACCTGATGTTCCCCGATGCATCGGTCTCTCCTGTGGAGGGGGCGTGCTCCTGGCCGGCTCCTTCAGAGACCAGAACCACAGCATGACCGCGGTCAAGGATGCGCCTGCGAAGGTTGGCTAGGAAGCCCTGGGGGCCATAGAGGTCAAACGGGTTCTCTGGGATCAGGCAGAAGTTCACATCGCTCTGGGCAAGGGATGTATTGACCGCTATGAAGCCTGAATGACGACCCATGACCTTTACCAGACCAATGCCGTTGATGGCGTTCTTAGCCTCGATATGTGCACAACGCACAACAGGAACAGCCATCTGTACCGCTGTATCCATGCCAAAGCTGCTCTGGATAAAGGAGAGGTCGTTGTCGATGGTCTTGGGGATCCCGACGATGGCGATCTTCAGTCCCCGCTTCTTGATCTCGTCGCTTATCTCCAAGGCCCCGCGCAGGGTCCCGTCCCCACCGACGGTCACCAGGATATTGATATTCAACTTCTCCAGGGTATCTACGATCTCATCGACCTTCTTGCCGCCGCCACGGGCAGAGCCAAGGATGGTACCACCCTTCTCCTGGATCTCATCAACAATTTTGGGGTCGAGGGGAATAAGGGGCCAGGGGCTGTTTTCCAGAAGTCCCTGGTAGCCGAACTGCACTCCGCTGATCCTGCGCACTCCATAGCGATACCAGAAACAGCGCACAACTGCACGGATGACGTTGTTCATCCCCGGGCAGATACCACCACAGGTGGTGATGGCTGCATGAGTGTGGGCAGGATTATAGTAGATTTTCTCACGGGGGCCGGCAAGTTCAACAGTCTCATCGTGACGGGGGACCGGGCGTCCATCCTCGTCATTATCCGTATCGATGCTATACAGGATATGGTCTTCGTCTGACACATAATTGGCTTGTCCGTCATTTAGTGCAGAACTCATCATGATAGGAGAGGTTATCTTTGCCTCACCCAAGCTTGGAATGGAAAAATCAATCTTCTTGGAATTCACTCTATACCTCCGTGTTCTTCGTCTTGGTCAAACAGGCGCGACAGACTCTCCTTGAACTGCTCATACGGCTTATCAAGGGTGAGCTTCGCTTCCTGTTCAAATGTCTCATACAGTGTGATGAACTGCTCTCCAAAGGGAGTCAGGGTAGCTCCATCGCGGTTTGCCCCGCCCTTTTTCCGGTCGAGGATGGCAACACCCAGGCTTTTTTCCAGGTTGCGAACCATCGCAAAAGCCTTGGAATAGGAGATTCCCAATACCGACGAGCCCTTACGCAAGGACTTGTGGGTCCGGATGTGCTGCAAGAGCCACAACACCCCTATTCCCATGAATTTATTGCCTTCCTCATCGACCAGATAGAGCTTCGCCTTTAGTTCCATGCTTCTCCTGCCGCCTGGTAGACCAGGTCCACCAACTCCTCTATCTTATCACACTCCACCGAACAATAGGCAACTCTTAATGTGGTGTCCTGGATATTGATACAACCGATCTGGTAGGCATCCAGCAGATGCTTGCGCAGCACTTCAGAACTGCCCTTGCACCTGAAGGCCATGAAGTAGCCGCTGTTGAATGGATAGGGCTTGAGCAAGGGGTTGCCCTCATACCGTTTCAGAGCCTTGGTAATGGTGCGGTAGCGCTTCTCCATCTCGTTGAAGGCCGCATCCTTGTCGCTTTGATAGCGTGCTCCTTCCTGCATCGCCTTGAGGACAAGACTCTGCCCTGGACGGTCACAGTTGGAGACCGTGCTACGGATGATACCCAAGGTCTTCTTGTTCAACGCATCATAGTGCTCGCGTGTAAGGGCCTTGCCGCCATAGGTGACAAACCCGATGCGGAAGCCCCAGACCATCTCCTCCTTGGTCGCAGCATCAGCTTTGACAGCAAAGATATTCTCGTGTGCATCGCAAAGGAGAGCAAACAGGCTCTCCTTTGCTGTCTCCTCCTCAAAGAAGAGGCCGAAGTAGGCATCGTCGGAGATGACCATCAAGCGCATGCCCTCTTGGGCAAGTTCTACAAGAACATCCCTGGTCTGCTCCATCTCACTCTTGCTTGGGGTGAACCCGGTAGGGTTGTTGGGAAAGTTTAGGAGCAGGCGGGCCTTCTTGTCCGGGATGGAGGCGAGGACATCCCTGAGGCCCTCCACATTGAAGGCACCTCCTTCGGTGTAGAAGGGGAATGTCTTGATAGTTGTATTCATCTGATGGGAAAATATCAGTTCGTAGTTGTCCCAGGCGAGGTCGGGAACCACCAGGGTATCGCCCTCTTCAAAAAACAGCTGGCCAAGCAGGCTCAAGCCATGGGTAAGCCCCGCGGTGACGATGGGCAGCGAGATCTCCTTCCCTTCCAGGGAGGGGTTCTTTTTCACCATCTCACTCTTCCATAGCTCACGCAGGGCAGGATCGCCGCCCCCCGGGGCATAGGCAAATATTTGTGCAGGGGTGAGGGAGTTCTCTACAAACTGGGTATAGATATCACTCAAGTGCATGGGCTTGCCTTTGGTGGTTGCCATCCCAATGGTAGCGTTGAACCGTGTGGCCTGCTTCTTGGCTTCAGCAGCCTGTGCAACAATGCCTTTGGGGAAGAACATTCTCCTCCCTACAGCTGAAAACATATCTGCTACAATGGTCCCTTCTAATGTCGTGTTCAATTCTTTGGCTAGTTCATGCATATTGACTCCTCAATTTGTACTTCTTCACTGTATATAGGTTTTTTGCCCAAATGTCACTAAAAAGAGAATTCTCCTTGTAGATCTTCTTGTTTTTTTTCCGGTGTATCCCCTTGCAACAGCGAGAGGAACACCTCTTCGTTGACAATTGTGACACCAAGCTTGTTCGCCTGGGCCAATTTGCTTCCCGCCCCGCTTCCTGCAAGCAGATGCGTTGTCTTGGACGTTACCGAGGTGGTGGTCCTTCCTCCCCGCTTCTCGATCTCCTCCAGGGCCAGTGATCGTGGGTTGAAGTGTGCAAAGGAGCCGGTGACACACCAGGTCTGGTTGGCAAAAACCTGCTCGAAAAGAGATTCATCAGCATCCTTTTCTTCTTCAAACTGCAACCCTGCCTGGCGCAGGAGCTCTATGCGTCGGCGCATGGCGGGGTCATTGAGCCCGTCGATGAGCAGGCGGGCACTCTTGGGTCCGATCTGCTTGATCGAGGTAAGGGTCTCTTCATCGTCCTTGTCTGCAATCTCCAGCAGTGCATCCATACTTGCAAAGCCGCTCTCCACCAGGAGGTCGGCAGCTTTCTTGCCTATCTCGCCGATGCCAAGCGAGACCAGCACGCGCCTGAAACTCTGATTCTTGCTCTTCTCCACCCCGGCCTTGATGGCACCTATCTTCTTTGCCCCAAAGCCGGGAACACCGGTGAGGGCACTCTCATAGTCCAGGGTATAGATGTCCGGGATATCCTTGAGCAGGCCCAGATCCAGAAGGGTGGTTATGGTCTCAGGGCCAAAGGAGTCGATGTCCATCTGGGCCTTCCCTACGAAAAACTTCAGTCGGGCGCTGACCTGGTCAGGACAGGAGGGATTGGGACAGAAGGTGTGCGCACCGCGAATCACCAAGGTGCTCGAGCAGGAAGGGCACTTCTCAGGGAGGGTCCAGACATGGTTGCCCTCCTCGTTCTTCTCGATCACCCGCTCTATGGCGGGGATTACATCCCCGCGCTTGGAGATTTCGACACTGTCGCCGATAGAGAGCTCCAGCATGTTTATGTAGTCTTGGTTGTGCAGCGTGATGTTGGAGACCGTGGAGCCCCCGACCAGGACAGGGACGACGCGGGCCACCGGGGTGATCCTGCCTGTGCGTCCCACCTGCACCTCTATGTTCGTCACCACCGTCTGAGCCTGGGGAGACTCGAACTTATAGGCCAGTGCCCACCGGGGGTGGCGCTCGGTATAGCCAAGGCTCTCGCGTACAGCGAGTTCATTGACCTTCATGACGAGGCCGTCTATCTCATAGGGGAGGGAATCCCGCTTGGCTGTATGCTCGGCCACGTAAAGATCAAAGTCTGCATAGGAGAGGGCCTTCCCCTCCAAGCCCGCTTTTTCCAACCGCTTTCGAGCATCGTCGGCCCTTAGGCAGAAGAGGGCAATATGCGGATTGAGGGCAAACCCGTAAGAAGCGAGCTTTGCAAGTATGGCGATGTGGTCGGTAAAGGGGGAGTCTCCTTCCCAGTACCCCTCATAGAGGTAGATCCTCAAGGGGACCTTGGCAACCTCGCTGCTCTTAATCCGCCTGATGGTCCCCGCTGTCAGATTGCGAGGGTTGGCGTACGGGGTCTCCATACGGCTGTTGAGGAGGAGAAACTCCGCCTTGGGAAGAAAGACCTCTCCCCTGACCGCAAGGTTTACAGCCTCAGGCAGTCTCAAGGGTATGGATGCGATGGTCTTCACATTTGCAGTCACATCGTTGCCTACCATACCGTTGCCCCGGGTCACCGCGCGGGCGAGCACCCCCTTCTCGTAATAAAGGACGATGGAAACACCATCCATCTTCTCCTCCACCACAAAGGAGAGCTCCTGGGAGGCCTTTGCCGCCGTCTTGGTCATCCATGAGGCGACCTCAGCACCGGTATACGCCTTGTCCAGGCTCAACACCGGCAGAGTGTGCTCAACCTCGGGGAACTCGCTGCTCAGGTCGCTTCCTACCCGCTGGGTGGGAGAGTCGGGAAGCCTGAGATGGGGGTGGGCAGCTTCGAGTGCTTGCAACCGGTCAAAGAGGCGGTCGTACTCAAGGTCTTCTACTAGGGGGCGCGCATCCACATAGTAGGCCCGCTGGTACCTTCTTAGCTGTTCCGAAAGATTTTCTATCTCGATGAGGGGGTCTTTGTTCATGCGACCATGGTACCCTCTCTTACCCCTGTTTTGCAAGCAGAGGATGGGCTTTCCCTCATTGCAGATAGTGAGCCAACATGGTATCTTTCCTAGCGAGAG
>CAZPOJ010000003.1:0-3690 GCA_964588005.1 uncultured Sphaerochaeta sp.
CCTAAAACTTGTTCGTATATATGGATGTTGGGTATGTGCTTGTCCTTGTAGGGGATGCACATGCGTAGAATCATAAATAGGAGATGACTATGGAAGATTACAAGAAATTGACTAACGAAGTAGGGGCACCGGTACCTGATAATGAAAATTCACTTACCGCGGGTCCACGGGGTCCTGTTGTGATGCAGGACGTATGGTTGATGGAGAAAATGGCACACTTCAACAGGGAGGTCATCCCTGAAAGACGTATGCACGCTAAAGGGTGGGGAGCTTATGGCAAATTCAAGGTTACCCACGACATCTCCCAGTATACAAAGGCCAAGGTTCTCCAGCCTGGGGCTGAAACTGAGTTATTCACTCGTTTCTCCACTGTTGCCGGTGAGCGCGGTGCAGCAGACTGTGAACGTGATATTCGCGGTGTTGCGGTTAAGTTTTACACCGAGGAAGGCAACTGGGATTTGGTGGGCAACAACACCCCTACCTTTTTCATTCGTGATGTACATAACTTCTCAGACTTGAACCGCGCTGTTAAGCGTGATCCTCGCACTGGTCGCCGCTCAGCACAAAACAACTGGGATTTCTGGACACTCTTGCCAGAGTGCTTCCACCAGGTCACGGTGGTCATGAGTGATAGGGGTATACCTGCTTCCTTCAGAAATATGCACTTTTTTGGTGAGCATACCTTCTCCTTCTACAACGAAAAGAATGAGCGCGTCTGGTGTAAGTTCCATTTCAAAACACAGCAGGGCATCAAGAACTTCTCCAATGAAGAAGCCGCCAAGATAAATGGAATGGATAGGGAATACATGGGTAAGGACCTTTTCGATGCTATTGAAAATGGCGATTTCCCTAAGTGGAAGATGTATGTGCAGATAATGACCGAGGAACAAGCAAAGAACCATTACGAGAATCCTTTCGACATTACAAAAATATGGCGCCATGCAGAGTATCCTCTTATTGAAGTGGGTGTTCTTGAGTTGAACCGCAACGTTGAAAACTACTTTGCAGAAGTGGAACAAGCTGCCTTTACCCCTGCACACGTAGTCCCCGGTATTGGGTTCAGTCCCGATCGTTTCTTGCAGGGCAGACTCTTTTCGTACGGTGATGCCCAGCGGTACCGCCTTGGGGTAAACCACAACCAAATCCCGGTCAACAGGGCTAAGGTTGAGGTAAATGAGTACCATCGTGATGGCGCTATGCGAGTCGATGGCAACTATGGAAGAGCACCTGCGTATACTCCCAACAGCCAAGGAGCCTGGACAGCTCAGCCTCATGTAATGGAACCACCCTTGGATTTGGATGGGGCAATGTACTACTACGATCCCAAGGATGATCCAACCGATGATTGTTTCCGTGCCGGTGGAGACTTGTGGCGTGTAATGACCGAAGAGAAGAAACAAATTCTCATCGAAAACACTGTTGCTGATATTGCTTCGGTTACGGAGAATATCAAGTATCGTCATGCTGTTCACTGTTATCTAGGTGATAAGGCATATGGTGAACGGTTTACAAAAGCCGCAGGATTGGATTTGGATAAGGTAATTGCACTTTCTAAACTCGATCATAAAGGATTAGTTGAGGCTACTCTTTCGAGTACCATGTAAGCTCTCCCGAGTGAATGTGTAAGAAGCAGCGTGAAACCAAACAGCATCAAGAAGTAGGAGATGCTGTTTGGACCGCTGCTTCTTATTTTTTTGAAGTCGACTTTGTTCGTGTTCTTATTATCACTATCCTGTTAAAAGAATGAAGAGCATTTTTGTTCAAGATGGATAGCGATATTCATGGCATAAAAAGGTCTGAGCATACAACTCCTAAGGCTTTGCAGAAGCTAGGGATGCTTAGCATGAGAGGCCAAACTAGGTATATTTTAGTCTTATTGAAGAGCGATGATGGTCAGTGGCATGTGTCAGCGAGTCATGTTGGTAGAATTGCAGTGAAGGGTTAAAGCACCTTTCCATGTATCAACAGTATCTTCTGATCATTCAAGAATTCCTTGCACGCTTGTAGCAGAGACGTTACTCCTAGAGTGCGCTTTCATCCACCTCGGCGTCAACTGCTGCCCTGCTGATGGCTTCGATGCCGTTCATACACCCTGCCTTGGTTGCGTATCCATCCTCGGTCATTGCGATGTTCTGGCCATTGGAAGCTAGAAGGCGGTAGCGGAATTCACCTGCAGTATCTACGTACACCTCATACTTGGGGTATTTGAGGGATGGCTTGGCTTTTTGCAAAGTTAAGTCCTCAATTGGCGATAGCGCGTTTCTCTTAATCGTCTCCACTCCTTCACGGCAGGAGGAAAGCGTAGCATAGTTCTGGCTGGTAAGAACTATCTGATGATTTACAGCTTGGAGGCTGAATCGATAAAATCCCTTTTGGGTCTTGGTAATGATGAATGTTCCTGCCATTTTTGGCTCCTTCAGTGTTGTTATCTTCAGTATATGAACCCAAGGGAAGAAAAAGCAAGTAGGGGGTCTTAATTACTATCATACTAATAATTTATTTATTACTTCAGGTATGATTAATCGTGACTTTTTCCTTCTGATTTCCCTGCAAGGCCTAGCTACGCTTCTCCAAGGCGATCCACGTTTGCTTCCCATGGAATATGAGTATGTGGTTTTCTTGTGATCCCAACAAGTTATGGTCCAGGGAGGATAATGTATACGCATATTTTCACTGTAGGAGACCTTGTGGGGTGATTCGAGCTAGCTGATGAGTACGTATAGGTGTGAACTGCTTCTACCACTATTTTCAGGTTATGCTGAAAAAATCGACCATTTTTACAAAAATTAATAAAATGTATATAACCATTGTTGTGATACTGCTCGTTGGCCAATATACTAGTAAGTAGATAGGTTCTTTATCTTCCGCTGTATTGCGTGACAACATGATATTGCTTGCGACTGTCGTATTGGATGTATGTAATGGTTTTGGCATGAGCGTACACAGAATTGAGGTTTTCTGGTTGCTCCATTGAGTTAGGTTGTCTTTTGCCAATTCGTAGAATAAGCGAGGACCCAATGAAAAAATATTTTGCCTTTGTATTGCTGGGAACAGGTGTTGTATTTCTCCTGCTAAGCCTGCTCGGGTGTAAGGTTGAACCTCAGAGGTATCTGCTCTCCTTTGATTCTGATGGGGGCAGCGCAGTTGATTCACAGATAGTGCAAGAGGATGATAAGGCAACACAACCTATTAATCCAACAAAAGAGGGCTACACTTTTGTACATTGGCAGGCTTCTGGTGCCCAGTGGGTCTTTACCACGCCAGTTACAGCAGATATGACCCTGCTGGCCATATGGCAAGCCAATACGGACACCTCCTACAAAGTTGAGCACTACCAGCAAGATACAAGTGGTGATGGATACACCCTGCATGCGACGGACTCCCTAGGCGGTGAGACTGAAACAGAAGCAACTGCAGTGGCCAAAACGTATACAGGCTTCATTGAAAATATAGAACATCAAGATCGAATACCAAGTGGGATGATAGCCGGTGACGGCTCCTTGGTCTTGAAGCTCTATTACGATAGGGACTTACATTCAGTTACCTTTGAAGAGGAAGGGGGTAGCCTTGTAGGGGACATTGAAGATGCCAGGTATGGATCAACGGTTACCGAGCCTTCCGACCCGACAAAAATAGGCTACACTTTTGTACATTGGCAGGCTTCTGGTGCCCAGTGGGTCTTTACCACGC
>CAZPOJ010000003.1:3790-20774 GCA_964588005.1 uncultured Sphaerochaeta sp.
GGCTACACTTTTGTACATTGGCAGGCTTCTGGTGCCCAGTGGGTCTTTACCACGCCAGTTACAGCAGATATGACCCTGCTGGCCATATGGCAAGCCAATACGGACACCTCCTACAAAGTTGAGCACTACCAGCAAGATACAAGTGGTGATGGATACACCCTGCATGCGACGGACTCCCTAGGCGGTGAGACTGAAACAGAAGCAACTGCAGTGGCCAAAACGTATACAGGCTTCATTGAAAATATAGAACATCAAGATCGAATACCAAGTGGGATGATAGCCGGTGACGGCTCCTTGGTCTTGAAGCTCTATTACGATAGGGACTTACATTCAGTTACCTTTGAAGAGGAAGGGGGTAGCCTTGTAGGGGACATTGAAGATGCCAGGTATGGATCAACGGTTACTTTGCCTACTGCCCCAACAAAAGGAGTATATACCTTTGGTGGATGGTTTACAGAAAGAAAAGGTGGTGGCAGTGAATTTACTTCGAGCACAGTGGTGACTAGGGATATCATCGTGTATGCAAAGTGGGGGTATAAGGTAACCTTTGATAGTCAAGGTGCTACAGTCAATGCAACACCAAGTGAAATAGTAGCAGTTGCCGGCTCTACAATTAAAACAATGCCCTCAGAACCAGAAAAAATAGATTATATCTTTGGAGGATGGTTTACAGAAATAAATGGTGCTGGCAGTAAGTTTACCACAACCTCATTTGTGAATGGAGATATGATTGTATATGCAAAGTGGGGATGGTCTAGGGAAAAACTTGAAAGAATGATTGATGGACAAGAGGATGTGACAAAGGCAGATACCTCTGAGATAACGGATATGAGCGGATTGTTTTATAATAATACTACATTTAATCAGGATATTTCAGACTGGGATGTGAGCAAGGTAACGAACATGGCTAGCATGTTTTATGGGGCTACTGCCTTCAATCAGCATATTGCTACCTGGGATGTGAGCAATGTTACTAGTATGGCCTATATGTTTTACAAAGCAGAAAAATTCAATGGGCTTCCCGGCTTCTGGGATGTGAGCAGTGTCACAAATATGAGTAGTATGTTTCATGGCGCAGAAGAATTCAATCGAGATCTTTCAGATTGGGATGTGAGCAATGTTACTACTATGAGAAGTATGTTTGGTTATACCGAAAAATTCAATCAAGATCTTTTAGGTTGGGATGTGAGCAGTGTCACTGATATGAGGTTTATGTTTAGTTTTGCTACTGCCTTCAATGGAGATGTTTCTGACTGGAATGTGGGGAAGGTGGAAAATATGAGTTATATGTTTAGGAACGCCTCTGCTTTCAATCAAGGTCTTTCAATCTGGGATGTAAGCAAAGTCACTAATATGGAATGTATGTTTTGGGGTGCAAGTTCATTCAACCAGTCTATAAAAAGTTGGGAACTGAATCCGAAAGTGCGATCGTATTATTTTCATAAAGATTCAGCTTTGACTGAAGTAAATGTTCCCCCAGAGTTATGGGATGAAAAAAACCAATAGCCTCAGACGCTCTGTAAAGCCAAAGGCATCGCTAGGGGAACCCAGCTAGCATCTAGGATACAGACTATATCAGCCTTACGCCAGGATGAGTTGTCCTGTATCAAACAGTATCTTGGTTCTTAGTGCATCAAGCTGGACATTTCCTTATGTCTGAACAGGGATTTGACCTTGCATGGGTAGAATCATCCGGGATGCCTATTGTCGAACGTGTCATGAAGAGCAAGACCATTTTTTGAGCGAGTTACAGGACTGTTCTGTTTCGGCTCAAGCAGAAGGGCATAGTCAATGATTCGGTGTGGATGCGTTTTCAGCAGTTGTATGAGGAGCAGTATAGAAAAAAGCTCTCTTTCAAGGAGGAGCTTTGCAGTAAGGGATCTGAGCCCTTTGGACTGAAACCTTTTGATTTCTCTGTCGATCGTATGAGAAGAATTGACCGTAAAGATCTTAAATATAATAAGATATCTTTTTTTAGTGCTGCTGAGATTATGTATGTATCAACTCAACAGATGATGAAGCTTACAGCACAGTAAGAGGATCTGTGTGGAACGAGCAGTATCCGGCACGTTTCATGATAATAGATGCTTGTGTTCTGATGGATTTCATGAACGGGGATTATGATCCATTCCAGTTAACATCCTCTCTTATCGGTCCTATGTATGATGCTACAGCGATACTTGAAGGAAATGAAGAATAAAAGGTAACTACTCAGCTCAATCAGCTGGCTGACTGATAAAATCAAGGGAGAATGTGCCTGTGAAGATATGGGAAAATTTGACATCTTAAAGCAAGCTAGAGACAAGAAAGTGAAAGAGTTTGTAGAAGCAGACCTGCTTGTTCCTAGCTTGAATCAGGGATAGGGGGAAATGATGAACTGTTCAGACCTCCCTATTGGAATATAGGCACCTGGCATAACGCTGAGATGGAAGTTACCTTCACCTTTACTGAACATGATGTTATCCACACCAGAGGCAAAACGAAAGAGTACTATGCTTCTAAATTTGAAGATATCGATGAGTATGAAGTTACTGAAGAAACCCTTGATACTGCCTATACTTTTTGGGTTTCCAAAGATGGTCGTGACGCAATAGAATATAAATTCAAGAAGGGCTCTGATGCAGCCACTATCAACTATACACAAAGCAGTAGCCATGGTACTAGTGTGAACTTGGATCTGTCAAAAAGCGAGTAGCAGCTATTGCTTTATGAGAATGGTACTATCTTTATCGAAGAGTCCATGCATTCTCGGGGTTGAGAATCATGGACTCTTCTTATGGTGTGGGATTTCAATAAAGAAGATGATTAATCAGTGGCATGAACATGCTTCTCCTAGCCAATTTCCCCTCAGATAATCTAATAACCAGAGGCAAGTAGTATCTCCATCTAGGTGTGGATTCATCTCGAAGAGGGGTGTTGTTCAACTTTTTATTTGTTATCAGTAAATGGGTTATGAAACACGGCGAATAAATTCTTGCTATATACTTGCCATTAGCAATTAATTACGGTATATTCATTGGGAATTACAAAGGAGAATGAGATGCAAAATCTTTTGATTATAGGTGGCGTTGCCGCTGGAGCGACTGCGGCTGCTAGAGCTCGTAGAATAAACAATGATGTGAATATTACCTTACTGGAGGCAGGATCGGATGTTTCCTTTGCCAACTGCGGGCTTCCCTATTACATAGGCCGGGATATTGCATACCGATCATCGTTGATCCTAGCAAGTAAAGAGACCTTTGATGAGCAATACCGGGTCAAAGTACATACAAATACCGAGGCGTTGGAAATTGACCGCCAGAACAAGAAGGTGATGACACGCAATACCCACACCGGTGAAGAGCAATCATTCTCCTATGACTCTCTTATCCTTGCCCAAGGGGGCAAGCCTGTGGTGCCACCACTTCCCGGTGTTGATAAAGACCACGTCTTCCAGTTATGGACCCTTGCCGATATGGATAAGATAGATACCTATCTCAGTGACAAGGAGCCAAAGAAGGCTGTAGTCGTTGGTGGTGGCTTCATTGGCCTTGAAATGGTTGAAGCTCTGGCCAAGCGAGGTATCGAGGTCACGTTGGTAGAAATGGCTGCGCAGGTGATGCCCAACCTGGAAGGGGAGTTCGCCGGCTTTATCACCAAGGAGCTCCAGGACTTTGGTGTAGAGCTTAAGCTGGGCAAATCCTTGCAGGCTATTGAAGACCATCAGGTGGTTTTGAATGATGGCTCAACCGTTGATACTGATTTTGTCCTGCTTTCAGTGGGAGTAAGACCCACCTTGCAGTTGGCGAAGGATGCAGGCCTTGAGATAGGATCTTCAGGTGGGTTGCATGTTGACGCCTCCCTCTGTACCAGTGATCCCTCTATCTTTGCAGCAGGTGATATGGTTGAAGTAGAGCACGCCGTCCATGGAAAAAGAGTTCGCATGCCGCTTGCAGGTCCTGCCAACCGACAGGGAAGGGTAGTGGGAGAGAACGCACTTGGTGGAGCGCGCTCCTACAAGGGCGTTTCAGGCTCTTCCATAGTAAAAGTCTTTGAGGCAGTAGCAGGATCGACAGGTATGTCGTTGAAGGCTGCCAAAGAGGCTGGCTTTGATGCCGATGCCGTGGTGGTCCACAAGGCAAGTCATACCTCGTACTATCCTGGTTCTGAGAAGGTGAGCTTGATGCTCGTCTGGGATCGTACAAGTAAAAAAGTCCTTGGTGCGCAAGCTGCAGGGCGTGTAGGTGTTGATAAACGCTTGGATGTGATAGCAACAGCCATAGCAGGCGGCTTGACAATTGAGGATCTTGCAGAGCTTGATCTGGCCTATGCACCCCCATTCAATTCACCCAATGGTCCTGTCAATATGGTGGCTTTTACCGCTGAAAATCATCAAAGCGGGTTCAGTCCCTCGGTATTGGCCCAAGATATTGAGCTGTATGTACTGGAGAATCAACCTATAGTCATTGATCTGCGTGACCCCATCAGTTTTGCAAAGGCAAACCTGAAGGGCAGTAACAACCTGAGTCAGAATGCGATCAGGGAGAATCTGGACCGTATTCCCAAGGATCATCCGCTTCTTTTGATCAGCGATGATGGGCAGAAAGGCCATGTGGCCCTAAGGATGCTCAAAGGCGCCGGCTTTGACAAGGTGCACAATCTCAGTGGGGGTTATCTCAGTTTTGAGCGACATGCGCGGGCAATTGGGTATGCGCACTTGAGCGTTGGCCTTTTCCCCGTTGAGCACAAGTCTGTGGAGGACGAGGGAAAACCCAGCACCGCTGACACATCCGATGGTGAGTGTGCTGTCGATCTTACAGAGGACGGCCCAATTATCCTGGATGTACGCACCCCCATGGAGTTTGCCATGGGAGCATGTCCAGGGGCTCTTAATGTCGAGCTTGATAACCTTGGACAGTGGGCTCAGGCAATTGAGGACAAGGATCGTACTATAATCCTCTATTGTGCTTCGGGAGCACGCTCCAGCTATGGAGTCAGGATCCTGAAGCAGTTGGGCTTCACCTGTGTGGAGAACGGTGGTGGCCTTCACGAGATGATGACCAGCCATCATGTAAGCTAGCTACTCTTTTGTCTCCTAGGTACCGGCTTCTTTGTTAAAAAGGAGCCGGTACGTGTTTCTTCAGGGGAGTGAAGAATATCTAGTGGTGAGGGTTGGTCATTTCCGAATCCATAGAGTAAGATTATCATACTATGTGGTATGCAATCCTAGCGACTGTTGCTTGCATGACGTATATCTTTCTAGGGATTCTCCTGTTGGTGTTTGGGAAAAAATCTGCTACCCAAAAGGCCTTTGTTGCCCTATGTGCAATGCTTGCCTTATGGTCCTTGGGCAGTATTGGCCAACGGCTTTTTCATGACAGGGCGTGGGCATCCTTGTTTGATCGGATCTATTTCACCGGTTCCGAGTTATTCATCCTTGCAGGTATTATATTTGCCCTTATTCTCACAGGGAGTTGGAAGAAACGGGTATATCGTTGGATCCTGCTGGTGATCATACTACGCATAGCGCTCTATCAAGCGGCGAACTGGGGATGGAATCTCCTTGCACGTGACTTCCCCTCAGGATTCTGGTTTGTCTCCCATCAATGCATATCTGTAGTGGAAGCGTTTCTCATCCCTGTTATCGTCTGGATCTGGGCAAAGGGTACAACGTTGTATCGGGAACGGATACAGGCAAGGATTATCGTCATCAGCACCATTGGAGGGACCATCATTGGGGCAAGTGTGGACTTCCTATCAGGGGGCATGGGCTACAGTCCCATATCATGTGTGATCCCTGTGCTATGGATGGTAGCGGTCTGCTTTGCCATCCTGCGGTATGGGCTCATGCGATACACTCCAGCCCAAGTGAATCGTGAACTTATCAACCACATGGACCGAGCCGTATATATGATTGATTTTTCCTGGAACATAACCGACCTAAACAGTGCCGCACTGTTTCTTCTTGAGTGTGAGAAAGTACCAAAGCAACCCATCCCCATGAAGGACGTATTTTTGGATGCCGAGGCGATAGAGAAAAGGGTCAAGGCAGTTTTGGATGCACAGGGCTCCTTGTTCTCCCATACAGGATTCCTCCGTACCTTTGGGGGCCATTCCGTACCGATGGTGACCAGTTTCTCCATAATAAGCGATGCTTGGGGCGATAGGATAGGGATTCTGGGCATCTGCCAGCCTCAGATGGACCTAAGAGGGCTCATTACCCGGTACAACTTGAGCGAGCGACAAATAGATATCTTGAGGCACATCATAAGCGGCAGGTCCCAAGGGCAAACGGCAGAAGCCCTGTTTATCAGTCTGGCCACAGTTAAAACCCATACAACAAGCTTGTATAATCGCCTCGGTATTTCCAGCAGGAGCGAACTCTATGCTCTGGTACGAGGTGAAAGCACCTCATCATAACCTGAAGAGCCCCCCGGAAATGGAACCGAGGGGCTAAAGGTCCTTAGGTTTTACGATGCATGAGTTTATTCAGGTGCGATCCACGTTCCTCTGGTGGTGATGAAGGTTCCTGTTACCGTGTAGAGTCCGAGTGTCATCAACTCATAGTCATAAGGATCCACCGGGTCGGGAATGGGCGAGAGTACCGTTCCCTCTATAGTCCCCTTCACATAGGATCCTAGCCCCTCACCATACTTGGTGAAGGTGATAGAGACCCCTTCACCTGCCGCCTCATACAGAGATTCCCAGTCTCCCCAACGTAATCCATCACTCCCTACAGGGGGATTGTAAAAATTGTTGATAGCTTCAAAGTTTCTCTTTACCCCATCCTGATCGACCATGGTCGTCATGAACAGGCACCATTCGTAGGGGTGGAATAGTTGGACATTGTCATAGTCCACTTCCCACGCTCCCATCACTGTCAGTACATGCTCATCATTTCCATCCCCCCCTAGAGGGAACATGTTTAGGCTGTTGCCAATGTCAATTGGAACCGATGAAGCTGCCATGAAACTCCCGGGAAGGTAGACAGTATGACTTTGCTCCAACATCATCTCCATCTGAGCTGGAATACTGTCTCCTCCAAAAATCGCTAACACATCAAAATTAGGAGTATGTGCAGGCCCACTGGACAGACTGAAAAACCATGTATCATCACTTTTGGCTTTGTTGGTGAACAACAGCTCGACCAGACCACCACTTCCGGCCGATTGATCCATGTAGAATGCTTCAGTAGAGGAGGAAAACCAACCATCTGCCCTTTTTACCTTGACCGAAAGGGTATGCCAGCCGTATGCCATACCCTCTCCATCGACTTCATATGTCGCTTCAGTCGCCCCTGCAATTTTAACACCATCCAGGTACCACTGGTAGGCAGCACTTTCTGCAGGGGATGCTGTAAAAGTTTGGGCATTTCTGCGCTCCATGATGAAATCTTCTGATGAGATGGTTACTTCGAACGGATTGTAGAGATTGTTGATCACCGACACGGATATTCCAAGCGGCGAGACTGGTATTACCTCTGTAGCTGAACTTGTCTGGTCCTTGATAATCCTCACCTCATGAAAATTCCCGGCAAAGGGTGTGCTGCCGTCCTTCAGGACATAGGAAAAATCATAATACCCCACATCAAGGTCTTCGACGGTGATAGTCGTAATCGAACCTGAAGTAGCTATGTCGGCGATATTGATGGGGATTTCTGTTGTATATTCCTCGGGGGTAAGGAACGCATCAATTTCCAAAGAGTCTACGATAGTACCTGTCCAGTCTATGGTGAAGGTGAAATCACCTCGTCCTGTGAGGGGAACTATCGAAACTGAAGCCTCAGTCATCGAACCTCTAATGACCGTTGCCACCTTTGTTCCTTCACCAATCTTTACTGCAGGTAAATCGTTGTTGAAGGCTTCAACGGTGACTATCCACTCTCCTGTTTGGATATTGTTGAATGTATACGACGGTGCTGTCACTTCGACAGGTCCCCTCTGATCAGAGGAGCCGATACGTGTGCAGCTGATCATATAGGTTTCCACATCCATGTCCAAATCGGGGGCAATAGTCCTAGTAGTAATCTCATCGCGCAGGGTAATTTTCAATGCCCCCACAGATGATTCACTTCCTTCCAAGTCACACGCCACGAAAATCATTGTTGCCAGGAGAACCAGCAACAATACCGTCCATCCCATCTTTATACGTTGTATCATCTTTCTACCCTCCTATGAGAGGAAGTTTGGCCTCAGGCCCTTACCTAACGATGGAGGATCGTATGCAATGGCATTGCTCTACTATTGGCCGATCCTTCCCGCTCACCATGGCTAAACAATAAGGCTCTGCAGAGAGATGCACATCATACCAAAGTATGATTTTGCTATTTCAAAGGCTAAATAGTATCTCCCGTTCCCGGCATATATTCCCAAGCTCCATTAGTGGCTATATACCGATGATTAAGCTTGTGGTAGGTGTGCTTTTATATGCACAGACAGGTGAGCGGCTACAAGATCAGCGTACCACCATGTAAGCGAAAATCCCTTTTACAATTTTTGTTGAAGCCTTCATCCCTTTGGTAGAGTTCTCCTTAGGGGTCTTCAAAGAAGAAGAGGTCTATCTTGTGAGGGAATATCTTCTTATCACTTATGGCTATAAAACTCTTCGAATATTGATAGTTTCTCAATTTTCCTGTTAAATCCTCCACACATTTGCCCTTTTGTCGCCTTGTGGGCTGGCTGAAGCCGCCTTACAATTTACGAGTATCATTCACAAACAAAAGGAGTATCTACATGAAAAACAAGATGATTGTCGTTCTTCTCGTACTACTGTTACTGCCTGCTTTCCTTTTCTCTGCAGGAACTGCAGAGACCAAGAAAGCTGCAGATAGTAAAGAAATGACCCTCTACTATTCGCATGGTGCTGACTGGACCGATCCTATTATCAAGGAGTTCCAGGAGAGAACTGGTATCAAGGTCAATTTGGTTGGAGCTGGAACCGGAGAGCTCGTCGCTCGTATCAGGGCAGAGAAAAACAACCCCTTAGGAGATGTTCTCTGGGGTGGTGGATCAGACTCCTACCAGGTAATAGTCGATCTCCTGGAGCCTTACCAGCATGCACACATGGACGCTGTCTCTCCAACTACCAGTGATTCGGGAAATCGTTGGCACGGAACAAGCATCGATCCAATGGTCATCATCTACAACCCCAAGCTCGTTGCTCCTGAAGATGCACCTAAGGGCTGGAAAGATCTTGTGAATCCAAAATTCAAGGGAAAAATTGCCCATGCTGACCCGGCTCGCTCTGGTTCTGCATTCATGGCACTTATCATTCAGCTCTTGTCGATGGGTGGAGACAATGAAGTTGGCTGGGCTTACATGAAGGACTTTGTAACCAACCTTGATGGAAAGCTTATCGGATCATCCTCTGGAACGTTCAAGGGTGTAAGCGATGGTGAGTATGCTGTAGGTATTACCTATGAAGAGGCAGCTCTTCGGTATGAAAGGGCCAATGCAAACTTGAAGGTAGTCTACCCTGTGGAAGGCTCTTCCAAGGTTCCAAGCCCAATCGCCATCATCAAGGGTGGAAAAAACACAGAGAACGCCAAACTGTTTGTAGATTTTATCCTCTCCAAGGATGTGCAGTCCATGTTGGGTGACCTGAACAGGCGCACCGTGCGCAATGATCTGGAACTGCCTGCAATCATGGTTCCAAACAAAGATCTTGGTGACATCCCTTACGACACAGTATGGGTCGGAGAAAACAAGGATCGCATCATGGGTCAGTGGAAGAACCTGATCATAGGTCGATAACTAGTGCCTTTACAGAGGGTGTAGGAGATCTCCTACACCCTCCAATAAGCAACTCATCCCTCTAATCTCTCTATAAAAGGTGAATCATGAGCCAATTATTATCTATCGAAAATGTAACAAAGCGGTATGGTAACTTTACTGCGATTAAAGATGTAAGCCTGAGAATCGAAGAAGGCGAGTTCTTTACCCTGCTAGGACCCTCTGGCTGTGGAAAAACAACCCTGCTGAGAATGATTGCCGGCTTTAATACCATCGAGGAAGGGGAAATTAAGTTTGGCTCCACGGTCATCAATACAATCCCGGCCCATAGAAGAAACACCGGGATGGTTTTTCAGAACTACGCCATTTTCCCCCATCTAACCGTCTTTGAGAATGTCGCATACGGCCTTAAGGCAAGAAACTTCTCCAAACAGGAGATTCAGCACCAGGTGGAAGAGGTCCTGGAGCTCGTTAAAATGGAGGAATACATAGCACGCCAGCCCTCTCAGCTCTCAGGAGGGCAGCAACAGCGAGTTGCTCTTGCACGGGCAATTGTCATTAAGCCTGAAGTCCTGTTGATGGATGAACCGCTGAGCAACCTGGATGCCAAGCTACGCGTAGAGATGCGCTCGGTTATCAAGAAGATTCAACAGAACCTTGGTATCACCACCGTATATGTAACGCACGACCAGGAAGAGGCACTTGCCATATCAGATAGGATTGCGGTGATGAACTTGGGAACGATACGCCAAATTGGTGATCCTCTTACCATTTATACCCGTCCGGAGAACACCTTTGTCTCCAGCTTTATTGGAACTTCCACGTTCCTGCCCTGTAGGGTAAAGGACTCATATGTCCATGTCCTGGACTCTGCTTTTTCGATGAACCTCAAAACTCCCTATACAGGGAAAGCCGTACTGGCCATCAGGCCTGAAGAGGTGAGGATGGTTGATGCAAAAGATGGGATGCTGCAGGGGAAGATCCAGTTCGTCACCTTCTTAGGCGATTTCATTAACTATGAAGTAACGCTCAAGGATGGCACCACCTTGCAGATTAACGAATATATTAAGGACACTTCCAGAATTCGAAAAGCTGGGGAGAAAGTCGGGCTTACCTTTGATCACACTCGAGTCAACCTCTTTACCGAAGATGGAGAGGAGTCACTACTATGAAAACCCTAGCAACTCAGAAAAAACACCCCCTACAGCCATCCTTTTGGACCGTTGTCACTATTTTCGCCTTTCTCCTGGCAGGTTTCTTTCTCGTGTATCCTCTGTTTGGACTCGTCACCCGCAGTTTCTCTTCGGCAGAAACCGGTAAGATAACTCTTTCAAACTATATTGATTTCTTTAAGTTGCCCTACTATTTTTCAACCTTGAAGCATAGTTTTGCAGTCTCAATCACCACAACCTTCTTTGCACTTGCCATTGGGGTTCCTATGGGGTTTGTCGTCGCCCGGTATAATATTCCGGGTAAGAAAATCCTCAATGCGATGGTTGTCATATCGCTGCTTTCTCCCCCCTTTATCGGTGCTTACTCCTGGATTATCTTGCTTGGAAGAAATGGGTTTATCACCAACCTTGTAAAGCATATAGGCATCATAGTTCCCCCTATCTACGGATTCAACGGCCTTATCCTGGTCTTCACCTTGAAGCTGTTCCCCTTTATCTACATGTATGTGCAGGGAGCCTTAAGCTCCTTTGACAGCTCCTTGGAAGAAGCTGCGGAGAACTTGGGTGTCAGTGGATTCAAGAAACTTGTTACCGTTACCTTTCCTTTGATCATGCCGACCATCACCAGCGGGGCTGTCCTGGTATTTATGACCTCCTTGGCAGACCTGGGGACTCCCATGCTGATAGGAGAGGGGTACAAAGTCCTTCCCCTCCTTGTTTATGAGGAGTACATGAGCGAACTGGGTGGCAATGCTACTGTTGCAAGTACACTTTCGGTGATTATCATTATTTGTTCACTTTCGGTTCTTCTTTTACAAAAACTATTGATTTCAAAAAAGAACTACAATATGTCGGGTCTCCGTCCCCCTGAGGTAAAGAGCCTTACTTCTGGAAAACGTATTGTTCTGACCGTTATCTGTTATTTTGTAGCGCTATTGGCCCTTGCTCCCCAGATTACCACTATCGTCACGAGCTTTATCAAAACCAGCGGACCCCTGTTTGTCCCGGGCTTTAGTTTGAACAGCTACAAGAGTGTGTGGTTCAAGCTCTCTGCAAATATCATGCGGACGTTTACCTACTCGACAATCGCCATGGTATTTATGATCATCATCGGTATTTTTACTTCGTACGTGATAGTAAGGCGTAAGTCCAATGTTACAGCTGTGCTTGATTTCCTTCTTATGTCACCCTATGTTATCCCGGGCTCTGTACTGGGTATCGTCCTTATCATGGCCTTCAACAAGCCTCCCTTGGTACTTACCGGTACAGCTGCGATTTTGATCATCTCCTATACGATTCGTAAGATTCCCTACATTATTCGATCAAGTACCGGGATTTTGTACCAGCTTGATCTGAGTAGTGAGGAGGCTTCGATCAACTTGGGGGTATCTCCTTTGAAAACATTCTTCAAGATCACCGCAATACTGATGCTTCCAGGTGTTTTCAGCGGGGCTATCCTGAGCTGGATATCCACTATCAATGAATTGAGCTCCACCCTTATCCTCTACTCAGGGCAGACAGGAACCATCAGTGTCGCCATCTATACCGAGATTATGAAAGATGGCTATGGTACTGCAGCAGCCCTAGCGAGTATCCTCACCTTTGCTACCATCATCTCGCTGATCATCTTCAACATGGTAACAAAAGGAAAGGGGAAGGTGGTATGAGAATTGACTATTCGCTACAGAGACGGTTCACTGCAGCAAAAAAGGTTGCCCTTCTGGTTGGATCCTTCATCACCAAGGAACCCTTCGATCGCTCCCAAGCCTCCTTCAAAGGGAAAAGCGATGTATTGACCCGTATGGATTCGATGAGTGAGCAGTATATCAAGGAGTATCTGCATGAACGGTTCCCCCTTGATGATTTTGTTGGGGAGGAGATGGGCCTTGAGTCCCATGGAGGGTGTGGCAGGTGGATCATTGACCCCATAGACGGGACAAGTAACTACATCCATGATATCCCTGGGTTCACCATCAGCATAGCGTATGAAATCGAGCCTTACACCCCTGTGCTGGGGGTAGTCTACTCCCCTGTCCACCAGGAGCTCTACTCTGCCCTGAAAGGGGAGGGGGCCTACTGCAATGACGTGAGGATCTCAACGTCGCACGTGTCGGAAGCAAAGGAAGCACTCACCATCATCAGCCCCCCTTTGCGGGTGCTCCACCTCTTGCCACCTTTTTTGGAGATTATGCGTGTCATCTGTGAAGAGACCGGTGATACCAGGGATTTTGGCTCGGCAGCACTACATTTCTGCTATCTTGCCTCGGGGAAGGCTGACGGGTTCTTTGAGTTCGGGTTGAAGTACCACGATGTGGCAGCTGGCTTTGTCCTGTTGAGTGAAGCAGGCGGAAGGTACTCCTTCCTGGAAGAAGAGAACACTCCCTTCAGTAGTGATATAATTGCTACGAATGCTGAACTGCATATGTGGTATACTACTACCATTCGCGCCATCAATAAGAGACATAATGAAACAATGGATACCAAGCAGATACTTTTATAAACTCCTTTTCTCCTTCCTCCTGATAGGGGTAGTCCCCTTACTTATCGTAGGTCCTATAACCTATGGGCTCACCAAGTCGATCTTGTACAAAAGAGTCCATAGGCATAACGATTTTCTGAGCCAGACGGTCAAGGAAAACCTCGAGATGCAGTTCTCTGAATCTTTTCAGATGATCAAAACCATTATGCATGACGAGGTGTTTGACTCCCTGTTTACCGGTAGTGTAGAGGACCAGTCCAGCTTGTACGACTCACTATACCTGTTGTTGTCCGGTCGTGAGGTAAAACCTGCCATCCATATACTGGATAGGGATTTTACAGTAGTAATGAATACAACTCCTACCCCAAAGGAGTACCACCTGGAGCAGTATCGAACGTGGGGGGTGATACGCAAGGCTTTGGTTGCACAGGGCAAACCTGTCATCTATTATCACTCCCTTGACCCAGAGGATAGGAGGATTGTTACTTTAGCGCAGGCAAAACTATCCCCAGAGGGTGATTTGGAAGGTCTGGTGTTTTTCGATCTCTTTGCAGAACAGGTACCCTCCCTGCTGCCAAGCCAGGAGGAGTACTCCCAGCAGTCCATTATTCTTATGGATGAACACTTCACCAAAGCGCTCTCCCTCCAAGGGGATGTGGAGCAGCATTCACTTGATCAAATTATGAGCAACAGGGAAAATGAAGATACACACATCCCTAGGGGACAACTGCATCCTTCCTTCATATATGCTCTTTCAGAACATAGAACCTTTGGCTTTACCATCCTTGTATACCAACTGCTTACCCAAGTTGATGATTTGTTGAAGTTGGTGGCGGTCATCTTTATTATCCTTGCCAGCGTAATGACGGTGATGAGCCTTGTATTGGCTCTCTTTGTCTCCCGTAATGCTGCACACCCCCTATCACAGGTGGTGGAGGTACTTGAGAAAGTCAGCAGTGGTGACTTCTCCGTACAAACAGATATTGATCGCAAGGATGAGTTTGGGAAGCTTGGCAAAAGTGTCAACACTATGGTTGGTAAGATGAAAAACCTTATTGAAACGAACAAACTGAAAGAGCAGAGTCTTCGCCGCTCTGAAATTAAATCCTTGATGAGTCAGACCAAACCTCATTTTATCTTCAACTGCCTTGAGACGATAAAATGGTATATCCTGTTGGGCGATACACAAGAGGCCAGTGAGACCGTCGTTGAGCTCGGCTCGCTGTTGCGAAGCAGTCTTGACCTGGGTGAGGGCATTATCACGGTCCAGGAGGAGATGGATTTCATCCAACGATATGTCTCACTCCAAAAGCGGCGCATGGGTGATAGGATGCATGTCACCTATGAGATTGACCCTTCTAGCCTCCCTCTTCGCATTCCTCGTCTGCTTTTCCAGCCGATTGTTGAAAATGCAATTATGCATGGCTTGGAAAAGAAGATCGGAAGAGGAGAGTTGCTCATAAAGGTGTATAAGGAGGGCAGTCACCTCCACTTTATGGTCAAGGACAATGGGCTGGGAATGAGTGAAAAGCTAGCGAGGCAGCTTGGTACCTATTATGAGATTACCGATGTCACAGAGGGGGGCAGCGGCCTGCAGAACCTAGTCAGGCGCCTGCATCTCTACTATGGGGATGCAGCAGGAATACGCGTCAGCTCAAGCCCGGGGGGAGGATGCCAGGTTGGCATCTATATAAGTCTGATGGTAGGGTTGTAAGATATGTATAGTGTGATCGTTGTCGAAGATGAAGCTGTTATCCGAAGAGGCATCGTGCTTACCACTGATTGGGCATCCCTGGACCTGCGGGTCATAGGGGAGGCTGCCAATGGTGTCGAGGGGGAGCTCCTTGCCAGGAAATTGCGCCCCGATATTATCATCACCGATATTGCAATGCCAGGAATTGATGGTCTTGAGATGATTCAAAATCTTTATGAGGAGCTTCCCGATACCGAGTTTATCATCATCTCCGGTCATGCAGAATTCGCCTATGCACAAAAAGCCCTCTTTTTTGGGGTGAAAGGGTATATCCTCAAACCTATCGATCCTAAGGAGCTTGTCGTCCACCTGCAACGAACCATAGCTGATGTGGAAAAGAGAAAGCTGGAGTACTCCAAGGATATCAGGTTGGAACAGCTTGAAAGCGGGATACAGGCATTTCCCATCCCTCAGGAAGATCTCCATGATTATCGAGATGAATACATCAAGGAAGCTATCTCCATGATTGAAAAACACTATGATGAACAACTGAGGGCTAAGGACCTTGCCATGCATATGGGCATTAGTGAAAGGACTCTGACCAGCCTCTTTAAGGAGCGCTCAGGATATTCGCTTTTGGAGTACCAGACCCTGTACAGAATGAAAAAGGCTTCACAGTTTCTCCAACAAAAAGACTTGAGCGTCTATGAAGTCGCTTCTTTGGTTGGCTACAAGGATTACCGCTACTTCTCTAAGATCTTCAAGTCTTCATTTGCCATGACCCCTCTTGAGTACAAGAAAGGGGGAAAGCCCTGAGGGCTTACCACCTTTATGGACATGGAATGGGGCTTTGGTCGATTATTGTCCTGGTTGGATGGTAGATTTCTATCGGTTGTCATCTCCAATAAGAGTAAACCCTGTAGGATTATCTATCCGACTGATCTGTATCCCTCTTTTCAGTACTCCCCGAAGTTTTACGTAGCTTCTCCCTTTTTCATGAGCTTCTACAGCTTGCTCATACTCAAATGAGTTTAGGTTTGTCCTGGCTTTGATCAATTCATCTTCTTCTGGGAGCAGAATCGAAAGCACTACCTCCCCATATCTTTTTCCATCTTCGCCAACATCACCATTGAGTGTTTCAACCGTTCCAATCATGTATTGGTCTCTGTTATCTGAGGGTACAGGACGGAGGATGCGATGAACTTTTTCGATTTCAGGATAATACTCAATAGGTATTCTGATAATCTTTGGAACTAGGGGAGGTGGCAGTTGGATTGAAGATGCCCATTTGACGGAAAGTTCAATTTCTCCAGACTCAATTTCACCGCGTATATCCATGAGACCTTTGCACAGATTTGAGGATATTTCTGGTCGTGCATGAAGCTGTGACTCTTCTTCAAGTACTCTATCAATATCACCTTGCTCTATTCCCTTGATGAGACTTGAAGTTGCACGCATGAGCAGTGTCGTCATATTCCGGGTAAAAGGATACATCTCAGAAAGCAAGGGAGGATCTTTTACTGAGTCGAGGGGACATAGTATTTTCAAAACAAAGCTTCCTATCTCTGTTTGTCCCATCCTTGCATGTTGGATAAGTTGTCGTACATCACTTCTATCCGTCCTGGGGTGATGGGTAACAGGATTGACTACAGAACATGCAGCAGCACTAATCATCTGCTTTGCTCCAGAAAACAAGCTTATAGCTCCATCCAAGGGAATTGTTCCTCCCTTGATATCATCAGATATGATTCGGTATCTCAGCACGTCAGAACCGGATGATGCCAAGTCCTCCAGGACTGTTCTCATCAATCTCTGTTCAACTCTTGCAATTCTTTCTGCAACTTCAAGAATCGCTTCAGCTGTATCATGGTCCCGATCCATGGGGATTTGTAACTGAACCAGTGTTTCCGATGAGTGTTTGAATAGCCAT
>CAZPOJ010000003.1:20874-46310 GCA_964588005.1 uncultured Sphaerochaeta sp.
AGCCATTGGCTTGTGCATAATGGCGAACAGCTGATGGTGATATGGTCTTTGCTATAAAGTGTAGTTGATTTCTATCCATGATAGCTCAGCTCAGATTCAATTTCATTGTTGGGCAACAAAGCCATCAGCATCCCCCTCAGCGTACACGTACATCATAGTATACATCGCTCTACATGCCTCAACAAGCATCAAAGCAAGACCTTTGTCTTACAGATATACTGAAACATACCTTGCCCTTTTGCTTCATGCCTTGTGATGGGAATACCAAAGAATATGGGGGTAAAAGAGGTATGCATAGGTGTTTCTCTTTATTCGTTGATCAAAAGAGACCCGATCTATCGCTCTAGAGTACTTGTATCGTCATTATTGTTGGTTTGCTTCTGCTATACGCTGGATAACTTCCTCCATGAATATGAAGAAGAGTGTCCTGGACTGCTCGTGGGGAAGGAGGGTTTCTGAGTTGGGTGTATCAGTTAAGAAGAAGATCTTATCACACTGGTTGAGCAACGATACATTGTAGTGCTGGGCAACAATAACCACTGTGGCTCCCTTTTTGGCAGCTGAGCTGTATATAGGGGTAAAGTCCCTGTACATACCTGTTACTGTAAAGATAAGAAGAAGCGTCGATGCATCGGTCATCGAGGCTACGCTCAGATCATCCACCACAGCGATGATTACTTTGGGAGATGCTGTACGCAAACGATATTCAAGATATTGGGCGCACAGGAGAGATGGTCCATACCCAAAGAGTACGATTCTCTGGTGGCCTGCAATGAGAGCTATCATTTCTTCAACGAGTGTATCATCAAAGTGGGAGATGAATGCTTGTATCCTTTCCAATTCGCTTGAGGACTCTTCTCCCTTGGTATCTATGTCGTCGTAAAGGAATGCAACATACTGCTTGAAATTGGTGAACCCAAGCTTCTTGGTGAATTTTGAGATCTTGGAGGCAGAGCATCCGCACAAGGCAGCAGCTTCTGTAATACGGAGTGTGGGTAGCGAGGTGGTTGCTCCCTGCAGTCTCTCATGAATGCTTTTCTCCAATGCATTCAAGGTAGTGAAATCAATACGTATCATGTTTATGGTGTCCTTTAAGGTTCTTTATTGTATCATTATTTTCTGGTTTTGTATATTATTTTGGAAAGTTTTCCATGTTTAGGGAATAATTTTGGTCTTTATTCGAAATGTTTCCATTTTCCTTGACGCTATACCCATAAGCCCTTAAGGTTAGAAGGAGACCGGCGATAGGGGCAATACCCTATGGCATTCTTAGAAGGAGTTACAGGTGGATACAAAAGAAATACTGAGGCAGTTAACAGCCATACTATCACAAGAGCAAATTAACACAGACAAGGATGAGCTGTACGATGCGGCAGCGGACAGGTACAAAAAATATGCCAAGGCACGCAAAGTCCTGAACGTCCCCTCTCCCATAGCTATTGTCTATCCCAAGGACACAGAAGAGGTACGCAAGCTTCTCATGTTTTGCAATGAGCATGCGATCAATGTAATTGCCCGGGGCGGGAAGACTGCAACTGAAGGGGGTCTTGAAAACTGGAAGGACACCACCATCGTCATTGATGCCCTGCACCTTGATACTATAGTGAAGATCGATGCATACAACTCCCAGGCAACAGTACAGGCAGGTGTTGCGCTGGATACCTTGGAAGATGAACTGCGAAAAATAGGGTATACCACCGGGCACTCCCCACAATCAAAACCGGTTGCTAAATATGGGGGCCTGGTAGCCACTCGCAGTATTGGCCAGCTCTCCACCCTGTATGGTGGTATTGAAGATATGGTGGTTGGCCTTGAGTGTGTATTCCCCAATGGGCATGTTTCAAGGATTAAAAATGTTCCCAGACGCTCGGGAGGTCCTGACATTCGCCACATTGTCATTGGAAACGAAGGTACCCTCTGTTACATCACAGAAGTTACGGTAAAGATTTTCAAGCACTACCCGGAAAACAATACATTCTTGGGATATTTGGTAAAGGATGTGGAGAGTGGGATCAAGGTTTTGCGCGAGGTGATGGTCAATGGTTTCAGGCCCTCGGTTGCAAGAACCTACTCAGAAGAGGATGCAGCTCAGCACTTTTATCATTTCTATGAAGGCAAGTGCGTACTTTTGTTCATGGCAGAAGGTCCCAAGGGGATTGTACAGGCTACAGTCGCTGCGATCGAAGAGGCTGTTGTGACGTATCAGGAAGGCATCATCAAGCAGGTGGACAGTGTTTTGATAGAAGAGTGGTTCAACCACCTGAACTGGTCCCAGCAGGATATTGACGATGAGTTTCTCGGCATGAAGGAAAGCGATTCCCACAGCGGCTTCACTACGGAAGTCTCGGCAGATTGGGAGACAATACCCAAGCTCTACAACAACGTGATTTCTCGTATTCGCAATGAATTTGATAGGGTGAAGGACCTGACCATGCTCGGAGGGCACTCCTCACACTCGTACCTGAACGGGACAAACATGTACTTCGTCTATAACTACAACATCCTGTGCGAACCGGAAGATGAACTGATCATCTACCACCACCCGCTGCAAAAGATCATCGTAGAGGAGACCTTGCGAATGGGGGGCTCCATGTGTCACCACCATGGTATTGGAAAATATAGAAGTGAGTGGACAAAAGATGAACATGGATCAGCATACTACATGCTTGAAAAGCTGAAAGAGGCATTTGACCCTGAAGGTATCATGAACTTTGGAACCATCTTCCCGCAGGAAGAGGGGATGAAATATATTCAATAGCAGCTTTTATTTGTCTGTTGTTGGTTTTGTAGCGGTTTAGCTGTAGGAAAAGAGGGATAGGATAGAGATGAATATTCTTTGTATAGTGAAATTTGTGCCCGATGTGGATACTTTCAGCTATGACTATGAGACACACACCATCAATCGGGAGCAGAGTGCCATGCGCCTTAACCCCGATGATGCGTGTGCCATTGGATTTGCCTTGCAAGTAAAGAAGGACGACCCTGAGACTACCATTGAGGTGGTTACCATGGCGCCTCTGTCCATCAAGCCCTTGCTGGAAGATATCCTCAGGGTTGGTGTTGATCGGGCAACCCTTATTTCTGACCCCCTGTTTGCAGGAAGCGACACCTATGCAACAAGTAAGATTCTCAGCAGGTACCTCAGTGGTGCCACCTATGACTGTATCCTTACCGGAACCCAAGCACTCGATGGTGATACCTCCCATATTCCTTCCCAGGTTGCCCACTGTCTCGACCTTGATCAGGTTAGCAACATACGTGCCATTGAGAAGGAGAGTTTCACCTCCTTGCACGCCACTGTGGATGTGGAGGATGAGCGTTCCCTCACCACCTATGAAGTTGCCATGCCTGCCCTGCTGGGTCTCACTCGCGATGCCCCCTATAGATTGCCCTATGTTCGGTATAAGAATTTACACCTGGATGTCTCAGAGAGGCTCGTGCATATAACAAACAGGGAGCTGGGGTTCTCCCCTGATGAGGTGGGATTGCAGGGTTCTTATACCCAGGTGGTTTCTACCTCCACCAAGGTGTATGAGACAAGAAAGAAGGTGCTTGTTGCCCCTGATGAGAGCGGTATTGCTGTGGTATATGATTATTTGAAAAGGAATGCATTCGTATAATATGAAAAAAGTACTGTTCTATAGTGAAACTGCACATGCGCAAGAGGCGCTGCACCTCATGGAGGTGGCCAGGCAACTGTACAAGGAAGCCCCCACTCAAAGCTATGCCCTCGTCATCAACGGGGACACCGGAAGTGTAGAAGGAGTCGCTGATGTGATCCTCCATCTTGTTGATGAGAAGCTGCATAGCTTTGATCAGAGGGCAATAAGTGATGTTGTTTCAGAGCTCCACGCAAGATACAGCTTTGATGCGATCTTGTTCCTTGCGACCCCCATGGGGCGATCGATAGCACCAAGGGTGGCAATGAAGCTCCAAACAGGCCTGGTCGCTGATGTGACAAGTATTACCCACGATAAGCAAGGACTTGTTGTGGTAAGGCCCGCATATTGCGGTAAGATCATGGCAGGTATTCGGTTTACAGGAGTGGGTCCTAGTATGCTGAGTGTACGGGCTGGTATCTTTGAGTACACTCCCACCGGTGCAGTTGCATCGAAGCTTGTCCAGTTAGAGGATCTCTCCTACAAGTATGGCAACATTACCCTAAAACAGACGAAAGAGAAGATAATCCCCTACGATATCAGAGATAGTACCGTCCTTGTCTCAGGAGGCGGGGGGATGCATGAGATGCAGGAACTGACAAGGCTTGCAACCCTCCTGAAGGGAGAGGTCAGCGCATCCCGAGCGGTTGTCGACAAGGGAATAGTCTCGCGGGCAGTGCAAGTTGGACAGTCGGGGAAAACTGTGAGTCCTGCGTTGTATATAGCCTTGGGGATTCACGGCTCTATCCAGCACGTGGAGGGCCTTAAGGATGTCAAACACATCATATCGGTAAATACCAATAGGAACGCCCCTATTTGCAGTGTTTCTGATATTGTAGTAGAGGGTGATGCGTTAGTATTTGTCAAAAAGCTCATACAAAGAATAGAAAAAGGAAAACAACAATGCACGTAAAAGATTTTACTATGGATTTCTTTTCACTCCAGGGGAAAAACGCCATTGTCACCGGTGGCAATGGAGGCCTGGGACAAGCTTTTTCTACTGCCCTTGCAAAGGGAGGAGCGAATGTGCTGGTGCAAAGTCTTCTTGATGATGCTGGAGTAACCCAGGAACTGGTAGAGGCGTGTGGGGTACAGTATGCATTCATCGAAGCTGATATCACCGTAGACGGGGAGTGTAAAAGGGTAGTGGACACCTGTGTGGAAACTTTTGGAAGTGTCGACATCCTGATCAACTGTGCAGGTATCAGTATCAACGTGGAGGATGTCAGGGAGTATAGCCGAAAGGAGTGGGACAAGATGGTCTCTATCAACCTGACCGCTGCATTTGAGATGATTCATGAAGTCTGTATCCCCATGATACAGCAACAAAGTGGGAAAATTATCAACATAGCCTCCCTGTTCTCCTTTTTGGGAGGGAAGTGGTCCCCTGCATATGCCTCTACCAAACATGGTATTGTTGGCCTTACCAAGGCTATGTGTGACGAGCTTGCCCAATTCAACATCCAGGTCAATGCAATTGCCCCGGGGTACTTTGCAACCCCTCTTACCGAGATGACAAGAAACGATGAGAAACGTAACAGTGAGATCCTTTCACATATCCCCGCTTCCAGGTGGGGGGACGCTTCGGACCTTATGGGAGCCACTGTGTTTTTAGCCAGCAGGGCCTCTTCGTATGTAAATGGAACAGTTCTCACTGTCGATGGTGGATATTTGATGCGGTGACTAACCGGTCTTGGTGGAGAGAGTATGATGAGCATGGATGGATATATACTAGCAATTGATGGGGGAACCCAAAGTACAAAAGTCGCGGTCTTTGACCTTGCAGGGAGTGAGGTCTGTTCCCACACTGTTCCCTTGCGCGAGATCGTGTTGTATCCCGACGGCAGGGCTGAGCATCCCGATGATGATTTGTGGACCTCCCTGCAGGTGGCCTGCAAACAAACGCTTTCACTCTTTCCCTATGACACAAAAAAGATCATTGGCGTAGGGCTTGGCTCTATTCGATGCTGCAGGGCCTTGATGCAGGAGGGCGGGGACCTTGCCCAGCCTGTGCAGAGCTGGATGGATGTGCGCCTTGCATCGCCGTACGTGCATGAAGATGATAGGGTCGCGTATATAAGTGCCACAACAGGCTATCTGACCTATAGGCTGACAGGCGAGAGAAAAGATACACGGGCCAACTATGTGGGGCCGTGGCCTATCGATCCTCTCACCATCGATTGGTACGAAGATGAAAAGCAGTTTTCCCCTTATACCACTCCAAGGTCCATGCTGTTTGAGCTTGTCGATCCAGCAACCGTCCTGGGAACCATAACCCCCTTTGCAAGTGAGGCTACAGGGATACCTATAGGTCTCCCTGTAGTCTCTACTGCAAATGACAAGGCAGTAGAGGGGCTTGGCTCGGGCCTCAGGCACGACGGGACGGTGCTTGTCTCCCTAGGAACCTACATCACCAGTATGATGGCCGGCTCTGAGTACAGGGACGACAGCTCTTCCTTTTGGAGCAACCCCGGTTCTACCAAGGGTGAGGTTGTATATGAGAGCAATGGGATAAGAAGGGGCATGTCTACTGTCTCCTGGATCAAGGAGCTGCTTGGTTCCGATATAGAAGTGGAAGCTGAGGCAAGGGGCATGAGTCCTGAGGATTACCTCAATGCGCTGGCACAGAGTGTACCTGCCGGTTCTGATGGCCTGTACACCGTCCTGAATTGGCTTGCCCGTCCTACCCACCCCCATGAAAGGGGTATTATGATAGGCTTTAACGGCACCCATAAGGGCAAGCATATGTTTCGCTCAATCCTTGAGGGAATTGCAATGACCATGAAGCGCAACATCCTTGCCATGTGCGAAGAGAGGGGTATTGCATTGGAGGGGGCCATCATAAGCGGAGGGGGTTCCAAGGGAGACCTTTTCATGCAAATCTTTGCTGATGTGCTTGGCGTTCCTGCATCAAGGAATGTAGTAAGTGGATCAGCAAGCATTGGAGCAGCCATATGTGTCTCCCTGGCACTTGGGGTCTACCACGATCGCTCAGAGGCGATAGAGCACATGGTGCACATCAAAGATACCTTTACCCCCATCCCGGAACATGTAGCCCTGTATAAGGAGATCGAGGAGAAGGTCTATCGGCATATAGCTGATCAAGTGGAAGGCCTGCTGCAGGCATCACATGCTGTTTTTTCGAAGTGAAGACTGGCGATGGCCAAAAGAAGGGGCGGATCTTTTGTATAGTAGATTCTGTGATTGTTTCTTTCCCTGTACTATTCTTTGCTATTTCTTCCGATGCGTCGCTTCCATAGTCGTCTCAAGGGCTTTGATGGAGTCTTCCAAGTTATGAGAGACTATCATGGAGTAGAGGATATCTATCACGGTGAGTTGATTGATCCTGCTTGTGGTGGCTCCCGGGCGGTAAATCCTCTCAGTGGAGGGGAGCAGCAGTGCAATGGTGGCACTGTTCCTGACGGTGTTCTGGGTATCCATGGTAAGGGAGATAACAGGTACAGACCTGGTTTTAGCAATCTCAACCACTTCTATCATGTTTCTGTTTTCACCCGAGTAGGAGATGACAAATGCAACCTGGGTGGTTTGCATGGTGGAGGCTCGGGTGAGTTGCAAGTCAGAATCAGAGGCAAAATACACCGATAGGCCAAGACGGGTGAGTTTTTGCATAAAGTCATAGGCGACAACCCCCGAGGCCCCTACACCGAAAAGAGTAATTGATGAGGATGAGGTAAGCAGCGAGACAGACTTTTCAACACTATGCGGGTCTAGTGTTGCCACAAGGGATGAGAGGGAGCGCTGAGTTCGATCAACAATGCCGCGAATTACACAAGAAGGATTAGCCTCGGACTCCAGGTCCAGGTCAGGGATGTACCGGTCATCAGAATCCCTGAAGACATCACGAGCCAGGCGAAGCTTGAAATCCCTGAAACTCTCGAACCCTGTCCGTTTGCAAAACCTGACTACGGCAGCCTGGGAGGAGTTGCTCTGTTTGGCAAGCTCCCTCACATTAAAATGAAGGGCTTTTCTCGGTTCCTTGCAGATATACTCTGCTATTTTTCTCTCTGATTCACTTAAAAGGTGCAGGTGTGCGTTCACTGCGACCAACGCACCTTCCACCCGTTCAAAACTTTGCGTCATGGTTAACCTTCTGTATCCTCTTTATGGATTTTTAGCAGGTGGGAGATGGGACTTTTATGTTTCTGTTCCAGTTTGGTAGCTTCCTCTCCTGTAATGCCAAGAAGGACCATGAGGATAGCGATCTTGGGCTTTCTTCCCGACCCTTCAAAAGCTTTTTCCGCCTCCTTTGCTGTACAACCCGTTGCTTGTCTGATAAGTCTTTTTGACCGTTCAACCAGTTTCTTGTTCACAGGGACAAGGTCAACCATCAGATTATTGTACACCTTCCCAATTCTAATCATGCTGGCAGTGGTGATCATGTTCAGGACCAGTTTCTGGGCAGTCCCTGATTTCAGCCTGGTCGAACCTGTTACGACTTCCGGTCCTACATCTAAGAATATTGCATGTTTTGCATAGAGGAAGGTCTTGGAACCTTTATTGCAGCTGATCGCTCCAACTGAAGCTCCCAGCTCCCTGGCATAGTGCATGGCACCAAGGACGTACGGTGCTCCTCCACTGGCGGTAATTCCGACAAGGACATCATCAGCGTTGAAGTTGTACTCTTTCAAGGCAAGTATACCCGCCTTGTCGTCATCTTCGGCATTCTCTATTGACCGGGTAAGAGCCGGGACTCCCCCGGCTATGATGCCCACTACCATATCCGGGCTCACGCCAAAGGTTGGGGGACACTCTGATGCATCCAGAACTCCCAGCCTCCCGCTAGTGCCTGCTCCAATATAGAAGAGTCTTGCCTCCTTTCGAAAGGCGACCACTACATCATCGACCAGGGCTGTGATGGTATCAAGCTGCTTTTCAACAGCATAGGGGACTGTTTTATCTTCGTTGTTTATGACAGCAAGGATCTCCCTTGTTGTCATCTCATCAATGTTCGCCGAGTTGACATTCCTCTGCTCTGTAGTGAACACATCTAACATATCTTGGGTAATTGTTGTATCTATCATAGTTTTATTTGTCCACCTTATCAGAAAGAAGTTGCTAAGAACAGGATATTATATCGTACCATCCGGATACGCTCTTGTAAAGAAATAATATTTTAAAGTTTTAGTTGTTATTTGAAATATTGTGCCATATACTGGTATATACCATGGATAAACGAAGAGAAACAACACATTTCCTTGCCCAGTACCAACACAAAACGGAATCCCTCATCATAGGTCTGATGAGTGGCACAAGCCTTGATGGCATTGATGCCACCCTTGTGCAGATAACCGATGAGAGTGCTTTGCTGCTCTACCACTACTATCTTCCGTACTCCCCTGAGATGCGCGAGAGGATAAGCAGGGTATGTCGCAAGGAGAGCTCTACCGTCACCGATGTGGTGGATGTACACTTCGCTCTCTCGCACTGGTATGCAAAAGCGGTCAACACCCTCCTTGAGCTGAGTGGGTATGCACCTTCATCCATAGATGCCATCAGCATGCACGGACAGACTGTGTGGCACTCTCCCGTACCGACCTCCTTCCCCGGTCCTGACGGGCCTTTTGGAGTGACCGGTACCTTGCAGCTGGGAAATCCCTCCACCCTAAAGGAGCTTACCCACATCCCCGTAGTTTCAGACTTCCGTTCAGCTGATATGGCTGTTGGGGGAGAAGGTGCTCCTTTGGCACCCTACAGTGACTACATGATGTTTGGCTCAAGTGAAGAGGGGCGTATCATTCAAAACATCGGGGGAATTGGCAATGCAACAGTTCTTCCTGCCCTCCATGGGGAGAGGGATATATTTGCTTTTGATACGGGTCCTGGCAATATGATCATTGACGAGCTTGTTGCGATCTACACAGAGAATAAACAGCTCTACGACGATAAGGGTGCAATTGCGCAAAGGGGTAGGGTGGATGAGACCATTGTCAGTCACTACATGAATGATCCCTACTTTACCAAGAGTCCGCCCAAAAGTACCGGACGGGAAGTGTATGGCAAAGAGTTTACCCAGGGCTTCCTCGCTCGATGCACTGAGCATGGGCTCTCTCTTGTCGATGCCATAGCCACTGCCACCGCCTTTACCGCTGAAAGTATAAGTTTTGCATACAAGACCTTTATCCTGCCTTTTCACCCGATCGCAAGGGTCTTGGTTTGTGGGGGAGGCGCGCTGAACCTGACCTTGCTCAAGATGCTTGGGCAAAGACTGCCTGAAGGCATTGAGGTCACGACAACAACAGCCTTCGGCATCCCCGACCAAGGGCGTGAGGCGATGGCGTTCGCCATCATAGCCCACCAGTCACTACGAGGAAGAAGTGGCAATTTGCCACAGGTTACAGGAGCGAGAGTGCCTGTTGTATTAGGCACTATCACACTATAAAAAAGTTCTCTGTTTTATTTCAAGGAGGAAAGAAATGAGAAAATTAGTATCAAGGATGATGGTCGTTTCCCTTGTCTTGGCCGTACTTGTTGTTTCTACAATAAGTGCAACCGGAACAAAGGAAGAGGCAAGAAAAAGTACTGAAAAAGTGATTACAATCGGAGTCGATCAAGAAGCCATCGGCATTGATCCGCACATTGTAACCGCATTTTCATCTCACAGACGACTGGACTTGATGTATAACCGTCTTGTCCGGTTGGATGAAAACTTGGTTGTTGTACCGGACCTTGCCAAGTCTTGGGAAATTCCAAACAACCTTACCTACATCTTCCACCTCAGAGAGGGCGTGAAGTTCCATAATGGAAGGGAGATGGTGGCCGAGGATGTAAAATACTCTCTTGAAAGGGTAATGGATCCTAAGACAGCCTCTCCGGGCAAGTCCTATCTGGCACTGGTAACCGGTGTTGAGGTGCTTGATACCTATACGGTCAAGCTCACCCTCTCAGCCCCCCTTGCCTCCCTGCTGGATTCACTGACAAGTAACAACCTCGCTATTGTTCCCAAGGAAGCGGTAGAAGCCAACGGCAATCTCCAGAAAGTTGCAGTAGGAACAGGGCCCTTCATGTTAGAGGAATGGGTAGCGGACAACTCCATGACACTGGTCAAGAATCCTGACTATTTTATCGAAGGTCAGCCTATCGTGGACAAGGTCATCTACCGAGTCATTCCTGAAGCTGCTTCCCTGCTCGCAGGTGTCAAGTCTGGCGACCTGGATATTGCAACCATCAATGATGGGGCAACTATTCGCCAGGCGAACAAGACCAGCGATGTTGTGGTGATGAGCAAGCCTGGTATCAACGTAAGAACCTTTGGCTTTAACGTCACAAGGGCTCCTTTTGATGATGTCAGGGTTCGTCAGGCTATAGCGCTTGTGATCGATCGCAGTAAGATTGTAGCCATGGCAGAGTTTGGCATGGGAACCCCTTCAGGGCCAATTCCTGTAGCCGCTACTGACTGGGCACTGCCCTTGGATCAGCTTCCCATGAGTAAGCCTGACTTTGCAAAGGCGAAAGCCCTCTTGGCAGAGGCTGGCTATCCTAATGGCTTTACCTTCAATATCGTATGTTCGGCAACCTATGAGGGTGGCCTCGATGTTGCACAGGTCATCCAGAGCGAACTCAAGAATATCGGCGTCACAGCCAATCTTGAAGTTGTAGAGTGGGGTGTCTATATCGACCGTTGGGTGAAGAGAGATTTTGATTCCATGGTAGAGATCCGTGGTGGTTCAGGTGAGCCTGACAGATTCCTGTACAGGACCATTCACTCCACCGGTGGAGTAAACAACTTCCTGTTCAAGCATGCCGAAACTGACAGACTTCTTGACCTTGGTCGAAGCCAGACAGTTCCCGCTGAAAGAAAAGCTACGTATAACGCTTTGCAGAAAGTGCTCACCGAGCAAGCTCCCTTGATTTTCCTCTACTCTCCCAGTGAATCCCATGTTCTCAGTCCTCGGGTCACAGGGTTCAAGCAAGTTGGAAACGGTTCTCTCTACTACGTCACATCATCTGACGTGAAATAATGTGGGTATTGATGCCTCTCAAGCGAGAGGCATCAATATAGTAATGTGAAGACAAGAGTATTTGAGGTGCAGTGTGCTGAGGTTTATAGTCAAGCGTTTGTTAACGCTTATCCCCGTCCTTTTAGGAGTTTCTTTAATTGTATTCTTCCTTGTAAGGCTTATTCCAGGGACAGCCCTGGAGATGTACATGGGAACACAAGTAGAAGCAACCCCCGAAATGATGGAGGAACTGCAAAGGTTGTTCGGTGAAGATAAACCCGTACCGGTTCTGTATGTCGAGTGGATGAGTGATATTCTCCGAGGTGATTTTGGGTACTCGCTCAGGACCGGGCGTCCTGTCCTACCCGATATCCTTTCACGGCTTCCCTTGTCGCTCGAACTGACGCTCATCTCCTTGGTGCTCGCCCTTATGATCGGTATTCCCCTTGGAATAGCATCCTCGCTCAAGCAAAACTCCTTGGGAGATTTCTTTGTCAGGATACTAGGCTTGATAGGCTTGTCCCTGCCCCAGTTCTGGTTGGCGGCCCTGATGGTTATGGCTTTCAGCAGGTTCAGCGGGTGGATCCCCATGGGAAACTATATTGGGTTTTTTGTAGACCCCATCCGAAACGTCAAGATGTTGTTGCTGCCCTCCCTGGCCATAGGGATTGGATTTGCTGCAGTGGTGATGCGTTATACGCGCACGAGCATGCTTGAAGTGATGCAGATGGACTATATCCGTACTGCCAAGGCAAAAGGGCTGACACAAAAGAGTGTCATCTACTCCCATGCATTGAAGAATGCAATCTTACCTGTCATTACCGTCACAGGGTTCAATGCCGGGTATCTTTTAAGTGGTGCGATAGTGATAGAGGAGGTGTTCGCCCTCCCAGGCCTGGGAAGACTCTCCCTGTATGCCATCTATCAACGAGATTATCCCATTATCCAAGCAATTGTGATGATCGTAGCTACGATCTTTGTCCTGGTGAATCTTGTCACAGATATCGTTTATGCATTGGCAGACCCCAGAATTCGCCTCGATGATAGGAAATAGGTACAAGATGAAACAGTATAGACTACTTAAAAATGGAATTGCCTTAACAGGACTTATCATCATTGCACTCTATGTGCTTATTATCATCGTCTCCTTCTTCTGGCTCCCCTTTGATCCTATGGAGATGAACGTGGAAAAGATGCTTGAACCTCCCTCGTTTACCAGTGGGCACCTTTTCGGAACCGACGAATTTGGGCGGGATATCCTTTCCAGGATTATGAAAGGGAGTGTCGTGAGCCTTACCATCAGTATAAGTGCAACTGCTTTCGGGGGCACCATCGGTATTTTGATGGGGCTGTGGGCAGGCTTCCTCGGTGGGCGTTGGGACAACGTTATCATGCGGATAGCAGATATACTGTTCTCGTTCCCCTCGCTGCTCCTTGCCATTTTCATCATGGCCATCCTGGGTGAGAACAACGCCAACATCGTCATAGCAATCGGTATCGTCTATATCCCTCAGTTCGCCAGAATTAGCCGAGGCGCCATCATAGCCTTGAAACCCAACGAGTACATCAAGGCAGCCCGTTCAAATGGTGCTGACAACTCGTACATTCTCTTCAAGCATCTCCTTCCCAATAGCCTTGCTCCCATCATTGTACAGATCTCCTTGTCTCTTTCGGTGGCAATCTTGTTGGAGTCCGCCTTGAGCTTTTTGGGCTTGGGCATTCAGCCTCCTGAACCAAGCTGGGGCAATATGCTCAGCAGTGCACGAAAGGTGATGATGCTTGCTCCTTGGACAGCCATATACCCAGGTCTTGCAATAGTGACCTTGGTCCTTGGTTTCAATCTGCTTGGAGACGGACTCAGAGATATTCTGGACCCAAGACTTCGCAACGTACGGTAGGAGAGGACAAAGCGTGGAACAACAACCAATACTAGAAATACATGGGCTGAAAACCGAGTTTAAGACCGATCGTGGAATCGTGCACGCAGTGCAAGATGTCTCCTTCTCCTTGAGGAAAGGGGAGACGTTGGGCATCGTTGGAGAGAGCGGGTGCGGCAAGTCAGTTACCAACTTCTCCATCCTCAAGCTTATCCAATACCCTCCTGGAAGGATTACCGCAGGTGAGGTCCTGTACAAAAATGAAGATATCTTTCTGAAAAGTGATGAGGAGGTACGGGCGATACGGGGCAAACATATCTCCATGATCTTCCAAGACCCCCTTACTTCTTTAAACCCTGTATTCAAGGTGTGGCTGCAGATAGCCGAGCCGCTTATGCTGCATCACAAGCTCTCTAAAAAGGTAGCAAAGCAAAAGGCGATAGAACTGCTGACGATGATCGGCATCCCCGATGCCGCCGAGAGGGCTGAGGACTACCCCCACCAGTTCAGCGGTGGTATGAGACAACGCGTTATGATAGCGATGGCCCTCTCCTGCAAGCCAGATATCCTCATCGCCGATGAGCCCACCACAGCCTTGGATGTGACCATCCAGGCTCAGATCTTGGATCTTATCAAAAACCTCTCCAAGGAACACCAGACTAGTGTTATCATGATCACCCATGACCTTGGGGTAGTGGCGGAGATGTGTGATACCATCTGTGTCATGTATGCCGGACGGATTGTTGAAAGGGCTTCTGCAGAGAATCTTTTCTACCACCCCAAGCACCCTTACACGATAGGGCTTCTCAATTCGATACCTCGGTTGGATGGAGATAGGGATCGAAGGCTGCACACCATTGAGGGAGCACCACCGGATTTGGTCAATCTCCCCAAAGGGTGCCCTTTTGAGCCTCGGTGTGAGTTTGCCCTTCCCAAATGTGCGACCACAACCCCTCCTGAGTTTACCATTGATGAGGATGAAACGTGGAAAGCAGCCTGTTTCCTGCATGAAAAGGAGTCTGAGCGTGGAGAATAAGAAGGTACTTCTCGAAGTAAAAGATATGAAGGTCCACTTTCCCATTGAGAAGGGGATAGTCATAAAAAAGACGGTCGGACATATTCGTGCAGTCGATGGGGTATCCTTTCGTGTGCACGAAGGGGAGTCCCTTGGCTTGGTTGGAGAGTCCGGATGTGGAAAATCAACTACAGCGATGGCTATAGCCCAGCTGCAGAGCCTGACCTCCGGGAGCGTATGGTTTGAAGGCGTCGATCTTACAACCCTCTCCAAGGAAGAATTGCGAAGGGCGAGAATGAATTTCCAGATTATTTTCCAAGACCCTTTCTCCTCCCTGGATCCTCGCATGACCGCCAGCACTATCATAGCAGAACCTTTGAGGATCTATGCCAAGAAAGGGATCATCACCTTAAGCGATGCTGAGATTGAAGCGAAGGTGCTCTCCCTGATGGAGAAGTGTGGCCTCTCCGCCTCATTCAAGGATCGCTACCCCCATGAATTTTCAGGAGGACAGCGACAAAGGATCGGCATAGCACGAGCACTCAGTCTTGAGCCGAAGCTCATCCTCGCTGATGAACCTGTGTCGGCACTCGACGTCTCCATACAGTCGCAGATACTCAATCTGCTCAAGGATCTCCAAAAGGAGTTCAATCTCACCTTTTTGTTCATTGCCCATGACCTTGCAGTTGTGGAGTACTTCTGTTCGACCATAGCTGTCATGTATCTGGGGTTCATCGTTGAAAAGACAAGTTCTGAGAGCTTGTATAAAAATCCCCTGCACCCCTACACTCAGGCGCTCCTCTCCGCTGTGCCGCTTCCTGATCCCCTAGCGGCAAAAAAGCGCAAGCGGATTATCTTGAAAGGAGACGTTCCCTCTCCTTCCAAAAAAAGGGAGGGGTGTCCCTTTGTGGAGCGTTGCTCCAAGGCGATGGAGAGGTGTGCATCTGAAGTTCCTCACCTAAAGGAAGTAGAGGATGATCACTTTGTCGCCTGCTTCCTCTATGAGTAGCACCCCCTGGAGGCTTGCATGCTAGAAATCCGAGTAGTTCCCCTCTCACTTCATCTTACCAACCCCTTTACCCTGGCACACGGATCGAGCACCGTACGGGAGAATGTGTTTATTGAGATGAGAAGTGGGGGGCATAGAGCGTATGGTGAAGCTCCCATTGTCCCTTACTACTATATCAGTAAGGAGGAGGTCATCGCTGATATCCATCAGACGCTTGCCTGTTATAGCACCTCTGAACTTATGGATATGGTTGAAGGGGGAACTTCTCCCCGTTTTACCCATACTGTTTCAATGGCAGCCTTTCAAACAGCTGCACTGAACCTTCGCAGTGCCCTCTCCTCTACGAGTAGAATAGCGCTGCTCTCCATCAAGACGAGAGAGAAACCTCCCAAGACGACGTTTACCGTCGCCTACCATGAGGATATTGACAAGATGGTGGCGATCGCAACCTCTTGCGGGTTTTCTCACCTGAAGATCAAGGCAGGAATTCCTGGGGATATTGCGCGTATCAAGGCTATCAGGGCGGCCCTGCCACAAGCGAAGATCTTTGTTGATGCCAACCAAGGATGGTCCCTAGAAGAGGCAAAGAAGCGCTGTAAAGCCTTAGAGCAGGATGCCATTACCCTTATAGAAGAGCCCATCAAGGGCAGTCCGGAGGCGATAGAGGAGCTGGCAAAAAGCACCTCCATCCCTCTCTATCTTGATGAGAGCATCCAAAGCGAACAGGACCTATTTCGTTTTGTACAAGGCTCTCCCCACCTCTCCGGAATTGTAGTAAAAAGTGCCAAGGTCGGCGGTCCTTACAAAATGAAAGCCCTTATACAAACAGCCCAAGAGGCCAATATGCAAACGTTCCTCTCCTCCATGATAGAGAGCAGCATCGGCATTGTAAGTGTGCTCCCCTTTACCCACCTATGCACCTATGTTGACCTAGATGGGCCGCTGTTGATTGCTAATGACCCGTTTACCGGCTTGCGCTATGAGGGGGAGAGGTTGTTCCTCAGTGAAGGCGGCAGTAGGGCCAGTGATGAGGTCGATCACCTGTTTCACCAGACTCCTCCCATCAAGCTGCTAAGGAGGTGATATGGCCATTACGATCAGGGATATGCAGGAGTGCGAAGCACAGGCGAGTGCCCGTATCGCCTGCAACTCGCCCATAGGAAAAAGATACGCCCTAGGCGAGGAGTCTCTTGCCAAGAGTCTTCTCGCCGCCAGGGAACAAGGGGATATGCTTTTTGTGGCGACCCTTGATAAGACGGTAGTTGGATTTGCCTGGGTAGATCCCAAGGGTGCTTTTTCTTCAGCGCCGTACCTGCGGCTCATAGCAGTTGACGAGTCCTTTAGAGGACAGAGGGTGGGGTCGCTTCTGTTGGAGGCCTTTGAGGCGAATACCAGGCACATAGGGCGTGATTACCTGCTCCTTGTCTCTGATTTCAACGAGGGGGCTATCAGGATGTATGAGAAGCATGGGTATGTTCAAAGGGGATCACTGCCTGGTTTTGCCCGGGAGGGTATCACCGAACTGATCATGGTCAAAAAGAGAGAAAAAGATGAGCTTTGAGAGCCTTGCACAAGAGATGCTGGACCAGCATGCATGTACCACAGCCCACCTCAGGATAGAGAGGCGGGGGACCCTCCTCTTTGATAGGGTGTATACAACAGAGAGCGTGATCGAAGACCCTCTCTTTGATATTGCTTCCCTCACAAAACTCTTTACCACCACTGCAATCTTGCACCTCATTACCAAAGGTGCATTGCATGAAGAGACGACTCTCGGGGAGATCTTTCCCTCGTATCCTCGTCTCTATCAACATATACGTGTAGCTTCGCTGTTGACCCACACCTCAGGCATCGTGGCCTGGTTTCCCTTCTATACCCAACGAGAAAAACCATTTGAACAGATTATTGAGGAGATTGCTGAGAAACATCTTCTTGAGGAGGGCATGGTCTATTCAGATATCAATTTCATGCTCTTGGCGAAGATCATAGAAAAACTCACCTCCCTACCGCTGGACAAGGCGATGGAGGACCTTGTGTTCACGCCCCTCTCCTTGAAACAGAGCACCTACCACCCTGACAAGACGAGAGCGATCCCCACCGAGTTTGGCAACAGGATTGAAAAGGGGATGGTGGAGGAGCGCAATCTCGCCTTTGACGGCTTCAGACCGACAGATAGGGCGATTGTGGGGGAGTGCAATGATGGCAATGCCTTTTACTACTTTGGAGGAGTGGCCGGTCATGCCGGTATCTTCTCCACCGCAAAGGATATCAACACGTTGCTCCGCCTCTATCTCGAGGCGAATAGGCCAGAGTATATCACCCCCCACCTGGTAGCCAAGGCAACATCCGACCAAGGGATGGGCAGGGGGTATGGCTTTCAGATGGGGGTTCACTATCCACACAGTGGGATAGGGCATACCGGTTTCACCGGAACGTACGCCTACCTCAATCCAGAGCAGGGCTTTTCGTTCTCTCTTCTAGCCAACAGGCTCAATGTGGCAGAGCCCCGTTCCATACAAAGCTATAGGAATGCTATGGTGCTTGAAGCTTTCACCCAGTTTGCAGGATAGTGATGGCCTCTCCTACTTGACCGCACCTGCGGTCATACCCTTGATGAAGTACTTGGACATGAACAGGTAGAGGATGAGCATCGGCAGGATGGCTATGGAGAGCCCGGTAAAGAGCAGGCTCCAGTTTGTGCTGTGCTGTCCGAAAAACGTGCTCAAGCCCACCGGCAGGGTCTTCACCGAGTTGGACTGAAGGAAGACCAGGGGGAAGAAGAAGTCGTTCCAGATAGGCACCGCGTTATAGATGGTGACCAGGGCGATTGCAGGGGCGACCATCGGCATGATGATCCTACGATAGATTGCAAAGTCGTTGCACCCGTCAATCTTGGCCGCATACTCCAGCTCCAAGGGGATGCCTTTCATGAATCCTGCCAAGATGAATACTGTCGATGGAAGTCCCATGGCGATGAAGATCAGGATGACCGACCAGCGGGAGTTGATCAGGTTGAGGGTTTTTATGAGGAGAAAGAGCGGGATGATTGCAGCCTTCAAAGGAAGCATGATCCCGCTTAGGAAGATCATGTAGACCAGGGTGTTGCCCCGATAGGTGTATCGGGCGATCCCATACGATGCCATCGATCCCAGCAACAGGACAAAAGCCATGGAGACCGTGGTGACCAGAAGGCTGTTAGCAAAGTAGCCGGAGAACCCCTTGTCGATCCAGACCGTCTTGAAGGTTGCAAAGGAGTAGGATTCAGGAAGCGAAAAAGGGGTCGTCAGGATGGCGCGGTTGGACTTGAATGAACTGAGGACCATGTTCATAAGAGGGTAGAGGATCAACAGGACATAGGTGCTCATGATGAGGATGGCCACAGAGATGAATATCTTTTTCCCTGTGGTGGATCCTCGGTATCGTAGATCAGTTATCATAGCTGTACCTCCTTGCTTTTCGTCACAAAGACTGAGAGCAACGAGGCTCCAAAGGTCAGGACGTATATAACCAGTCCGATCGCAGATCCTATCCCGATTTCAGGGCTTCCTGCGTCCACCGAGCCGAATGCCGTCCTGTAGAAGAGGGTTCCTATCGTATCGGTGGAGTAGTTGGGAGATCCATCAAGGCCGGTCATCGTATATATCTGCTCAAAGACATTGAGGCTTCCTATGATGGTAAGGACCATGATGATGGTGATGGAGGGTATTATCAGGGGGAAGATGATCTTCCAGAAAAGTTTCCACTCTCCGACACCCTCAAGGTGTGCTGCCTCCAGACACTCCTGGGGAACACCGTCGATGGCAGCGAGGAAGACCAGCGAGGGGAAGCCTACCCAACGCCAGATATTTACCAGGATGATGGTGGGGGTTGCCAGGTGCTCATACCCTAGCCAAGGCCTCTGTAGTGAGGCAAGCCCTACAAGCTTGAGAAAGTTGTTGACCAGACCCGATGGCTTGAGGTACATGCCCCAGAGAAAGCCGACAGCAACAATGGAGAAGAGCACCGGTATGAAGAATACCCGCTTGAAGAACTGGGCTCCGGGAAGGTTCCGGCTCAACAGGTACCCAAAGAGCAGGCCCAGGGTGTTCTGGATCAGGGTGGTTGCGAGAAACCAGGTGAGGTTATTCTTCATTGCATTGAAGAACCGCTCCTGGTAGGGGAAGGTCAGCAGCAGTCTCTTGAAATTCTCCAGCCCTACGAAATCAAGGCGTATGAGCTGTCTCCAGGAGAAGAGGCTGTTGTAAAGCGACATGAATAGTGGCAAGAGGATGAACGTTCCCACGACCACAAGGCCGGGGGTTATGAAGAAGAGTATCCACATTGCTTTGCTGCGCTGGATCTTGTGCATGGTTGTTCCTTAGCGAGGTTGTGTTAGGAGTAAGAAGATTCCCACAAGGGCTGAGCCCCTGTGGGAATTAGGTGAAAGCTTATTTCTGGAAAGGTTTGTAATAGGAGGCGATAGCCTTCTGAATCTGCGATGCAGCTTCTCTAGGAGTCACGGTTCCAGCCATAACGCCTTGGGCTGCAGCTTGCCACAGTGACGATCCTGTAGGCTGCTCATAGCGGAAGCCGACCAGGAAGATGTAGGGAGTTGCATTTTTCTGCAGCTCCAGGACGTTGGCGATGAAGGGGTCTGCTGATGCATCGACGCCAGGAATGGCGGAGACCATCTGCATCTCGGTGACCATTGCCTTGCCGAACTCCTTGCTGGAGAGGAACTTCAGGAACTTGATCGCTGCATCCTTTTTGGGAGAGTTGGCGTTCATGGCGAAGTTCATGTCAGCATAGACGGAGACGTATGCAGGATCGGTGGCTTTTTCGCCGGGAACAGCGAAGATACCGAAGTCCAGGTCAGGGTTCTGGCCCCTGAAGTATGCTGCCTCGTAGGAGCCTGCGATAAGGTGAGGTGACATCTCATTGATAAAGTTGGAACGCATGTCATCATAACTGACACCCATGTACATGTCAGGCATATACTTGGTAAGACTCTTCATCTGTTCAATCATGCGGATGAAAGCGGGGTCTTCGAAGTTCTTCTCCCCGGCTATCACTGCATTGTAGAAATCTGTTCCACCGTAGAAGGCAGCACCCATTCCACCGAGCAGGGTCTCAAGGCACCAGCCTTCCTTAGCTCCATTGCCCAAGGGGATGTATCCGGCCTTTCTGGAAGCTTCGAAGTTTTGGATCAACTCATTCCATGTCTTGGGAATGGAGAGGCCGAGTTCCTTGTAGACATCTTTGTTGTAGTACATGAAGACAGTCTGGCTGACCGAGGGGCTTCCGTAGATCTTGCCGTCAGTTGGGCTGGTAGCACCAAGGAGGGCGTTTTCTGAGAAGTTCTTCAGTTCAGGCATCCAGCTTTCTAGTGGTTCGAGGAACCCTGAGTCAGCAAAGGTAGCAAGACCACCATAGGCACGACCTTGGAAGATGTCAGGTCCTGCTCCACCGGAGAGGGATGCTGAGAGGATGGTGTTGTACTCAGTGTTCTTGTGGGCTGTCTGTACGACCTTGATGGTAGGATTGGCAGCTTCGAAGCGTGCAATCTGTCCGGCATAGAAGTCAATGTCTTCAGGTCTCCATGTCCAGAATTCCAAGGTGGTCTCAGCTTTAGCCTGAGGGGTCTTCTGTTCTTGTGCTCCTGCGGCAAAGAGCATGCCTGCAGTACAGAGAGCGATCAACAGGATTAAGAGGGTCTGTTTTTTCATAACGAGTCTCCTTTTGTTATAGAAGCAACCTATGTGCTTCTAATACGAATTTTGCGCTAGCAAACCTTGGTTGTCAAGGAAAACAAAAAAATGTTTTAAAGTTGCCTGTGTATATGTAAAAATAAATTTCAGAATCGTAATAACCATGCTATGCTCTTCGTATGAGTGGATGTTTGTATGTACTGAAGCAGTTTCTTCCCAACTTGGCAGGCAGCGAACGTAAAATCGCCGAGTTCTTGTTGGCCAACCCGATGCAAGCTGTATCCTTGGGGGTACAGGAGGTCGCCAAGTCTGCAGGCTCAAGTTCTTCAGCCTGCATTAGGCTTGCCAATCATCTGGGATACTCTGGGTACTCAGCCTTGAGGATGGCACTCGCCAAGGAGGTCTTCTCCTCGGAAAGGGAACCCGAGGATATGCCCAGTGTAAAGATAACAGAGCTTACCGCCACCAAAGAGATAGTGCACCTGGTGATAAACAGCACCAGTGAGAGTATCAAGGCCTTGGAGCCACGGGTGGATATCAAGGCCCTGGAAGGGTCGGTGGATGCGATCATGCAAGCTTCCCACTTGGTGATAGCAGGGGTGGGAGCTTCAGGCATCGTAGCTTCGGATTTTCAGCAGAAGCTCTCCCGTCTTGGACTGCATGCACTCTATACCCCCGATAGTGACATGCAGATAGTGGAAGCGTGCTCCCTTTCCGATAAGGATGTGCTGGTGGCCATCTCTTACTCGGGGGAGACCAACAGTCTGCTCAAGGTAGCCAGGGAGGCCAAAAGAAATGGAGCAACGGTCATAGCGATCACTCGCTTTGGAGGGAACTCGCTTTCGCGCTTGGCAGATCTGACACTGCATGTGGTGAACAGAGAGTCCCTGTTCCGCGGGGGTGCAACCCTCTCCAGGTTTGGTCAGCTTTTGGTGGTCGACCTGGTCTACTCCATTATCCTTGTCCGCTCCCATGGAAAGGTGGGCGACCTGTTGAAGCGTTCGTGGGAAGCAGTATCCCATGTATCGGGGTAAGAAAAGAATTAACACACTACGTAGGAGTTTGTAATGTATATCATCATTCCGATTAAGCAAGTGCCGGAGACCAGTGATGTCCAGATGGACAAGGAGAGCGGCACCATGATCCGCAGCGGTACAAAGTCAATCGTCAATCCTTTGGACTTGTACGCTCTGGAGGCTGGTCTCAAGATCAAGGAGGAGCATGGGGGGAGGGTGGTTGCCATCACGATGGGGCCCCCTAGCGCTGTGAAGGTGCTCAAGGAGGCCCTGGCCATGGGCTGTGATGAGGCTGTGCACCTCACCGACCGCGCCTTCGGAGGCTCGGATACCTGGGCCACCTCCTACGTCCTGGCCAAGGCTATCGAGAAGCTTGGCAAGCCGGACTTGATCATAACCGGTGAGCGGGCCACCGATGGGGATACCGGTCAGGTGGGTCCCGCCCTTGCGTCCTGGCTTGATATGGCCCTGGTCTCCTACGTTTCGCAGGTGGAGATTATCGGGGGCGAACACCTCATAGCCGAACGCCTGATAGAGGAGGGGTACCAGAGGGTACGTTCTTCCCTGCCTGCCCTGCTTACGGTGGTAAAGGAGATCGCAACTCCAAGGCTGCCGACACTTTCGGGCAAGAAGCGCTCCATGGCGGCACAAATACCTGTCTGGGGTGCCAAGGACATTGAGGCCGATCCTGCCTGCATAGGCTTGAAGGGCTCGCCCACCCGTGTGGTAAAGATAGCGACCCCGACGGTGAGCAGGCGTTGCACAGTTGTCCATGCCCAGGATGATGCTTCGATTACCACAGCTGTCGACCAGCTTTTCACCTTTCTGGAAGAGAGGGATCTCTTGCCAAAAACAGGAGGCTCCCATGCATGAAATCTGGATAATCGCCGAGGTGTTTGAAAGCAGGCTCAAGGAGGTCTCCTTTGAGCTTCTGGCCCGGGGGCGAGAGCTTGCCGATCAGGGCGGAGTTCGCCTGGGTTCTGTGGTGATGGGCCATGGCCTTGCACAAGACGAGCTGGAGAAACTGATCGAGTACGGCTCTGATATCGTTTATGTGGTAGATGACAGCAGGGTTGCTTGCTTTGGGTGCGAGCGGTATTCCAAGGCCCTGGTCCACCTGGTCGACACCCACAAGCCCCAGATAGTCATAGCTGCCGCTACTACAACAGGGCGGACCCTCTTGCCCTATGTTGCGGTGAAGACCCACGCAGGGCTGACTGCCGACTGTACCGAGTTGTCCATCGAGGAGGGCAGCGGCAACCTGCTGCAGACCCGCCCCGCCATCGGGGGGAATATCATGGCAACGATCAAGACCCCCGACCATCGTCCCCAGATGGCGACCGTAAGGCCCAGGTCCAAGCGTCCGCTCGGACCCGATCCAAGGCGCAAGGGAACCATTGTGCAGATACCGTTTGCCCCTGAGTGGGATGACAGGCGTGTGGAGGTCCTGAGCCTCAGGAAGATGGACGACCAGAAGGTCTCCATCGAGGAAGCCGATGTCGTTGTCGCAGGGGGCAGGGGACTGAAGAAGCGGGACAACTTCTCCCTGGTCGAAGGGCTTGCCCTGCATTTTGACGGTCAGGTGGGAGCCAGCCGCGATGCGGTGGACCGGGGGTGGGCGAGCTACCCCCATCAGGTGGGGTTGTCGGGCAAGACCATCTCCCCGCGCTTGTACGTAGGTATTGGTATTTCCGGTGCTGTGCAGCACCTTGCCGGCATCAAGACGGCTGAGTGCATTGTGGCTATCAATTCGGATGAGCATGCCAACCTGCTCGATATAGCTGATTTTGCCATTGTAGGCGATTTGTTTGCCATCGTGCCTGAAATCGAGCGCCGCCTGAGTCTAAGGAGCAAGTCATGAGCACAACCTATACACGCCTGACACAAGAGATACTGCAAGATCTGATGCACATTGTAGGAGCGAGAAACCTGATCACCGACCTGGAGAAGATGGAACGCTACAGCCATGACGAGACCTCTGTTGAGGAGTATGCCCACATGCCTGAGGTGGTGCTGACTCCCACCACGGTGGAGCAGGTGGCCGCCATCATGCGCCTGGCAACAAAGCACGTGATCCCTGTCACCCCACGGGGTGCAGGGTCCGGGCTCTCAGGAGGAGCCATCCCTATATTCGGTGGTATCGTGCTCTCCTTGGAGAAGATGAACCGGGTCCTGGAAATTGATGAAGCTAACCTGACCGTTACTGCTGAAACCGGTATTGTCACCAACGAGCTCAATGAACAGCTCAAGAGCCGGGGGCTCTTTTTCGCCGGCTACCCCATGAGCCTTGAGACATGCTTCCTGGGTGGCAACATCGCAGAGAATGCCGGTGGGGGCAAAGCTGTCAAGTATGGGGTAACCGGCAGGTACGTCCTGGGCATGGAGGTGGTGACTCCCCAGGGGGAGATCGTCAACCTCGGAGGCAAGGTCACCAAGGATGTCAGCGGGTATGACCTCAAGCAGCTGTACATCGGATCTGAAGGCACCTTGGGAGTCATTACCAAGGCTACCATCAGGCTGCTGGGGATGCCCCAGGCTGCTTCGGACCTCCTGGTCACCTTCAAGAGTGCCCAGGAGGCGATCTCGGTTGTTCCCCTGATCATGAAGGGGGGAATTGTGCCCACCAGCATCGAGTTCATGGACCGAGCTTCCATAGAAATGTCCTGTTCCTACCTCAACGAGAGCCTTCCGTTGGAAGGGGTGGGGGCGATGCTGCTCATTGAGATTGACGGCACAGATGAAGAGCAGGTGGAACGGGACTTGATAGCGGTAGGGGAGCTGTGCAGCGAGCAAGGTGCGATGGAAGTCTATGTAGCCGAAGATGCCTCCAACCGGGAGAGGATATGGTCGGTGAGAAGAAACATCGCAGAAGCGATCAAGGTGTACAGCCCTGTCCAGAGTTTGGAGGACATAGTGGTCCCCATCGGCTCCATTCCCGCTGTCTTGCCTGAACTGAAGCGTCTGGCTGAGAAGTATGGGGTGACCATCCCCTGCTACGGTCATGCAGGCGATGGCAATCTCCATGCTACGATCGTGAAGGATCCCCAGAGCAGTATGGAGACTTGGCAAGATGTTGAGCCGAAGATTCTCAGTGAACTCTATGCCTTTGTGGTAGGAGAACTGGGAGGGAAAATCAGCGGAGAGCATGGCATTGGCCTCAAGAGGAGGGCTTTCCTTAAGACACTGACTCCTCCTGCTGAATACAAGCTCTTTGA
>CAZPOJ010000004.1:0-45108 GCA_964588005.1 uncultured Sphaerochaeta sp.
TGCAAAAAAGCCCTTGTCTGTGCAATCCCCAACCAAAGGTAACCACAGAAGGAGCACTATTCCTCTCAAAGGATGACCACAAAATAGGGGTAGGTCAAGCTTCCCATACCCTTGCATATGGGATTATTCCCAAATACCAGCAAAACAGCATCATTTTAGTCAGAAATCCTGATGGAAAGAACCTAAATTTCTTGGACTGAAAAGATTCAGCAGTTTAGGCTCGATATAGTCCTAAATTTGAGAGAACTGCCCACTCTTGAGGATAAAGGATATACCAAATATTACCAGCGTGAGTACGCAGTTTGTCCGCCTGTATGTAAAAGATTTCAGTGATAGCAACTTCTCCAACCCCTATGTTGATTATGGCTTGTTTACCCATGTGGAGAATATAGACACCTTGTATTTGGAAAATCATGGTCTGGACAAAAATGGCCATCTCTATAAGTGTGAAAACTTTGAATTCAAACGATATGAAGATACCATAAAGAATGTATTTGATTTTGACTATGATGAGAATGACTTTGAAGATATCCTTGAAATCAAGGGCGTCCATGATCATCAAAAGCTTATTGAGATGCTAGAGGCCGTTAACAATGAACGTATACACATCAATGAGGTTATTGCTCAATATTTTGACAGGGAGAATTTTGTAACGTGGCTTGCCTTGAACGTCATTACAGATAATGTTGACACACAAAGCAGGAACTATTACATATACAGTCCTACTCATGCAAGCACATGGTATTTCATCCCCTGGGACTATGATAAGTCTCTCGGAGCTTATTCTGATAACAGGCCGATCTGGCAAAAAGGAATATCAAACCTTTGGGGAAATACCCTTGTCCATAGATTTTTACGGAACGCAGAAAACAAAAAAATGCTTGATGATAAGATAGTGGAGTTACAAAAGAGTATCTCGCAAGAGAAACTGGACTATTATGTAGAGTTGTTCAGACCTATTGCCATACGGTTTTTAACTACCGAGCCAGATAATCTTAATCTTACATTGGATGTTGATGATATCAATGAAGAGTTCGAACTCCTGAAGGGCTCCATTCAAAAAAACGTAGACGAATATTATAAGAGTCTGCAACGCCCCATGCCTGTCTTCTTGTATCCTCCACATCTCAATGGGAACTTTATGGAGTTTGATTGGTCGCGCTCGTACCACTTTCAGGATGAGCCGCTTTATTACCACTTCCAACTCAGTGATTCTCCCTTGTTCACCACCATTATGTATGAAGAGGATGGGTTGCTTAACAATGAACTGATCATGCGAAGAGTACCCCCTGGACACTATTACTACAGGGTTTTTATCAAAGATTCACAGGGAAATGTATCGGATGCCTTCGACATTTATTATGACGACGATACTCAAATATATTGTTATGGAGTAAAGGATTTCTATGTTAACTAGGAGCTCCTATGAAATTTAGGCATGAACACAAGTTTTTGATCGAGTATGACACCTATGCAAGAATAAGAAGCTCAATTAAACAGGTGATGAGCCTTGATGCAAACTCAGTGGAAGGAAAAGGGTATCATATACGAAGCCTGTATTTTGATGATATGTATGAAAATGCTCTGTTTGAAAAGTTATCCGGTATTGTCAACAGGAAAAAGTACAGGGTGAGAATATACAACTTTTCCAATGAAAGGATAAAACTGGAGATCAAAAGAAAATTCAACGATTATACCCACAAGGTAGCCACCACGATCGATAGGGAAGAGTATGAGAGGATTTATAACGCTGATATCAGTGATTTTGCATTTTCTGACGATAGCGTCAAAAGGAGTTACTATCTTGAAATGAGAAATAATCTGCTCCGTCCAAAAGTGATAGTGGATTATTACCGGGAGGCATTTGTACTGCCTTACAACGAAATAAGGATAACGTTCGACACGCAGCTTGCTGCTTTAAAACCCACTTTGAACATATTTTCAGAGAGCATGCATACTACTGCCTTACCCCCTTACTACTCGCTGATCTTAGAGGTTAAGTACAATAACTTCTTGCCTAACCATATAAAAACAATATTGGAACGATATGACCTGACAAGGCTGTCAGTTTCTAAGTTTCTGCTTTGTAGAGATATAATTCAATAAGGAGAATTTACATGAATGACTTGCTTAGTTTTAATGATATAATTAAGAACAGTGTCATTGAATCATCATTTTTGGGAACCTATTCAATACAAGACATAGTAACTGTTATTATAGTAACATTGGTGGTAAGTCTCTATATGTTTTTTATATACAAAAAAACATATAGTGGGAACGTATATAGCCACAAGTTTAATGTTTCCCTGGTGATAATGGCATTGATTACTTCGGAAATTATTTTGACCATAAGCTCGAACCTGGTTCTGTCGTTAGGTATGGTCGGTGCCTTGAGTATCGTACGGTTTAGAACAGCAGTGAAAGAGCCGTTGGACATTGTCTTTATGTTCTGGGCCATCGCAATAGGAATTACAACTGGTGCTAGGTTATATGCTCTGACCATTATAAGCTCCCTGCTCATTGGTATAATTTTATTTGTCTTGTTGAAATTTAAGAATACAAATAATGTATATCTCCTGATCATCCATCATCTCACTAAAAGTAGCGAACAGGTATTCGATGTTTTGCATGAGGGAAATTATAAAATAAAGTCAAAAACAGTCTCACGTGGATTGGTAGAGCATACTCTTGAAATTAAGATGCTTGGCGCTGGTACTGAGCTAGTCGAAAAGCTGGCTGAAATAGAGGGCGTCTCAAATGTTTCTCTCGTAAGCTACAATGGCGATTTCGCGCAATAATAAAGGGTAATTGTTTGAAATATAAAGAGAACACAGTAGTAGAGATCACCACTGCCATACTGGAAACCTTATTGGTAAATATTGTTGTCAATTTTTTCTTCTTTGATCAGCAACCAAATCAGGTAGTGTATTTTACCTTGAATCCCCATCCTTTACTCTTGTTTTCCCTTATAATGGGCTTACGCTACGGGATTAAGATGGGTCTTGTCGCTGCGTGTATCTCCTGTCTGTTTTATTTTGATGCATATTTACAATTGCATGGGGACGTCAAGCTCTTTTTTACCTATTTCAAATACTACAAGTATCCTCTGTTGTTTTTGTGGAGTGGTTTTATTCTTGGTGCGTTTAAGGATAATCACAGGAGACAGGTCAGAAAGGCGAACGAAACTATCGCAGTATTGAGAAAAGCCAATGACACCCTCGAAAAAGATTATGCATACCTGGAGAGAATTGAAAAAGAGTTGAAAAACCAAATCATCAAATCTGATGAGAGTATAATGAGCCTGTATGATATTGCTAAAAAACTAGAGAGTTTTGAAATTGAAGAGATTTACACTGAAACTATAGGAGTCTTGAAAAAATATTTGCGAGCTACAAACATAACCCTCTATACGGTGGACAAGGATCAAAAGTATCTTCGCTTGAAAATCTCGTATAGTGATCGTGAAAACCCCAATTCCATCCAAGCTGCCACGTGTCCTTGGTTCTTACTTATAGAGAAGGAAAGAAGGGTGGTAAAAAATCCTCATTACAGGGAAGGGGATGCTGTACCTATGATGGTTGCTCCCTTAATGAGAAATGGGAAGATTATTGCGGCAGTACTAATAACCAGCATGGAATTTGATATGATTTCTGAATATGCCTTCAATTTGTTTCAACTTATCATTGACTGGATCAATAGGACTCTAGAGAAAGCTAAGTATGTTGAAAGCCTGATGGAGAGCAAATACATAGAAAACACTAAGCTGATACAAGATTCCGCCTATTTTATGAATCAGATTAAAATAGAGCGAAGACGGAAAATTGAATTCGGGATGGAGTACTGTATCTTATCCTATAGGGTTCAAGACTGCGATCTTGCAACCATAGACTCCTTAGTCAGGGATACGTTACGGGCAGTTGACCTGGCATACTATAATAAGGCTAAAGGCGTAATTACGTTCTTATTCCCAGCCACTAAACAAGAGCATGCCAACCTCATTGAAGAGAGGATTCAAAAGAAATTTTGCGCTAATTTTGAAAAAATCTATTTGGATCCATTGGATAAAGGTGTGTCCTAGATTGAGCAACTGCTATAAGGAAGAGCACATGACCAAGAGAAACCAACAAGAGAACTGCACGAACAACACCTGTAGGGGCAACCTGCAAGGTGGTGAGGGGATGCTAGAGGTGGGGATTCCCTGGAATATCCACAGCAGCCCTCAGGATATGAGATGAGCCATCATACTGGTACCCATACAGCCTGTATGGGCGATAGGATTGCTTCTTCTTGTACTACCGGGAGGCCGGGTACGTTTTACCTGAAGATGGTGCATACAATGGGTATACCCCCTTTGGAGGCTTGATGAAATATATAGCATATATACTGATCTTGCTAGCTGACATTGTAGTTATTGTTTTCTTCATTATGTTTGAACAATATCTCTTGCAAGTGCTTCTTTTGCACACTCTACTCTTTTTTGTCAGTTGGAAGATCTTCCTGACTTTTGACAGTGAAGTTACTGTATTGCCCTACTATATGCTGTTTTTCATGCCTATTCTGGGAATTGCCATATTTTTTGTGCTCTATGGTAGTCTTCACTACTTTGTGGGTAATGGGGACATCCTGAATGATTATGAGCAAATGCTCTCTGAGAAGCATATTAAAAAGCCGAGAAAGAGAGTGGACTATGCTAGTGAAATCAAAACTATGAGTTATATTGATATGTTCTCTTTCATCAATGCCGAACAGAAAAAGGATATTTTGATAGAATCCCAGTACTCACATGCGATCAATAATGCGCAAATCTTGGCAAAAGGATTGGAGTCGGAAGATAAAGAAGTGCAACACTACTCTGCAACGCTTCTCAACAGTAAGGAGAATCAATTTACCGAAACTATCAGTAGCTTGCGAGAGGCCTATGAGACAACGGATACCGAAATCATGCTGGATGCCCTGATAGCCGCCTATTATGACTACATACACTCATCGTTTATAGGAGAGGAGAGTAGGCATATATTTAAAAAAGAGTATGTAGATTTGTTGTTGCTAAAAATACAGAGAGAGACGTATGATCTTGAGTCGCTCCATCATTTGTTTGTTGCATTTATGGAACTTGATGATTATTATCATGCTACATTGATAAATACGAAAATTGAAGAGGAGTTTGGCAATCATTCTCGATCAATCTTGAACACAATGCACATGCTGTATAAAAAAGGGTATATAACCCAACTGGTTGATGCATTGAATACATTGGAACCGATCCATTTCAAAGAGGAACCCAAGTTACAGGAATTATATGATTTTTTTGCAAGGGAGGCACAGTGACATGAGAATATGCATGGTTGCAGAAGGTTCCTACCCTTACGTAGCAGGCGGTGTCTCCAGCTGGATTAATCAAATTATTACCGCTTTTCCTCGTATTGACTTTATTGTGGTTTCAATTATGCCAAGCAAAAAGGAAACAATAGAGTACAAGTATGAAATACCTAAGAATGTGGTAAAAATACGCACTATCTACCTGAATGACTATACAAAGATACGGCATAAGAACATTGTACGACAGTACAGGTTGAGCAAAGAAGATGAACAGGATTTGCGAAAGTTGCTGAGAAGTGCTCCCGACTTGAATTGGGCAAATATTATTAAGATATTCGCAGATAGGGACCGTGTTGGTTCTTGTATAGATTTCTTGCAAAGCAAATTCTTTTTTAATGAGATCGTCGAGCTTTACAAGGAGAAGTATAGCGAAGAAGTCTTTAATATTTTCTTCTGGACGATGAGGAATATGTTTTTGCCTCTGCTCTATTTGATCCAACAGAAAGGTGAAGAGGCTGATATGTTTCATTCAGCATCAACAGGATATGCCGGGATTCTCGCAACATCATTCGCTGTGAGAAAGAACAAAGGATTTGTGGTATCTGAGCACGGAATTTATGGTCGGGAACGGGAAGAGGAGTTATTGAAGGCAAAATGGGTCTCTGGCATCTATAAACAGTTATGGATTAAGTATTTTTATGCAATGTCAGCTGCCGCATATGAAAGAGCCGATGTCGTTACCTCCCTGTTCCAGGCGAATAGAGAGATTCAAATAAAACTTGGGGTTGATAGAAGAAAAACTCGCGTCACCCCCAACGGTATTAATTATGAAAACCTGCAGATTGAAAGGGTTCCGCACCAAGGAGTTGCTGTCGGGTCAATCCTAAGAATTGTTCCCATAAAAGATGTGATGACCATGATCCGAGCTTTTCGAATTGTAAAAAACAAAGTGGACGATGTACGGTTTTATTTGATAGGTCCTGCTGAGGAGGACTCTGCCTACTACCAGCAGTGTTTGCATTTGGTCAAACTCCTGGATCTCCAAGACTCCATAGTGTTCACAGGCAGGGTAAACATTAAGGATTATCTTGGAAAGCTGGATATGCTGGTTTTGACATCGATATCTGAAGGCCAGCCTCTGGTGATCCTTGAAGGCTGGGCGGCAAAGATACCGAGCATTTCAACTGATGTTGGTAGTTGTAGGGAGTTGCTAGAACAAGATCAATTCGAAGGCCCCTGCGGGTTAATAACCAAGCTTGCTTCTCCTGGTGATACTGCAAGAGCTATCTTGCAATTGATTGTAAACCCTGAGTACAGAAAGACCATGGGAGAAAATGGATTCTTACGAGGAAAGAGATTGTATAATGAGAAGGTCTTAGTTTCAAACTATAAAGAAATATTTGAGCACGTACATAGTAAGTACAACACATAAGGTGGCATGAAAAATGGCAGGTATTGGTTTTTCCTTGAAGAGAATGTTTACCAAAGAGACTTTTTCCAAGAGAGCTCTTGCGTATCTGTACTCATCATTTATTGCAGCCGGCCCATGGATTGTAAGCGTACTGTCAATCAATTTTTTACTAGTACTGATGGACTTTTTGCAAATCGAGAATATTGAAAGAGACCTGTTTTCAGCAACCATTGTGTACTCTTTTCTCTTTTCACAAATATTAGTCGCTCCTGTACAGTTGGTTGTTACAAGGTATATCGCGGACAAGTTGTACAACAAGGAATATGATGTAGTGAAACCCACCTATCTGGGGGTAAACAATATTGTCTTCTTTGCCAGCTTACTTGTCTCTGTAGTGTTCTATTTCAACATACCCCTGCCTGTGTATTACAAGTTGTTAGCTTCTTTTATATTTATATTAGTATCGATGATTTGGGTGATAATGATTTTCTTAAGTGCTGTTAAAAACTACAAGCTTATCGGGATAGCGTATGTCCTGGGAGCCTTGACGACTGTCGGTTTGGTTTTTTATTTCCTGGAAAATCCGATAGCGTTTAAGGAAATGACAAGCTTGACGAATTTTTTATTGTCGTATTTGCTTGGACTGAGTATAACGTTCATCATCCTTTCATACACCTTTTTCTCTACCTTCCGTTACGGGAATCCCTATAAATATGATTTTGTACGATCATTCGGGAAGCATGCGGTACTCAGTTTTATCGGCTTGTTTTATACATGCGGGCTATGGGTCGATAATATTATAATGTGGTTCACCGTTTACCAGGTCAAAGTGTATGATGCTTTTGTTTTCGCACCCTACTATGACAATGCGGTTTTCTTATCCTACCTTACCACTATCGTAACCCTTGTGCTCTTTCTTGTAATTATTGAAACCGAGTTTTATATGACATATAGGGACTATTTTGGAAATGTAAACTCCCAACAAACCTTGGAGGAAATAGATAGATCAAAAGAAACAATGATAGAGTCTTTGCGGTATAATCTTTTTTATACTTTTATAGTCCAACTCCTAGTTTGTATATCATTGGTGTTGCTTGCCAACCCCATTTTTAAGTTTCTCAATATTAACTATGCCATTAGAGATATTTTCAAAGTAACCACTATAGGGGCTCTCTTTAATATTAGCTCCTTTATTATCATCTTAGTGCTCCTGTACTTTGAAAAGAGGAAAAGTGCCTTACTGGTAGCATTTTGTTTTTTCACCTCGAATACCCTGTTGACGTTATTTTTCAGAACACAGCCATTGCAGTACACTGGATTTGGGTTTGCCTTGGCATCAGCGTTCACCTTTGTGGTTGCGCTCTTCCCTCTGCTAAGGTATTTGAAAAATATCAACTATGAAACGTTTGCCCTTCAACCGATATATCTCACAGAGCCGCATAATATATTTGTGGTATTTGCAGATTTTCTCAATCGAAGATGTGATAAAAGATTGAAAGCTGCCGCCTCCAGATCAAAAAAACAGCGAAAGAATAGAGAGGCAATAGGTGCCAAGTGACGCCTCCCTTTTCCAAAAACTGTAGGCGAGGATTACAAGCAAAGAAGCGTGTAGTGGAGCACATCAGGAGAGTGTTCACATACAACGTATACATCTATGTTTGTTGGGTCTCAAGCAAGTATTGGATGCTTTGCCGGTAGCATACAGTATGTTTGTACCAGGGTGTCAATGTGTTAGTAAGGGCTGAAATAGGCGAGGGAGTGCATCTTGCACTCCCTCTAGAAGTTTGTATTTGGTTTCGATGAACGCACGCACGTTCCCTTTTTTACTCTCTATTCGGCAGTCCTACTGAGGGATGCTGAACAGCAGTATCTTGTTGTTGATATCCGACACTACCAGCATGTGCTCCTTGTTGGGGGAGATTGCAGCCTGTGAAGGCGTAAAGTCTGCTAGCGATACCGTTGAGTGATAACTCAAGAACTCTGTGTTCCTATTGATGGAGAATACCAGGATGTTCTTGCTCCCCTTGCACAGGACATAGAGCAAGTCCTGTGCTGCGTTGGTATAGAGCTGTACAATATCTTGCATCGCTCCAATACCGTCCTGTCCTGATAGCCAGGTCTCCACTTGGTCCCACTCGTCGTTGGGTACTCCGGAAAGATTCATCGCCTTCTGGAAGCGGTTCAGGGCGTTTGTTCCTCCAGTAGTCAAGCTCTCGTCACTGATGAAATGTGTAGCGCTGATACCGTTGAGATAGGGGGTTCCCCCTGCTGTTGAGTAGTCCCTATGATCACTAAAAAGAATACCTCCGGTTGGTCTGTTGAATATCTTCAGGTGGTCGGTTTCAGTGGAGAACCAGGCTGCCCTGTTCCACGATGGCGCGATAGCTATTCCTCCTGCGGGGCCTTCCGGGAAAAACCAATGTATGTAATGGTTTATCCTGAACTCCGATGCCTGTGTTGCCAGGATGCTTGACATAGGCAGATAGTCATTACCGGGTACAACGTTGTAGAGGATTCCTGTAGTAGGATCCAGCATGAGGGTACTGATACTGGGGAAGCGAGTCTCACCATATGAGTCCTTGTAAGCAAGATTATCCCGTGAGAAGAGTTTGGTCAGCGAAGCGCTGGCTGCATTGTACTGGTAGAGTGTTATCCCAGGGTTTTCGTTGTCGGCAATAGCCACCCGGCCGGTGGTCTTGTCCACTAGGATATCGGTAATCTTACTGGTATTGAAACCATCAGCGAGGGTGTAGGTTTTCACCACTTCCAAGGAGTCACGGACAATTCTGCATACCTGCAGGGTTTTATGCATCGAGCTTGCCAACAAAATCTTTCCATCAGGAAGGAATGCCACTTTGGTATTCCCATTGATTTTCAGGCCGACGGTATTGTCCACAACCGTATTGGTAAGCACAGGGATACCCGGTGTGCCTGCAATGATAGCCTTGAAAGAGATGCTGGCTGACCCAGAACTGGCGAGGAGGGCCCCTTTCGCGATGAGATCTAATCGGTGGTGCCCGCTGCTTGGGGTAAAGGTACAGGTAAGGGCACTGGAGATCTCTTGCCCGTCGAGAAACCATCTTACCCCAAGGTCGCTGTTGTTTTCAGAATCAGGCACAGACACAGTTGCGGTGATCTCCTCCAATGCAGCAACTGTTGTACTGATCCCCACTATTGAGCACTCGATAGGGGTTCCCATCTTGTTGATCAAAGTAAGGCTGCTCGGTATCTCTGGATACTTGTCAAGATCAAGGTCAATCGTGCCTTCTGTTGTCTTGCCTCCTACAATACGTACAACCTCGGCACATCCGGCTACAGCGGTACTGCCGCTGTACAGTCGGCCCTGAATGAGATAGGAGCCGGATGGGTAGGTCGCACTATAGAAGACCGACCCGTTGAGCAGGTTGTTGGTTGTCGGGGTGACCTTGGCCTTTACCCCGTCAGGATCTGTCACCCAGAGGTCGATGCTCGGATTGGAAATCTTTGCACTGTCCCAGGCGAACTTCACATTCATCGTCCCTGTTCCCATTAGGTTCTTCAGTTCGATGAGGACGTTCTTAGGCTCGCTGGTGAGCGAGCATGTGGCACTGCCCTGCACGAGGTTTACCCCTTGGCTGTTCTGCCCCACTGCAGTGATAGTCCAGTTACCCATGAGCAGCCCCTCTATCTCAATGGTGGGGTTTGTGCTCTGTACTTCAAAGGTGCTGCCCTGAGGACCTTCTCCGGTAACTGCATAGCGAGACACTTCCAAGGGAGTGTCCTTTGGCACCATAGAGCGACTTTGATCGTTTGCACCCTGCATGGTCAGCCGTAGGGTCGATCTTCCTGTCTCCTCTTTGCACCCTGTGAAGCTTACGATGGCGAGCATCATAAGAATTAGAAAACCGGTCGTTATACGAACTTGTTTCATAGTAGCCTCCACCTGGAAAGGTTTCTCCTATGGCAAAACGCTTCATCATCCATGGAGGCTTTTCTTTTTTCTTTCTAGCCATTACAGTCAAGAGTATGAAAACCCTCTTGAAACTGCTTTTATTGGGCCTGACCCTTGTTGTGGTGTTTATCTCCCCACTTCGCATAGGTATTGTTGCCTACTATATGATTTTTCCCCTGCTCTTTTTTTTGGTGTTCCTATTCTACCTTGTCTCCTACTGGGTCAGCGATGCTGATGTACAGAAGGTGCGCAAGGAGCCTTACCAGTTCTCCCTGTTCTGCGGGATGAGCCCTCCTTCTGGGGATGGGGACCTTGTGAGGGGACGCCTTGTCATCACTGAAGAGGATGTAAAGCTGTATCAACGCCTGGCAAAGGGGAGGACAAGAAAGACCCCCTGTGCGGAGGTCTATTCCCTGGAGGTCTCTTCTATTCGGAGCTTGGGTTTCGGCAAGGCAGAAGGTGCACGCAAGGGTCTTATTTTCTCCTTGGATGAGGGGTCTGTCAGTTTTCTGACAAGGAGAGCCATCAAGCAGAAAGAGGCGATCATCCAAGCCCTTGGATGGGAGGAGAAACCCCTGATGTCCCATCTTGTGGAGGTTTCAGGGGATGCCGCCCAGGCTCCCTCCTTCACCGAGATACAGGACGAAGAATCTAAAAGCTGAAACCTACTCCAATTCTCAGGGGCTCTAAGACAAACCTAAAGGACGTGCTGTCGGTAAAGTCGTAGGTGGCACCTACCCCTACGGTATAGAAGAATCTATACGAATCTGCGATCGCGTAGGAGGCACTGGAGCTAAGCTTTGCCTTTATACCAAAGCCAGTGCCTCCGGCACCGTTGAAGAACAGAGTCGGTCCCAAGGAGATGAACAGGGGGAAGGTGACTTCCCCTTGCCCGAGGTTCCACCCTGCCTTGGCAAGCACGCTCAGCTGCACGCTATTGGAGTTGCTGTATTTGCCAACCTCAAGTTCAGCCCCCCACCCAAACACCTCTCTTTGACTGATGAGGCCCACACTTGTTGAGAAGCTTTTCTCAAGAGGCTTGAACTTCTCGGAGAAGTTCCGGTCAAGAGAGGAGATGGAGAGCTGTATCTCGCGTGTGCGTTTTTCCTCTTCTTCCAGGCGGGTAGTCTTGCTGGTGAGATGAGCCCCTGGTGGAGGGGGAGCACTCCTGGTAACAGGGGGAGGTGCCGTTCTTGTCGCTGTCTCTTGGGAAGTAGTCTTGCTTGTGAGGTTTGAAACAGGTGGTGGAGGAATTCTAGCACCTGGGACTTCTGCCTGCGATGAGAGGTCATCCTTCATACGTTCTTTTTGTGTATCGCCTACAAGGGGTTGTGTGGGGCTCTGGGCAGGAAGAACTGCATCGGATAGCTTTGGGGTGGATGTTTCACCCTCTGCTGCCTTGGGACCCTCTGTCTCAACAGAGGGGTTCTCCAAGACGGAGGGGGAGGCACTCTTTGGAGTGATGGTGGGCTTTGTGCTCTCCTTCTTCTTTTGTTCAGGCTCGGAAAGACCTTTTTTAGCCTCGCCGGCAGGCTGGAGACGAGGCTGCTCTGCTAGATCCTCGGAAGAGGAGCCCGTGTCCTGCTGTAAAGGAGCTCTGCTCGCTTCACTGGCAGGTAGGCTCTGGGTTTGTGGCTTTTGCATGCCAAAGTACCAGTAGGTACCTCCCAACACAATAAGAGACGCAACAACAATAAGGGTGATGGACCAAGTTTTATTCACACAAAGCTCCTTGCACTAGAGAGTATACCAAAAAAAGATACTATTCCCTAGAACTCTAGCACAAGAGTTCCAAAAGAAGCGGTGCACGCCTTGCCCTCTTCACCCTTTTGGGTAGTAGGTTTGGTGAATATAATCCTTGGTCGCTCGGTGATAGGGTAGTGAGCAAGAGGTGTGTGATGAAAAGAATCTTGTTGGCTCTCGCTATAGTGCTGGTCCTCTCCTCCCTGTCTGCAGAAGGGGAGAGCTCCCTCTCGCTAGGGTTTGACCTCAGGGTCTTGGATGCCATATTTCTGCCAACCTTGCAAGGTTCTGCAGAGGTGAAGCTGCGTCTTAATGATGAGTTCGCCCTTCGCATCCCCCTCTCGCTGACCAGCGACCTCTTGTACAACGAGGTACAACTCTGGGAGTTTGGTGTTTTTCTGGACTACCACCCCTTTAAAGGCAATCTGTACCTCTCCGTTTCCCTGGTGCAGATGGGTATATTCACCGGCTTTGACAAGCCAGAGGAGCGTATCCTCTACCTCAATGAAGTTGGTTTTGGCTACACGTGGCACATCACAAAGCGCCTCTCTTTCGAACCGCGCCTGGTGATCTGCGATCCCAGTGGGGTCTTTGAGGCAGAGTATGCCCTTGTCATGCGTACATTTCCCGATCGTTCCAAGTTTCGTCTCTCTCTTCTGTTTGGATGGGAATTCCTTGCCATTCCCAACCGGTAAGGAGAAAAGATAGCGTTGTTCTGGCAAGAAATATAAGGAGTTTGCTATGGAGAAAAAGATGCACTATACCCTGAACTGGGTAGTATTGGTCATGCTGGTCATCCCCCTGTCGGGTTGTTCCATGGGGTGGGAGGCGCAGACCAAGGCGAAGATCACTGACAAGGAGCTCTTTCCTACAGTAGCGAGGATCATCGACGAGCAGAAGAGTGTGGTATGGGAGTATCTGGAGGAGGACCTCTCTCGAGCCCTCCTCGCAGGCGAAGCCAGCGGAGCTGATATTGTCCAGAGTACCCTCAGCGAAGAGCAGGGTAGGCAGTATCTGGAGTTCTGCTACGCAGTCAATGATGCAGGCGCTCCCGACCAGGCCCAGAGGGTGGTTGCCTTTGCCCGCTCCCTCATCAGTGAAGAGGAGATGACCTCCCTTGAGCAGAAACTCGAGGAGAACCGTTCGCTCCTGCTTGCGGAAGCAGAGCCTTTTGCACGGGCGCTGGCCCCCTCACAGCGGGCTGCTTTCTGGAAGGATATGCAAAAGATGGTGACCCGGTCCACAGTGCTTTTTACTGCGGGGGTAGTCTATGCCTGCATCCCCAAGGCCGTTTTCTGGGGAAAGGTCTCAGCGGCAACAGCAGTTGCTATCGCTGCAGGGGTGGTTGCCAGCACGGTGATGTCAGTCTGGCGCTACTACCAGTTTGGAGGTAACCTCGATGAGTCCTTCAATGAGTGGCTCATCTCAGTTACCACCGAGCCTCAGGTCTCCTATGCCCTGGCTGCAAGTATGATATCGGTGGGCACAACGCTGAAGCGGGGGTTTGTGGTGACAGGGATCATCATCTGTGTTTTTGCCCTGTACAATGTCATCGATATGGTCAAGCCGATGCTCAAGATGTATAACTTCAACGTTTGACTTTAAGCTCTTCTGGATAAGGCCCTCTTCGGAGGGTTTCTTTTTTTGCTTGTTGCCTCCCTGTTGGCTTTGTGGAATAATGCTCCTAAGGAGATATACTATGAGAACTGCTTTTGCTGAAGATATCCTTGAGAGATTTTTACGATACGCTGCGATAGATACCATGAGTGACGATACCCTCGTCGGTACAAAGAGCCCCTCCACCGATGGACAGTGGGACCTGCTGAACCTGCTTGTCTCCGAGCTCCAGGAGATGGGCTTTGCTGATATATATAAGGATGAGCAAGGGGTGGTCATCGCCCGCATCCCTTCCAACCTCGACTACGAGGTTCCCACCATGGGCTTTATGGCACATGTCGATACTGCTGACGATGTCCCTGGCAACGGGGTGAAACCCCGGGTCATAGAGTCCTATGATGGATTGGACATCCCTTTGAACGAAGAGTTTACCCTCAAGGTTGAGGATAACCCACAGCTTGCCCAGTACAAGGGGGAGACGCTCATCGTTACCGATGGCACCACCTTGCTGGGCAGTGATGATAAAGCCGGAGTTGCTGCCATCATGGCAGTAGCAAAATCCCTCAGTGAAGATCCTACCTTCAAGCACGGTGCCCTGGAGTTGATCTTCACCAGCGATGAGGAGACAGGAGCGGGGATGGATACCTTTCCCTACGACAAGATTGATTGTGCCTACTGCTATACCGTCGATGGAGGTCAGCGCTATGAGGTGGAGAGCGAATGCTTTAATGCCGCTACGGTCAAGGTACACTTCTCAGGGGTGAGTTATCACCTTGGCTCTGCACGAGGGAGGATGGTCAATGCCCTCACCATGGCTGCCTACTTCATAAACGCCCTGCCGCAAGCAGAGAGTCCTGAGGCTACCGATGGTCGCTACGGCTACTACTGTGCCCACACCATCAACGGAACACCCTCTGAGGTTGACCTCACCATCTATCTGAGGGATTTTGACCTTGCTATTCTCAACCGGAGAATTGAAACGTTGCAAGTGCTTGCCAAGAGTGCCGAGGCCCTCTATCCCAAGGGGAAGGTCACCATCGATGCAAAACACTCCTACTACAACATGGCCATGGTGGCTAAAAAGAAGCCCATTGCCATGGACAACCTCTTTGAGGCTGGCAGACGCCTGGGTATGGACCTTCAGGAGACCCTCATCAGAGGAGGCACTGATGGAGCCAGGATGGCAAACGAGCATGATATCCCCTGTCCGAATATCTTTACCGGTGGGCACAACCTCCACTCAAGATTCGAATGGGCGGCTCTTCCTGCTATGGAGGAGAGTGCAAAGCTTGTCAAAGAGATCATCAAGGTGGGATCTGAACTTTGAAGCGTATCACCGTGGGTCTGCTCATACTCGTATGCCTCTCCTCACTCTTTGGCAGGCCGACCCTTATGGTCACCTCCGAGGGAGAGGGGTCCTCGTATACCTTGGTAGCGGGTCTCCTTGAGCGTGTAGTTCCAGCCCTCTTGCTCAGCCGCATCGATGGGGAGGGAGAGCTCTCTGTCTTCATTGGTGCCCTTGAAGCAGAGGAGAACTCCTTATCTGTTGATCTGCTGTTCAGCTATGAGGGAAAGTCCCTTTCGGTCTTGTTGAGTGCCCAGGCCAAGGACTCCACCCATCTTGGAGAGGAGTTGGAACGAAGGCTCTCCTCCCTCTTGCTCTATGAAGGTTTGGCTCTCGTTGAAAAAAGGGAACCCTTGGTAGTGGAGTACACCCACGCCTCAGGGTATGCCACTCTCGTCCCCCTACGTAAGGGCGAGCACTACAAGGGCCTTGATGCCGATGGCAACAGGCTAGCAACGGCAGTTGTCCAGCAGGTCATCACCGATCCCAGCCCGCTCTCCCTCCTGGCAGCCACCAGCGGAAAAACCCTACTGCCGGGTATGCGCTTGGAGAAGATGGGGGGCAAGGCTGTAGAGTTTACTATCTCCTCCTCGCTGGCAGTGTGGCCCTCCCTTGGTTTTGATGGGGCCTACACGCAGGATATCGGCCTCTATCCCTTTAGGCTGGTTGCAGGTGGAGGCTTTACCTTCAGTGGACAGCCACTCTCTTTTTCCAGCCTCTATGGAAGATTTGGCTTTGCTGTCACCCTTCCCCTGTCGATGGTGGGCGGCATCCAAGGTGGCTTCTGGCGCAACAGCGCCCTGGCGATGGAGTGCTCAGTGGGCCTTGGGTTCGCCCCTGGCCAGAGTGCCCTGTTGTATGGCAGCACCGCCACCTTCACCTACCGCTACCACCTGGAGGCGTATACCCTCAGCCTGGGGGTAGGAAACAAATATTGGGCTTCCAAGGCGAGCCCCTTTACCTCGGGGCTGTTCATACAGCTTGGCTTGGCATACACTTGGTAAAGGATGCATACGATGAAACATAGATTTAGGTGGTTTCTGATAGGGGTAGTGTTGTTGCTCCTGCTCTCCTCCTGCACCTCGCTGACCAATTTGGTCAAATCACAGGTGGAAGGCCTGCCTACCTGGGTCTACACCCCGGTGACATCTGCAAACAAGAGGGCCTTTGTAGGAAAAGGGAGTGCTCAACTTTTGTTCAATGGCAAGAGCATCACCGAGGAGCAGGCCCGTTCCAACGCCAAGATTATAGCATATGAGCAGATACTGGATCAGCTTTCGGAGTTTGTCGGTGAGCCTGTGCGGGATACCTACTACCGTGAGCTGACCACCACCGATGCCATCGAGGCCTTCGGTCTTGAGATTGTCAACGAATACTCCAAAAGTGATCTTCGCACTCCTGCTCAGTTCTACCTGCTTGCAACCGCCGATACGGCAAAGCTGGAGTCCAAGCGCACCAGCGTCTACAATGCCATGCTCAAGCGGGACAAGGATATTGAAGCCCTGATACGTGAGGCTGACAAGGCTTACCGGTCGAACAACGATACCAAGGCAATTAAGCTCTATTTTGATGCTGTCCTCATCGCTTCAGAGGGCCCTGTTGCCAAAAAGTATGAGCCTGAGACCCTGCTTGCAAAAAGCATCACCTTTATCAATGCCTTGCGCTTCTCCCTGACCAAGAGTGACCCCTTCAAGGCTACAGCAACAGTGCAGCTGCAAAGAAAGAGTCGCTTGCTCTCCCCTAAGGTGCTCAATGCACCGATTGTAGCAGAGTTTGCGGCCCTGAACAGTCTGGGAAGGCGGTATGCAGACTCTCTTCTCTTCAATACCGCCTCAGAAGGGTCTATCCAGTTTGTGCCGTATAACTATAGTTTGGAGGGCAGTGGGTCGATACGGTTCGCCGTTGATTTTTCCTCCTCCCTGCTGGAGTTGGAGAAGCAGGTACCCCCAGAGACGCTTGCCCCCTTGTATGAGGCCTTACAGAGGCACGGCATAGAGTATGCGTACTCACTGGTCTCCAGTATCGCCTCCAAGACTCTTGTAGCGGATGTACGAGAGTATGAGTACGCGGGCTCTTTGCGTACCAGCAAGGAGGCCCTCTCTGCCTTGATCGACCTCTATAAGGGCAGGGGTGTTCCCATCTTGCCCCTCTCGTTGGAGCAAGATGAGATGCCTGAGCTCTACGATGAGGTGCGCCTCGTTGTACCTGAGGCGAATGTAGTACTTTTGGGCAAGGCCGGGGTGGTCGATGAGACACAAATTGGTGATCAGAATGTAGTGGTGGTGACCGGTAGCATACAACTGTGGAATATTGACAAGCGCAGCCTGGTCGCCGATACACTGGAGGTGGAGGCTGTCGCCTATGATCCCCTGCTGGAAGAGGCCAAGAAGGAGGCGTTCCGTCGCTTCGGGCAGATTAGCTCATCCTTGCTGTTCTCATCCTTCTTCTAACCCTGTCAGGGGTAGAAAAAGGGCGGGGTCGTCGCTTATGAGACCATCAACACCCAATGCCAGCGCTTGCCTTCCCTTATCAAGGTCGTTTACGGTCCAGACACAAAGGGGGTAGTGCTTCCTAGTTTTGAACTTCTGTACAAAAGCCGCATCCAGCTGTGCCAAAGGTGGCTTGAGATAGGTGGCCTGACCAATATGTCTTCCCCAGCCATGGTGGAAGATCTTGGGTACCGAGGGACTCTCGTCAAAGATGACCGCGCTCGGCAGGGCCCCCTTGCTTATCCTGTTGAACCTTCGCAGGACGAACGGGTTGAAGGATGAGATCATGCACCTGCTCTCCAGGCCAAAGGCCTTGATGGTCTGCCATGTCTTCTTTGCTAGGCCCCCGTCATCGAGGCCCGGGACCTTCATTTCTATATCATAGTAGAGCGTATCCCCACACCTTTGAAAGAGTTCACTCAGCAGGGGGACCTGTTGTCCCTCTCCCACATCCAGGCGCCTGAGCTCCTCAAAGCTGAGCTCAGAGACCAAGGCATCCTGTCCGCTTACCCGTTTCATGTTCTCGTCATGGACTATGACCAGCTCTCCGGTCCTGCACAGCTGCACATCAAGTTCGACACCGGGTATCCCCTTTTCAACGCAGAGTTCAAATGCGGCGAGGGTGTTCTCCGCCTTGAGGCTGGAGTAGCCACGATGGCCGAAGAGCAGGGGTTTGGCAAAGGGAAGGCTTTTCTTCTTCATGGGGTATCCTCTTTGTTTGCATAGCTCTTGAGCAGTGCTATCTCCTCAGCCCACAGCGAGCTGTCGATCGTCTCCAGGATGAGGGGAATTCCCCTGAAGCGGGTATCTTGTGCTATGCGGATGAAAGGGGCAATCCCTATCTGCCCCTTTCCGAGGTTTTCATGGCGGTCCAGATTGCTGCCCAGGGCAATCTTGGCATCGTTGAGATGCATCCCCTTGAGCTTGTCAAAGCCAACTATCCTGCCAAAGGCCTCAAAAGTCTCTTCAAAGGCCTCTTCACTGCGCACGTCGTATCCTGCAGCAAAGATGTGGCAGGTATCGATACAGACCCCCAGGCGCTCGGGATGGGCGCTCATGCTGAGCAACTGGGCGATCTCCTCAAAGGAGGAGCCCAGGTTGGTGCCTTGTCCCGCTGTGGTCTCGATGATGGGCATCACCCCTTCGCTGGAGGCAAGCGCCTCATCCAATGCGAGGGAGACCAGGGTGAGGCTGGCTTTGCGCTCTATCTTATTTACGTGCGAGCCAGGGTGGAAATTCAGCTTGTCCAGGCCCAGGGCATGCACCCTCTTTAGTTCATCGATGAAGGCATCAAGGCTCTTTTTTCGCTTTTCCGGGTCGGGATTGCCCAAGTTGATGAGGTAGCTATCGTGCGGCAAGACCTGCTCCTTGGTAAAGCCAAGGGTCTTGAGAGTCTCCTTGAAGAGGGAGCTTTGCTCCTCGGTTATGGGCTTTGCCGCCCACTGTCGTTGGTTCTTGGTGAACATGCCAAAAGCGGTGGCTCCAAGCTTGCTTGCCTCGATGGCTGCGTTCTCGAGCCCCCCTGCGATGCTGGTGTGACTTCCTATGTATAACATAGGCAAAGGGTAGACCTTGCCTCATGGGTTGTCAATCACCCATTCTCATGGTAGTGTTGCGTCTTGAATAGGAGCATAAGAGTAATGAGTGAAAGAGAATGGTCCGTTGGAGATGAAGTTTCTGGGTTTACTTTGGCTGAGGTCTCCCCCCTTGCGGAGTACAAGGCAACGGGGTATCTGTTTCGTCATATAGCTACTGATATGGAGGTTTACCAAGTTGTCAATGACGATAGGGAACTCTTTTTCAGTTACGTATTTAGGACCCTTCCCAATAACGATGCAGGAATAGCCCACATCCTGGAGCACTGCTGTCTTGCAGGGTCAAAGAAATACCCGGTGCGCGACCCCTTCATGACCCTGCTCAAGGGCAGTACCAATACCTTCATGAATGCCATGACCTACCCCGACAGGACGATGTACCCAGCAGCAAGTCCCCTGAAAAAGGACTTCGACAACCTCTTCTCTGTCTATACCGATGCGGTCTTTGCCCCACTGTTGCGCGAGGAGACCTTCCAGCAGGAGGGTGTGCGCATGGTCTGTGATGGCGAAAGCTGTCATTTTGAAGGGGTGGTCTACAACGAGATGCTAGGTGGTGGAGCAGACCACGACACTATTGTGGGACGCAACAGCGTGCGCTCCCTCTTTCCCGACACCCCCTATGCCTTTGACTCCGGAGGGGATCCTGAGCATATCATCCAGTTGAACTACCAGCAGTTCCTCGCCTTTTACAGCATGTTCTACCACCCTTCGAACTGCAAGCTCTTCATCTATGGAGATATGCCCGTCGGTGAGAAGTTGCAGATGTTGGAAGATGAGTACCTACGCTCCTACGCCAAGCTGAATGTCGACAGTCTGCCCCCACTTTCCGAAGCGTGGAAAACTCCCCGCAAGACCTCCTTTACCAGCCCGGTAGAGGAGGGCGAAGGCAGCAATGGTGATTCGGTGGTGCTCTCCTGGGCAACATGCGAAGCTAGTGACCCCCTTGCCCTGATCACGCTCTCTACCTTGGTGGACATCCTCTTGGGTAATCCCGGAGCCCCCCTGTACAAAGCCCTGCTCGATGCAAAGCTTGGCAAGGACATCTCTCCTGAAAGCGGCATGAGCTCAGACTTCAGGGAGATGCCTTTTACCGTAGGCTTTAAAGGCATCGATGCAGCTCTGGCAGAAGAGGCACAGGACCTTATACTCTCCTCACTCAAGGCTATTGTGGAGAAGGGTATCGACAGCGAGATCATAGCTTCTTCGATGAAGCGTTCCCGCTTCAAGCAACGGGAGATCCCCGGAGGCTTCCCCAATGGCTTTCGTGCCCTCATCCGCTCCCTCAAAGGGTGGCTGGTCGACCTCTCCCCCTCAGAGACCATAGGCACTCTAGCCCCCTTGCAGGCCCTGGAAGATGCCCTGGTTGAGAACCCCCGCTATTTTGAAGAGTGGATACAGCGCCACCTGTTGGACAACCCCCACCGTAGCCTGGTCATCGTCAAGGCTGACAGTGAGCATGAGAAGCGCCAGATTGCCGCTATTGAAAAGTATGCAAATGCCCAAGCCCAGGCCCTCGGTAAGAAGGGGCTGAAGCAGCTCACCTTGCAGAACGAGCGTTTCCATGCGTTTGAACTTGCCGAGGACACCCTTGAGGACAAGCAGAAGGTTCCCTATCTCTCCTTGGAGGACCTTCCTTCCACCATTGAGCCAAATACCTATGAAGAGCTGAGCATCGCAGGACGTCCCCTCTCCCTGAAGAAGATGTTCTGCAACAAAATCGTCTATGCAGACTTTGCCTTCCAGATCGAGGACCTCACCCAGCGCGAGTTGATGCTCCTGCCGCTGTACATCCGCCTGCTGCAGATGACAGGTATTGGGGAGATGGAGTACCCCGAGGTCACTAACAAGCTCAAGAGCCTCACCGGAGACACCAACCTCTATCTGGAGATGGGCTCATCCCATGAGGGCCCTGACAGGATGTTGATAGTCTGCAGGACCCGAACCCTGGTAGAGGATTTTAGCAGTGCGCTCACGTTTTTGCACAGTCTTTTCACCGCCGCCAATGTTGGGGATATCGAGCGGCTGCAGGCAGCGCTTACCAATCTCAAAGGGGATTACACCGACAGTATTACCTACTCAGCCCATAGCTATGCATCGCTTGCCGCCTCATCAATTTTCAGCTCAGTGCAGTATGAAGGAGAGCAGCTGGCAGGCCTTGACCAGTGGTTCTTCCTGGAGAACATCCATGATGAGCAGCTCTTCCTCATAGCGGGGGAGTTCAAGGCCCTGCAAGAGAAGCTGAGCAACAGAAGACGTCTTATCCTCAACCTTGGCTGTGACGAGGAGCTCGCTCCAACTCTTGTCCAATCCTATGAGCAGTTTGCTCATCTCTTTGAGGAAAAGGAAGCACTGGAGGTACGCCAGCGATCTTATGAGAAGGTCAGCCAGGGAATCTCCCACAGTGTGGAGCTCTATCGCCTCCCTTCGACTGTCAGTTATACAGCGTACGTCCTGCGTTCGAGCAAGCGAGGGACTGACGAACAGGCTGCCCAGGTCCTGCTCGCACAGATCATGACTGGAAATGAGCTTTGGGAGAAGGTTCGTGCCCAGGGAGGGGCGTACGGGGTGACCGCCCACGCCGACGTCATGGAGGAGCTCTTTTACTTTAGCTCCTACCGCGACCCCCGTATTGCAGGCACCCTCGCTGATTTTACCAGGAGCCTTGAGCTCTACACGACAAAACTCATAGATGCAAAGGATCTGGAGAATGCACTCATCACCACGGTGGGAAATGATTTGCGTCCTCTCTCCCCGGCACAGAGCTCAATTCTCTCCTTTAGGAGAATCCTTTACAATATTACCGATGAGTTTAGGATGAAGCGACGCAACCAGCTTTTGGGTATGACAAGCGAACACCTCAACAGAGGTGCCATGGCCCTGTTGGACCATGCCAAGGACGAGGATTCGTTTGTGGCCATAGCGGGTAAGCAACTGCTGGAGAAGGAGAAGCCTAAGAATCCTCTGCTTGACCGTCCTTCGAAGCGTTTGCCCCTCTAGGACGCTCTCCCCAGATCTTGGCCAGGGCGTTGAGCTCCTTGGGATCTTTGAGCTTGAGCACAACGCACTGGCGTATACCCGCTTCCTTCTGGGCAATATCCTCTGCAAGGACGCGGCAGGTAGGCGATCCACATAACCCGCAGTCGATCCCGGGGAGGACTGCGAGGATCTGGCGTACCTTCTCCATCTTGTAGAGCGCCTTGCCTATATCCTTGTCCAGCTTCATCCCTCCCTTGGGCTGGGGAGCATCCAGGTAGAGGTTCTTGGCCAGGAAGTCACTTTGGTCGTTGATGCGTTTGGTCAGCGACGGGGGAAGCTCCTTGGGCAGGGTCTGTGACCAGTGCCTGAGTCTCTCACTTGTCAGGAAACGGTTGCGCACCGTCAGAATTCCCCCGGGACACCCCTCTGCACACGCATCAAGTTCAAGGAACTCCAGATTGATATCATCCTCTTCCTCCAGAAGGTCCAGGAACTCTATGACGTTGTGCACCTCATCGACAGCGAGGGTGCGCCCTCCTAGGGTGTTGCCCTGTCCCTTGACCAGGCTCCACTGGCTCGCCTTGCGCGTGACAGTGGGGAAGGAGAGGGTGTTGGGCTTGCCTACAACCTTCTGGTGCTTGTGTTTTTCCAAGAAACTGCGCACCCTGTTGTAGGCAGTATCAAAGTTGATAACCCCCTGAAAGAGGCTGTGGTCCTCTGAGCCCTCGGTCTTTATCTGGGCTATCTTTGCTGCACAGGGGGTGAGGTAGAATATGCCTATGGAGTCGCTTTGTCCCTCGAGCTCCTTTTTAGCAAAGAGGGCCGCCATCTGGGCAGGGGGGCGTACGCGACTCATATTAGCGAGCAACAGAGGAAAGCGTATCTGTATCAGGCGCTGTACCGAGGGGCAGAAGTTGCTGATCAAAGGCAGCTCGTGCTCGATTTCAGGGGCGCCGAGCTTGTCCAGGATATCAACGCCCGTCTCAGAGAGATAGAGGTGGGTGAAACCCGACTCGTAGAGGGCTGAGCATATCTGTTCTTGGGAGAAGGTATCAGGAAATTGAGCAAAAAAGACCGCAGGCACTATTGCAATGCGGTAGTTGTAGCTATTCAGTTGGTCAAAGGAGTCCTGCTCAACCTCAATGGCATCATTGGGGCAGACGGCCATGCACTGGCCGCAGTCGATGCACAGATCACTGAAAATCCTCGCTTTTCCCCCGGATATGCGAATCGCGCTGGTCGGACAACGTTTCATGCAGTGTGTACAACCCTTGCATTTCTCTTCAATGACATGCAGAGAGTGGTGAAAGGGAAGATCGTTCATTGCACGCTCCTTATAGGGCAAACCTCATCGAGATATGGGTATGGTCGCCCTCTTTTGTATAGATTTTCAGTTCATCACAGTTTCTCTTGATATTCGGCAGGCCCATACCTGCCCCATAGCCCATCTCCCTGACTTCGTTGGTGGCTGTAGACCACCCCTCTGTCATCGCCAGGTCAAGATTGGCTATGCCCGGTCCGGTGTCGATGATATCGATGAGTACCCGGTCCTCCTCAATATCACAGAGCACCTTGCCTCCATAGGAGTGCGCAATAACATTCACCTCTGCCTCAAATACGGCAACGATGATCTGCTTGATCCTTTGCGGTGGTATGTTCAGCTGTTTCAAGATTCGTTTTATCTTGCTTGAAGCCTCTCCTGCCACCGAAAAATCCTTGGAAGGGACGGTGAATTCTTCTTGCATCTCAATATACCGGTTTCAATCCTTTTGCAAAGAGTAATCCACTCGCCTTAAACAGGGAGTACGGGGTGTAAGAGAGTGATATGTCCAATTCTTTAGCCATATCTATCATGGTTTGACTTGGGCGCTTGTTGCGCACAAGGAGGATATTGCTGATATCGCTCATCTCTGCCGTTCGGATGGATTGGTTGTTGGACAACCCAGTTATCAGGAGGATGTCATCTTCCAAGATGGTGAGCACGTCACTCATCAGGTCGCTTGCAAACCCTCGTTTTACTTCATCTTCCAGATGGGACTCCCCCCAGACCAGTATTCCATCAACACATTCAAGTATTTCTTTCAGTTTCATGGTCAGTAGTATACCACAATGCCCCCTTCTTCCCTAGCGCAAAATGCAAGGTACTCCTTTCTCTTTGTAAAGAGGTAGGCTTCGATAGTTTTTACCTTTCAAAAAAGGGGGTAAGAAGCTATACTAGCGATGAGTAGGAGGCTAGCAGTGAAATATATTGGAGCATTGGACCAAGGGACTACCAGTACCCGTTTTATTCTATTTGATGAGAAAGGGGCACATATAGCCTCTTCCCAGCTTGAGCATCAGCAACTCTTCCCCCAGCCGGGGTGGGTGGAGCATGATCCTTGGGAGATATGGGACAACAGTGGAGCGTGCATCGTCAAGGCGATGAAGAAGGTCGGGGCAAAAGGCTCTGATATCCTGGGGATCGGTATTACCAACCAGCGAGAGACTATTCTCGCCTGGAATCCCAAGACAGGGAAGGTCTGGCACAATGCGATCGTCTGGCAGGACCTGCGGGGAGCACCTCTTATCGAGCTGTTGAAGAAGAGGGTGGAAGCGTCTTGGTTGCGCGAGAAGAGTGGGCTCATCTTCAGTCCCTACTTTGCCGCCTCAAAGATTGCCTGGCTCTTGGACAAGGTGCCAGGTCTCCGTGAGGATGCGGAAAAAGGAGAGGCTGTCTTTGGAACCATGGACACCTGGCTGACTTGGAACCTCAGTGGAGGCAAGGTTGTGGTCACCGACGTCACCAACGCCTCGCGCTATATGCTGATGAACATCCGTACCTGCCAGTGGGATGACGAGCTACTGGCTTTGTTTAATATTCCCAAGCAGGCACTGCCTACCATCGTCCCCTCCTCAGGGGTAGTCTACACCAAGACCTCACCAAGCGGGCCGCTTCGTTCTGAGGTTCCCGTGTGTGGAATCCTTGGCGACCAACAGGCAGCCCTCTTCGGACAGGCCTGCTTTACCCAAGGCCTGGGTAAAAGCACCTATGGCACCGGATGCTTCCTTCTGGTCAATACCGGTGAACAACTTGTTTATTCCGACAATGGCCTGCTTTCAACAGTTGCATACCAATTAGGTGATGAAAAGCCTGTATATGCTCTTGAAGGATCGGTAGCGGTTGCTGGCTCCTTGGTGCAGTGGGCCAGGGATAACCTTAAGATTGTCAGCGACCCCCAGGAACTGGACAAGCTGGCCTCCTCTGTGCCAGACTGCGGCGGCGTATATATCGTTCCAGCCTTCAGCGGCCTGTTCGCACCCTACTGGCGCTCTGATGCACGTGGAGTCATAGCAGGTCTTACCGGCTTTGCAACCAGGGCACACCTGTGCAGGGCTATCCTTGAATCTACAGCCTTTCAGGCCAATGATATTTTCAAGGCTATGGAGAGCGACAGCAAGATCCATATGACCACCTTGAAGGTGGATGGGGGACTGACAAACAGCACCCCTCTGATGGAGTTCCAAGCCGACCTGCTGGGCATTCCTGTTATCAGGCCCTTGGTTGTGGAGACAACGGCCCTAGGGGCTGCCTACGCTGCGGGGCTCTCCGTGGGTGTATGGAAAAATGTCGAGGAACTCACCTCCTACTGGCAGGAAGAGACGCGGTGGTCGCCTACTATGGATCAGGATGTGCGCGATGAGAAGGTACGCTTTTGGAAAAAGGCTGTGAACCGAACACTGGATTGGGTCTCTTCCGAGAAGGAAGAATAGGGGTACATGGATGTTCTCTGACGTGCTGCAAACTATACTCGCCTTCTCTCGCCCCGCCTTGCAGGTGGGGGTCTTGGCATGGGTGTTCTACCGCTTTTATGAAGCGGTATCACAGACAAAGGCCTTACAGATAATAAAGGTGCTTGTCATCATCTTCGCATCCTATGCCCTTAGCTACATACTCAAGCTTGAGGTGTTGCTGTCGATGTTCAAGATACTCCTGGTTCCCCTGACGCTACTTATCTGTATCGTCTATCAGCCGGAGCTACGGCGCTCCTTCTCCCAGCTGTGGAGCGGGAGGAGCCGGATTTTCCGCCTGGGGGCACAAACAACCAGCGGAGACCAGATCGACAGCATCCTCAATGCGTGCAATGTGCTGGTGAACAAGAGAAGGGGTGCTCTTATCGTCTTTCCCCGTCGCTTGGGGATCAAGACCATCATAGATAGTGGCACCAAGCTGAATGCAGACCTCTCCACCTCGCTGATCCTCACCGTCTTCGACCATGACACTCCCTTGCATGACGGGGCGATGGTCATCCAGAATGGACGGATCGTTGCAGCAGGGTGCTATTTGCCCCTCAGTGAGCAGACAGATATCAAGAAAAGCTTCGGCACCCGTCACAGGGCTGCCCTGGGTATGGCTGAGGAGTCAGACGCTGTGGTGATCATAGTCAGTGAGGAGACCGGTGCCATAAGCATGACGTACAATGCCAACCTCTATTACGACTTGGAGTCGAGCACCATCAAGAGGATGCTGCTTGCCCTCTTCAGTTACCACGAAATCACTCCTGAGGAGTTGTTGCAGGAGGCAAGCGGCGATGAAAGCGAATAAGCATCTGCAGAACATACTCTACCACTGGCAGGCGAAGGTGATCTCCTTGGTTTTTGCGCTCTGTGTCTACCTTTTTATCCAGTATTCGACCATAGGAGCCCGGGTAGTCACCATTCCCTTGGATGTAGTGCTGCCCAGTGGCTACGAGGCGATGAGCCTGATCCCTGATTCGGTGGATGTGGAGATCAGGGGCAATGACGACATCATCTACCTGATCAATCCAAACTCCATCACCGCCAGCCTCGACTACTCTTTTGTACGGAGCGAGGGTATTTTTACAGCCCCAGTGCTCCTTATCTATGAAGAGAACGTATTTGAAAGCGGGGGCGTCTCTGTATCGCCTGAACCCAGCCAGTACAGGATCCTCTTCAAAAAAGAAAAAGAAGGGGTGCAGTGATGGTTCTGGGTATAGGTATCGACATTGTCAATATTTCGCGCATGGATAAGCTTTCAGAGGGAGTGCTGAAGCGGCTGTTTCACCCTGAGGAGGTCGCCTTTGCCCTTGGCCTGGAGGCCAAGCGCAAAAGCGAATATCTCGGGGGGAGGTTTGCTGCAAAGGAAGCCTTGGGCAAGGCCCTAGGAACCGGGATGGCAGGCATGCGACCTTCTGACATCCAAACCGATGCAACAGAGACAGGTCAGCCATTTATGATCCTCCACGGCAGTGCCAAGGCCCTGGTGGGGGAGCGTACTATTTTGCTCTCCATCGCCCACGACCCACCGGTGGCCAGTGCAGTGGTCCTTTTGCAAGGAGCCCCCTGATGGCTCGTACTGACTGGAGAAGACCCCCCTTGCTCCCTTTGGAAGAGGGGGTGAGGCGTATCCGCATGAGTGTAGCCTATGATGGCCAGCACTATAACGGGTGGCAAAAGCAGGTGAACGGCATAGGTGTTTCCGAGCGGATCGAGCAGGAAATTCAGAATATTACCGGGGAGAAGGTCAACTTGGTGGGAAGTGGACGAACTGATAGTGGGGTACACGCCCTTGCCCAGGTCTGTCATTTTGACACCTACAACCAGAAGATCGATGGCAAGGTCTTTGCCGTCGCCCTCAATCGCCTCCTGCCCCCAGATATCAGGATTATGGAGAGCCTAGAGGTCGACGCCTCCTTCCATGCCCGCTATACGGCGATGGGACGCACGTATCGCTACTATATTAAGCAGGAGAGAGAGATGACCCCCTTTGACTTCAAGCAGGTGATAAAGGTGCGCAAGTTCCCCTCCTTGGAGTTGCTCAATGCGTATGCAGCCCATATCCAGGGAACGCACGACTTTACCACCTTCACCGCCCGCGGGGACTCCTCCACCAGCCGGTGGAGGGATATCTACGAGTCCTACTGGGCGTATGAAAGGGACCGATTCGGCTCAAAGGTGCTGACCTACACCATCAGCGGAAATGCTTTTCTCTACAAGATGATTCGCTCCCTGGTAGGCTCCATGCTGGAGTTTGCAGAGAAGGGAGTCGATGCGTCCACGTTCAAGGAGATCTTGGAGAGCGGCGACCGCAAGCGTTCTGGAAGGACAGCAGCCCCCTGGGGGCTCTACTTCTACGCCATATCGTATGACCCTGAGGAGTTTGCCTGGTTTGAGGAACAGCACAATGAGTAGCATCGAACAGAAAAGAGAGGCCCTCGCCGAAGGCTTGCAGCAGTTTTTGTACTACTGTGACCAGGCTGAGGAGCTCATTACAGCTAAGGCTGTCGCCCCCAGTGCAAAGATGGACTTCTCTTCCTTAGTCGATGAGATCTTTCCCCTTCCCCTGGACAAGGACTCCCCTGAAGGGGCGACAATGAGCCACTTGGTTCGTATGGTGGAGGAGTGTACCCGCTGTCCCCTCGCTGATACGCGCACCCACACCGTCTTTGGAGAAGGCGCCCTTCCTGCGCGCCTGCTGATCATAGGAGAGGGCCCTGGCGCTGATGAGGATGCTACAGGGCGCGCTTTTGTAGGAAAAGCCGGGCAGTATCTGGATACCTGGCTCTCCCCTCTGGGGCTATCGCGAGAAACCAACGTCTACCTTGCCAACATCATCAAGTGCCGCCCTCCTGAGAACCGCAATCCTCATAGTGCAGAGGTTGCATCCTGCTTGCCCTTTGTGAAGCGGCAGATCCGTCTTGTCAAGCCGGAACTCATCCTTCTGGTAGGGGGTGTTGCCAGCTCTGCCCTGCTTGAAACAAGTGAGGGGGTCGGCAAGCTTCGTGGCCGCTTCCACCGCTACGGGGGGGTGCCGGTCCTCGTCACCTACCACCCTGCAGGGGTGCTGCGTAACCCCGACCTCAGACGCCCTGTCTGGGATGACATGAAAAGGGTAGCGGCCTTTCTCAACCTCAAGCTTCCCGGAAGGTCACGATGAGCAGTTTTGCCCACCTCCTTCTTGATATTCCCGTAAAGCAGAGTTTTACCTATGCAATACCCGAAGAGCTGGCAGGCACTGTCTTTGTCGGGGTGCGCGTTGTCGTGCCGTTCGGCAAGCGCGAGATGACCGGCTACGTCATCGAGGTAGTGGACCACTTTGAGGCCACGTACGAGGTAAAGCCCATCAAGCGGGTTATCGATACGGTGAGCCTCTATGGCAAAGGCTCAGTCGATCTTGCCCGGTGGATGAGCCGTTTCTACCTTTGTAGCCAAGGCGAGGCACTGAGCATGATGGTTCCAGGCGGCAGGCGCGACAGCAGTACCCCCGCCCTTGCCATTGAGGATGATGAGACTATACGAGAGGTCATGACCCTCTCCCAAGACCAGGAGGCTGCCATAGAGGCGATAACAGAGGCTGAGAGTGCCATGTACTACCTCTATGGGATCACCGGCAGTGGCAAGAGCGAGGTTTTCCTGCGTGCTACCGAGGCTATGATCGCACAGGGCAAGGCTGTTATCTACCTTGTCCCTGAGATTACCCTCACCCATCAGTTGGCAAGGCAGGTGACCAACCGGTTCTCCAACAAGGTGGCCATCCTGCACTCCGCCCTTACCCCGAGCCAGCGCCTGAAACAGTGGAAGCGTATCAGGGCAGGGGAGGTGCTCTTCGCCATAGGTGCTCGCAGTGCAGTCTTTGCACCGTTTGAGAACCTGGGCATGATCATCATCGATGAGGAGCATGAGAATAGCTATAAGAGTGGCAATACCCCCCGCTACCATGCGCGCCAGGTTGCCCAAAGGCGCTGTCAGCAAGAGGGGGCCATCCTGGTCATGGGAAGTGCCACCCCCTCCTTGGAAGCATGGAGCATGATGAAGAAGTCTCAGGTGACAGCCCTGCGCCTGGATAGCCGGGTAGGGGGAGGCGTTCCTCCCAGGGTCAGTGTCGTGGACATGCGAGGTGAAGCGCATACCATCAGCAAGAGGCTGCTCGCTGAGATGAAGAGCGTGCTCTCTCGCAAGAAGCAGGTGATTCTCTTCTTGAACAGAAGAGGCTTCTCGTACTTTTTCCACTGTAAAAGCTGTGGGTACGATATGCAGTGCCCCCACTGCTCGGTCTCCCTCACCTTCCACCAGAGTAAGGGCGAGATGGTCTGTCACTACTGCGGGTACCGCAGGAAACCCATCCAAGTCTGCCCTGAGTGTCACTCCCTTGATGTCGGGTACAGCGGCTTCGGCACTGAGATGGTCGAGCAGGATGTTCGCATGTTCTTTCCCCAGGCTACCATCAAGCGCCTGGATACCGACACTGCCAAGGACAAGAAGCATATGCAGGAGGTCCTGGACCAGTTTCGCAAGGGTGAGGTGGACATCCTGTTGGGAACCCAGATGGTTGCCAAGGGCCTTAACTTCCCCGGTGTTGAGCTCGTGGGAATCGTGCTGGCAGACAGCGGGATGAATATTCCTGACTTTCGCTCCCAGGAACGCACGTTCTCCCTGTTGATGCAGGTCTCCGGCCGTGCCGGACGGTATAATGACCAGGGACAGGTGATCATCCAGACCTTCCACCCTGAAAATGCCGCAGTGCTCTATGCCCAGCATAGGGAGGTGGATGCGTTCTTTGACCAAGAGCTGCTGATGCGCGAACAGACAGGCTTTCCTCCCCATACCCGGCTCATCAACCTGGTGCTCAGAGGTCGAAACAAGGAGAAGGTCGCCGCCGAGGCTGACAAGCTTGAGAGCCTGCTTGAGGCTGCCATAGCATCGTACAAGGGAGAAGGTTCCCCTGCAGTGCTGTGCAACAGCGAGTGCCCCCTGGAAAAGATCGCTTCCAACTGGCGCAACCACCTGCTGATTATGGGCGAGGACGCCTCCTCTGCCCATAAGGTGGTCTCTCACGTCTTGGACCATTACAGCGCCCCTTCGGGTATCTACATAGAGGTTGATATAGACCCTTTGCAAATGTTGTAGCGTTGACCGATGGGCTTATGTGTTGGTATCATAGGCCTACCATGTTAGATATATATACCCTTGGGGAAGAGGTGCTCACTCAGAAGTGCCAACCAGTAACCAAATTCGACAGCGGCCTACGAGTCCTCGTCGATGCTATGTTTGAAACAATGTCCGAAGCCGATGGAGTCGGACTCGCCGCCCCGCAGGTCGGGGTATCTTTGCGTCTGTTTGTGATAAACATCCACGGAGTGGAGAAACGAGCATATATAAACCCCCAGATCCTGGAAACCTCCATAGAGACCGACTGCTCAGAAGAGGGGTGTCTCTCCGTGCCGGGAGTCTGGCACGATGTCGAGCGTCCTGCAAGAATCAGTGTGCAGGCACAGGACACTGAGGGAAAGCCCTTTACCATCAAGGCCGATGGTCTTCTCGCACGGGCAATCCAGCACGAAAACGACCATCTCAACGGCACCTTGTTCATCGATCGCCTCTCCAGTGAGGAGAGGGAGAGCATGGTGAAGGCCTACGAGAAAAAGCATCGTTCGAAAAAGAGGCGTAAGGCGTGAGGATCTTGTTTGCAGGAACCCCTGCGATAGCAGTGCCCACCTTGCGCTCCCTTGCCGAACAGTTTGAAGTGGGGGCTGTGCTGACCAACCCGGATAAAAAAGGATCCAGGGGTAGGACCTTGGTCCCCTCTGCGGTGAAAGAAGAGGCAACTCGTCTGGGACTGCCGGTACTGCAGCCTGAAAAACTGCGTGGGGAGGCCAGGGAGCTTGTCGCCTCCTATGGGTGTGATACCTTGGTCTGTTTTGCCTATGGCAAGATCTTCGGACCGCGCTTTCTCTCCCTTTTTTCTGGGGAGAAGCTGAACATACACCCCTCCTTGCTGCCCTTGTTACGAGGACCTTCCCCTATCCAGGGGGCTATCCTCAACCAGTATGAGAGGACAGGCATAACTATCCAGCGCATTGCCCCTGAAATGGATAGCGGGGACGTACTGCTTGCTCGAGAGTTTCCCCTCCATGGGGAAGAGACCACTGAATCCCTCACGCTCTCTGTGCAAGACCAGGCAGCGCTCCTGGCCCTGGAGGCCTTGCAGCAAATAGAGGATGGCTCTGCTCTCTTTGCACCCCAGCAGGGAGAGCCTACCTATACCACCCTCATCACGCGCGATATGGCCAGCATTGATTGGAGTCTTCCCGCCAAAACCCTCCATGCCCTGGTTCGGGGCATGAACCCCTGGCCAAAGGCCCATACCCTCTATAAGGGGGAGACGCTCTTTATCACCTCAGTTGAGGGTCCCTTGAGCAGCGCAGGCTCTGATGCTGTACCACCAGGGGTGAGTGTGGGTACCGTTGTCTCCAAGCAGAAGGGAAGGGGGATCTCCATAGCAACGGGCGACGGCCTGCTCTGGATCGACCGCTTGCAGCTGGAAAAGCGCAAGGAGATGGACTGCTTCTCATTTCTCGCCGGCAATCAGACGTTCGTAGGAACAAAGTTAGGGTAATCATGAAAAGGCGACTGCTCTCTTTGCTTGTTGTGCTCCTGTGCAGTCTCTCTCTTTTTGCTGCAAGGCCGACAGTGGCTCTGGTCTTATCTGGTGGTGGGGCTAGAGGCCTTGCACACATCGCTGTGCTGGAGGCTGTCGAGCGGCACGGCATCCCCATCGATATGATAGTGGGAACCAGCATGGGAGCTCTGGTGGGCTCCCTCTATGCTGCAGGCTATAGCCCTCTAGAGATACGCGCCATAGCTGCTGAGCCTGACTTCTCCTCCCTCTTTTCTAAAAGCTCCCCCAACTCCCGCTTTACCATAGCACAGGCGTTTGAGCCGACCCATAGCAATGTCTTCTCCCTTGGATTCGACAAGCAGGGTGTGGGGACATCTCCAGGCCTGCTAGGCGACCAGATGGTCATGGGCATGCTCGCCTCGATGTTCTCCAAACTCCCTGATGACAGCGACTTTGACGCACTTGAAACTCCTTTTCGGTGTATCGGCGCCAATGTCGTCACCGGCGAAAAGATTGTCTACGAAAAGGGATCGTTAATCACCGCAGTGCGATCGAGCATCTCCATACCCATCATCTTCACCCCATACCCCCAGCCAGACGGCAGTTTTGCTGTCGATGGGGGTATTGTGGACAACCTGCCGATCCTCCTTGCAAAAGACCTTGGCTATGACATTGTCATAGCGTGTGATGTCAATGCTACAATCCAGAGTGTAGATGCCTTGTTGGGATCGCTATCCAGCATGATCATGCAGACGATGACGCTGGTCACCCAAGTCGGTTCCAGACCCCAGCACCAGGCGGCAGACCTTCTGGTATGTCCCTCCCTGGCCCATATTTTCGCCCTTGACTTCTTGAAGCACGAGGAGATTATCAGCGAAGGCGAGAGGGCCTGCGATGCAATGGAGCAGCAGTTCAGCGACCTTGCCCTTCGTATTGCACAAGAGCGACCCCTTGCTCCCAAAGAGAAGGGGCGAGAGGGCACCTACCTGCTCAAAGATGATCCTTGTATCACTGCTGTACGGATAATTGACCTCTCGCTTTTTCCCTCCACGATGGTTCCGGCGAACGAGCATTTTGCTGCATTCATTGGCCGCCCTTTGGATGACAGGACAAAACAAGATCTTCTACAATCTCTTGCCCTTGCTAAAAAGCACTACCGCCTCTCCTCTGCTACCTATCGGATGGCCTCCATACGCGATGGATGTGGCGAGCTGCTGGTTATCATACAGTCCTTCAAGAAGAGTGAATCCAATATCAGCCTTGGGCTTTCCGGCAGTACCGGCGTTGCTAACAACACCCCCAATGGAGATTTCTGGCTCTCAGCTGATGCCAGGATGAATGCACGTATCTCCAATGTGCTGGACTCCAACTTCTCCTTGGATATCTTGGCCACCCTTGGACAGACTTCCAAGCTGAAAACATCAGTGGTCTACCCCTTTTACACCTCCCCCAATGCCTCCTTGGACCTGGACTTCTCCCTGACCTATGAGGGAGGGGGATTCACCCCCCTAAACAGCAGGGTAAACGGTCAGAGAGTAGTGGCCCTGGACAAGGGCTTTACTGTGGACTTGAGCATGGACTTCAAGTTTCTTGATTACGGCAGACTGGACTTTGGGGCCCTGGTAGACCTGGTCTACCTCTATGGTAATGCCTGGGACCCTCCCTTCTTTGCCGTCCCTTCACTGTATGCCTCTCTGGTCTGGGATACCCTTCTTTCCACGTTCTCCACCACAGGGGTGCGCGGTGAGTTCAGCTCAAAGCTGGGAATGTATGAGGAGCCGGTGTTTGGATTGCAGGCCGCTTGGAGGCAGCGCTTCATCATCGGGGAAACCTCCTCGCTGGGGTATGATATCCACCTGGCTATGATGCGCATGCCCTATCCGCTTCTCTCATCTTACGTCGACATTGGGGGGCTGAGTGCGTTTCCTGGCTACAGCGCAGGGTCATTGAGACGGGATATGGCCCTGGTAGGGGTGCTCTATCAACATAGTGTGGGCTCTGTACTGGGATCGAACTCCTTTTTGCAGGTTGCTGCAAAGATGGCTGTGCTGGACAGCTTTGATCCCTATGGGGCCCTTGAGCCACCCTCTGGCTTCTGGCTCTCCTCTTCCCCTGTTTTTGATGCTGGGATGAGTGTAGGTATAGGCCTGCAGACCCCTTTGGGTGATGTCATCATCCGCCTTGGGGCAAGCCTTCTCGGGCAGGTCTCTTTGGCTGTAGAGATTCTCTGATGCGAGAGCATTGGAGAAGCTACTCCCAGTATCTTAGGTCTCTCTATGCCAAAAAAGTCTACCGCATAGGCATCGATGCCGGTTTCTCGTGCCCCAACCGTGACGAGATGCGCCGGGGAGGGTGTGCCTTTTGTGACGGTACAGGAGCAAGTGCGATGTACCAAAGGAAAGCTGAGAGAGCCTTTACCCGAAGCAGCCCCTTTGACGAGGAAGTAAGTAAAACCATCCCCCTTGCAGTGCCCTCCATCCAGGAGCGTTGTGTATCCATTAGGGAGCAGATAGAACATGGGCGCGCTTTTTTGCAGCGCCGCTACAAGGCCGAACTCTTCAGTATCTACTTTCAAGCATGGACAAACACCTATGCTGAGGTTTCCACTCTCAAGACCCTCTATGACGCAGCATTGGATGAGGGGCCGTTCACTGAGCTGATCATCTCCACCAGGCCTGATTGCATCACAGAGGAGGTGCTCGACCTGCTTGAGGGGTATAAGAGTCGGGTCAGCAAGGTATGGGTGGAACTGGGCCTGCAGACGTCCAATGTGGAGACATTACACCGAATTGGTCGCGCACATGATGCCCAGTGCTATATTCGTAGCGCAAATGCGTTACATCTTCGCGGTATAGGTGTTTGTACTCATATGGTGGTAGGTCTTCCAGGGGAGACCCGAGAAGATTTCAGGCAGACCTGCCTATGGATTAACAGAGCCGAAAGTGAGGCTGTGAAGATTCACAACCTCAACGTCTCTGGCGGTACTCGCCTGTATGACTGGTATGCCCAAGGGGAGGTCAGTGTGGCCTCCTTGAGAAGACATGTGGAGAATAGTATCTACGTGCTGAGGCATTTGGAAAAAAACATTGTAGTGGAACGCCTTATGTGCGAGACTCCTAATCATAGATTGGTAGCTCCCAGGACGTTTCCTGACAAAAATGCTTTTCTTACTCTCCTTGAAGAGACTATGGAAGGGCGAGATGTGTGGCAAGGGGATTTAACATGAAAAAGCGGCTTCCGTTACAGACAATACTCAGGACAGTGGGCATTTTTCTCACTGTTCTTGTAGTGATTACCATCCTCTATTTTTCATTTATCCCCGCTATCGACTATCCTAAAGTACCTTGGATTCCCTTCAAGGACAAAGGCGACCATATGCTTGCCTATGGGGCTCTGGGCTTCTCCTTGTTCCTGGCCATGCTGCAGATTCCAGGTTCAGGAAAAAGAAGGAAAGGGGGCAGGCGATCTCGTTCAACCCTCCACCTTACCTCCTGGGCCGGGCCTTCCATCATAAAGACCCTTTTCTTTGGAACACTGCTCGGCCTGGTGGTTGAACTGCTTCAGCCCTATTTTGGGCGTTCGCGCGAGTGGTTGGATCTTGCAGCTGACTGTATGGGTCTGGTAGTGGGCTTGGCGGTAGCCTTGGCCCTGCTGAATCTGGTGGGCAACTACTTCTCTACCCGACCATGGCTTTATGACCCGAACTGGAAGGTGGATATAGATGAAACTCTCGACAAAGATTAGTGAAGCGTTGCAAGAAGCTGCAGTGCGACTGCCCCCTGACGTCCTTGCCTGTATTTTGAAGGGGAGAGAAGAGGAAGAAGCATATGCCTCCTCTGTTGCCTCCAAGAGTAGCCTGGCTGTGTTTGATGCCATCCTGCAGAACCTGGAGATAGCGGAAAAGACCTCCCTGCCTATGTGTCAGGATACCGGCATGTTTGCTTTTTTTGTGGACCTGGGAAGAACGTGCCCCCTGCGCCCTGAAGCGATAGAGAGAGCCATCAACGAAGGGGCCCTGGATGCCGTTGAGAGGGCTTACTATAGACGCTCGGTGGTCACCGACCCCGTCTTTACCCGCAAGAACACCGAGAACAACCTCCCTCCCCTCATCAGTTGGAACCTCGTCGATGGTGAAGGCCTTACCATTAGGGTCCTGCTCAAGGGCTTTGGCAGTGAGAACTGCTGCTCGGTGAGGATGCTCAATCCCACAGGAGGACCCGCCGCTGTCATCGATGCAGTTTGTGAGATTGTGCGTATTGCAGGGGGTAAACCCTGTCCCCCCATCTTTATCGGGGTGGGTATCGGGGGGACTATGGAGCGCTGTGCGCTTTTGAGCAAGCGAGCGCTGCTGCGCGATGCCCGCTTATCCAACCCCAAGAGCGCCTACGCAAAGCTTGAGGAGGATATTCTTTCCTCTGTCCAGGCTCTGGGCATCGGTGCGGGAGGGTTTGGTGGTAGGGTAACCGCCTTGCATGTCGCTATCGAGGAGGAGCCGACCCATATAGCGGGTATGCCCCTTGCTGTTTCCATCAATTGCTGGGCAGACCGCAGGGCAGAGATAGTCTGGGAGGGTGAGGATGCGTAAGATACAACTTCCGATCAAGGAGAGCGAACTGCTCTCGCTCAAGGCCTTTGACCAGGTCCTGCTCAGCGGGACCCTCTATGTGGGGCGCGACCAGGTACACAGCAGGCTCTTTGACCTCTTGGAGAAAAACGAGGAGCTTCCAGTTCTCTTGCAAGGAGAGGCCATCTACTATATGGGACCCTCTCCCGCCCCTCCGGGTTTCCCCTTGGGCTCTTGTGGGCCCACCACCAGTGCCCGCATGGATCGCTTTGCCCCCCGTCTATTGGATGAGGGGTTGCGAGTCATGGTTGGCAAGGGACCAAGAAATGATCGTGTGGTCTCCGCCATTATACGCAACCGCGCCCTCTACCTGCAGGCGTACGGCGGTTGCGGGGCCCTGTATGCTTCGAAGGTCAAAAAGGTGGAGACCCTTGCGTTTGCCGAATTGGGCCCCGAAGCACTCTTGGCCCTGGAGGTGGAGGATTTTCCGGCTATTGTCGCCATCGACAGCACCGGGACGAGCGTATTTACCCGCTAAAGCGATATTTACATCCAATGAGAGGAGAATTGAGTTGTTTTACTGGACGTTTGGCACTATGTGCGTTACAGTTTTCTGTACACAAGTCTCTGGCTGGTCGGTAGTGTCATCTTGGGGTGATTGACTCTACTGCCGGCGGTAGCACACGCCCTGTTTGCTCAGGAACGTGCTAGGAGGCAAAACCCCTGCAACGGAAGGATAAGCCGTGAAGAAATGTACCCTTGTTTGTATCCTGTATTGTTTTGTGGCCTTCTCTCTCCTCGGTTCTGGGCGATCAGAGAAGCTGTTTGTAGAGAAAGCTATCGCTGCAGTTTTTTCAACAGGGCCAAATGATGCTGCAGTCCAGCCAAAAACTGAGATAGTATTCAAGGACTCCATCAAGGACAAGCCCAAGCCTGTGGAGCTCAACGAGCGTTTTAGCTATACCTATGGATATATGAACTACCTGGCCCTTAAACAGATGGGCTTTGAGAATATCGACAGTGAGTTCTTGGCCAAAGGGGCCCTTGATGCCCAGGAGGGGTCGGGGTTCTTCACCCAGGAGGAGATGAACAGAATCCTGTATGAAGTGCAGAACAAGATGCTTGAAGTTGCCCAGAACGAGCAGGAAGCCATCGCGAGCGAGAATCTTGAGCAAGCCGAGGCCTTTCTCTCCCTCAATAAAGAGCAAAAAGGAGTAAAGGTGACTGCTTCAGGCTTGCAGTATAAGGTCATCACCGAGGGTCAGGGCCCTAAGCCCACAGAAAACCAGATGGTTGAACTCGATTATCATATGACGTTGCTCAATAAAAAGGTTGTGGACTCCTCCTATGACCGAGGCAGCTCTTCGCGCTTCCAGCTGAAGGCTATCGGTGTTCCCGGCTTTATTGAAGGGGTGAAGCTGATGAGCCAGGGCTCCAAGTATCAATTTTGGATCCATCCCAAGCTTGGGTATGGCAAGGAGGGGAGCCAGAATATCGGCCCCAATACCCTGCTGGTCGTAGAAGTTGAGCTGAAGGCTGTGTTGGCGCCCTAGGGGAGAGGGACAAAGAGGTCCAGCATTGCAGGCAAACTGTGCATCTCATAGGTTGCCTTGATGGTGGTGGTGTTCTTTTGCCCCCCGTCCATATTTATCCACAATGTGTCCATCCCTGATATGTTGCCTCCCAGGATGTCGCTCTCCAGGCTGTCGCCGATCATTAGGCACTCCCTCTTTTGCTCTTCCAAGCCAGTTCTTTCGAGCATGAGGGAGAAGAACTGGCTGTCCGGTTTCTGCGAACCCAGCTCTTCGCTGATAAAGATATCCTTGAAGTATTGTGCTGTCCCCGACTGCTCAATACGTCCTCTTTGCACATCTGCTATGCCGTTTGTGGCTAAGTAGAGGGTGTACCCTCGCTCGATGAGGGTATCCAGGAGAGGGCGACTCTCTGCATAGAGGATGCCTTGGAGGGCGAGAAAGCTCTGGAAGGTCCTGCTGGCAAGCTCGGCATCGATGGAGAGCCCTTCATGGGCAAAGAAATCTTCAAACCGTTTGGTCTTGAGGGTTCCTTGGGTAATTTCAAACCGTTCGAAGGCCTTCCAGCACGCTTTGTTACATGCCTTGTAGGCTTGGAGTTGCTCACGTGTTGCCAAGAAGCCCAAAGCATCGGCCATCTGGTAAAATGCGCGGGTTTCCGCCTCATTGAAGTCAAAAAGGGTTCCGTCAGCATCAAAGAAAAGATATTTGTACATCTGTGTGCATACTCCTTTACTTGCCTGGTTGCTCCCTGTACCATAAAGAAAAAAGGATTGTCTGTACATATTACAAGAGAGAGGAGAGTTCCATGGCTGACACGTTTATGAAAAAGCATCTGAATACGACTGCGGTACTTGCAGTTATACTGGCGATACTTGGCATCTATATGGTGTTCCAAGGGGAATCGTTTATAACGGCTTTTGTCGCCTTGTTGGGAGTGGGGATGGTGATCACCGGGATAAACTCGTTGGTAAACATGCGCCTTTATGCACTGGGCCCTCGCAATAGGAGTGCGCTCATCATCAAGGGCCTTGTCAACATCGCCGTTGGTGTGTTGGTAATCATCCTTTCCCTGTCGACTAAGAATTTCAGTACACACATACTGTTGTATATCCTTGCAGTGCAGCTGGTGGTATCAGCTTTGATATCAATCTTCCAGGCATTTTTCCTGCGCAAAGGAAATATAAGCGTCGCACCCCTCGTCTCGGAATCGCTTTTTTCCCTCGTGCTTGCAGTACTGTTCTTCGTATTCCCCACTCAGATAGGAGATCTGCTTCTTAAGCTGGTAGGGGTGGTATTGCTCGCCTCGGGGATAGCGATGTTTGTCTGGTCGATGAGGGTGAGAAAGCTCACCAAGCAGTTTGGATCTTCCACCATAGAGGGTGAGGCAGAAATTATCGGCGAGCAGGATTCAGGTAAGGACAACTCCTGATCAAGGAAGTAGAAAGGTCCCCAGGACTGCTGAGCGTGTGCCCCCTCCTTCCAAAGAGGGGATTCTCAACATCGTTGAGGAGAGGGGCAGGATGTTTCTGCTATAGAGGAAGTCGACCCGCTCCTCCCATTCTCCTGTAGTGTACGTGGATCCGCTCCCAGGTGTTTCCAGGGGGTGGGTGAGGGCATACAGGTCATAAAACCCTTCCTGTTCCAGATACTCGGACAGTGGCCAGTGATAGCCTCCCTGGCGATATGCTACAGGGCTGGAAGGTTTCCAATCCTGGTAGGATGGCTCGTACAGGGATGCTCCCAGGAGTGTTGGCGTGCTGCTCTCTTCGTTAGCCAGCATCTCTTGCAGAAGGGTGAGCCGCTCTGAGGCGATACTCTTTTGTGTAGCTTGCCACGGCTCTCCTCGCATAAAGTGCTCCACGACTTGGTACTCAGGAAGGTTGGCTACAATGAGGTGAAGTGTCTTTCCCTCCTGATACTGTATTTCAACACCATAGGTGCTCATCTGCAAAATGGGAAAGCTGGTAATGATGGCCCCTGTGCCCAAAAGAACTGCATTGCACTGTATCGCATCCAACAAGGCAACCACATTCTCCTGGTGACCGGTAACAAAGATAAGAGGGATGTCAAGCTTGTCTATGAGGGTCTGTACCTCATAGCTTTTCTTTTCGTTATCCCAGGGACAATCATCCAAGGGGAGCATCACAGCTTGCAACGCTTCTCCCTCTGCTGCAAGGGAGGTGGAGTACTTGCTCGTATAGAGTTGCGGGTAGGTAAGAGGCTGGCTCTGGCTCCACGTATACTCCTTTTGCAGGCCGTCTTTCTCCCGGGCCGCTTCCCTTTCAATCTGTGCAAGGGCATCTTGTAGCCTTTTGTTCTCTCTATTGGCGCTTGCAAGCAGGGCAGTGACCGTCTCCAGGGAGCGCTCCAACTCCAACACCCTTGCATTGAGCAAGGTGAAGGTTGAGGGTGCAGGTTCAATGCTTGCTATCCCCTTGGCTGCTGTATAGCTCTGGCAACTGAGAAAAAGCAGGGGCATGAGGATAGCAAGGAGAAGGAAGGCTCGTTTTTTAGTCACAGGGTGGGTCCTTAGATGGTAAAGAGGGCTTGTGCCCGCTGTTTTGCTGCTTCTTTTTTGCTGTTTTCCTCTTGGGCATCCTCTCCCAACATAAAGAAGTCGCAGTAGTTTGCTTCTTTTTTCTCTACGATGAGTTCCTCTACCCTTTCGAGGCAGTCATGATAGGAGCCCGGGCTATAGAATCTGCAATTGAAGCAACTGTGCAGGGGTTTATCACAATTGGGGCAGAGGGTATGGGTTCCTATGGCAAGAAGTGTATCTACAGCCTTGTGGCAGTGGTGGCATGCTTTCATGGTCAGAACTCCAGCTGTTTCCCATACCTGGCCATCTCGCCCTCGGCATAGGTCTCTTTGGTGAAACCAAACTTCTGCCCGTCCTTGTTGTAGCGGGGGATGATGTGGATATGGAGGTGGGGCACCTCCTGCCCGCTTGCCGCTCCATTGTTGATGACCAGGTTGGTCCCATCACACCCTAGGACTTCCCGCAGTTTTTTGTCAGCACGCTGGGCAATATCCATAAGATGGCTCAAGGTTGGAAGGGGGCATTCGCTGAACGTGGGGTAGGGTTCGCTGGAAATTAGCAGCAGATGGCCCTTGTGTACAGGGTTAATGTCTAAAATAACGGTGCAAAGCGCATCCTCATGGAGCTTTACTGAGGGGATTTCACCTTCGCGAATCTTTGTAAAAATTGTTTTCATGGCACACCTCTATGCCATTATAGCACACAATTATCTAGTCGCTAAAGGATTGTACAGGCAAAAGGGATTGCACAAAAACTGCTATTGTAATAGTATCCACAAGGTACGCTACACTATAGTAGTTTGCGGGCCGTGTCTCTCTCCCCTCTTTATTGCATCACAGGGGCTTACAGAGACCAGCAGGCTCTTTCAATACGGACAATTAAAGTTGCAGGAGATACTGCAGCATCGCTTTTATTCTATATTATAGAGGTTTAATAGTATGGCTGAATTGCAAAACATGAGGAATATCGGAATTAGTGCCCACATTGACTCGGGTAAGACTACTCTCACCGAACGTATCCTCTACTACTGCAACAGAATCCACGAAATACATGAAGTTCGTGGTAAGGATGGCGTTGGAGCTACCATGGATAGCATGGAGCTTGAGCGAGAACGTGGAATTACGATTGCATCTGCTGCAACCAACGTTTTGTGGAAGGATACCGAGATTAACATCATCGATACCCCAGGACACGTCGACTTCACCATTGAGGTTGAGCGTTCTTTGCGGGTTCTCGATGGCGCTGTGCTTGTGCTTTGTTCTGTCGCAGGTGTACAGAGTCAGTCCATCACTGTTGACCGCCAGATGAAACGCTATCATGTTCCCCGCATTGCATTTGTCAACAAGTGTGACCGCACAGGAGCTAATCCGTATCGCGTGCAGAAGCAACTGGTTGAAAAACTCGGCTTGAATGCAGTGTTGATGCAGATTCCCATCGGTCTTGAAGACAAGATGCGTGGTGTTGTGGACCTTGTTACCATGAAGGCACTTTACTTCGACGATGGTCCTACCCAGGACGGTATGCGTGAAGCGGAGATTCCTGCAGAACTGCTTGAAGAAGCCAAGGCAAAGCGCGAAGAGATGCTTGATAGCGTCTCCATGTGCTCTGATGCGGTAATGGAGGCAATGCTTGAGGAGAACCTCACCGAGGAGCTTCTCAACCAGGAGATTCGCAAGGCAACCATTGCCCTGCAGCTTGTCCCTGTGCTTATGGGTACTGCCTATAAGAATACCGGTATCCAGCCTCTGCTCAATGCAGTGATAAACTATCTGCCCAACCCCAGTGATGTTACCAACAAGGCTTTGGACCTTAATAACAATGAAGAGGAGGTCATCCTTCCTTCAGATCCGGACCTCCCTCCTGTTGTGCTTGCCTTCAAGCTTGAAGATGGGCAGTATGGTCAGCTCACCTATATCCGTGTCTATCAGGGCAAGGTAAGAAAGGGAGATGAACTTTTCAACACCCGTAGTCGGAAGAAGTTCAGGGTAGGAAGACTTATCAGGATGCATGCCAATAATATGGAAGACCTCACTGAGGCAGGATGTGGTGAAATTGCCGCCCTGTTCGGTGTCGATTGTGCTTCCGGCGATACCTTCTGTGATCCTAAGCTGAACTACTCCTTGAGCTCCATGTATGTTCCTAATCCTGTCATCTCCCTGGCCATCAAGCCAATGGACAAGAAGGCAGCGGACAACATGGGTAAGGCCCTTAACCGCTTTACCAAGGAAGACCCCACTTTCCGCTCCTATGTCGATCCTGAGTCAAATCAGACCATCATCAAGGGCATGGGAGAGCTGCACCTTGAAGTCTATGTCGAGCGCATGAAGCGTGAGTACAAGGCTGAAGTTGAGATCGGCAAGCCCGAGGTTGCATACCGCGAGGCTATCACCGAGCGCGCATTATTCAACTACACCCACAAGAAGCAGACCGGTGGATCTGGCCAGTATGCCCGCGTTGCCGGATATATCGAGCCCCTTCCCGATGCTGTCGAGGGTGAGGATCCCAAGGATTATGAGTTTGTTGATGAGATCAAGGGTGGAACTATTCCTACCGAGTACATCCCCTCTTGTGATAAGGGTTTCCAGCTTGCCATGAAGAAGGGCACCCAGGTCGGGTTCCCCATCCTTGGTGTCAAGGCTGTGGTCAACGACGGTGCCTGGCACGCAGTTGACTCCTCTGACCAAGCTTTCCAGACAGCCTCCCTCAATGCTTTCAGAGAAGCGTTTGAAAAGGCCCGCCCTGTTATCCTCGAGCCTATCATGAAGGTTGAGGTAGTAGCTCCCACCGAGTTCCAGGGAAGTTTGTTTGCTTCGGTTAATCAGAGACGCGGCATCATCATCAGTTCCACTGAAGATCATGCTTCCTGTACTGTCTATGCTGATGTGCCCCTTTCAGAGATGTTCGGGTACTCCACGACACTACGATCCCTTACCCAAGGCAAGGGTGAGTTCTCCATGGAACTGAGCAAATATGGCAAGGTGCCCGTGAGTGTTTCTGAGCAGTTGAAACTGGATTACCAGGAAAAACGCAAGAGAGAGCAGAAATAACGTCTGTTTTATCACATTTTCTCCCCCCTACAAAGGTCTCTTTACGGGGGGGATTTTTTTAGGTCCCTCCATTTGTCGCAAATTCCTACCCAATTGAACTTTTTTATAGTATACTAGGGGCAAGAACAAAAAATCTTCTGGGAGGTGAGCATATGGAAATCCAAGAGTTGAACGACTTGAGTCCGCTTCGTGTTTTTGAGGAATCTCTGGATGGGGGGCTCGGTCGTGGTAATCTAGGCGTACTTGTTTCTCGTCATGGAGTAGGTAAAACAGCATGTCTGGTACACCTGGCCACTGATAAGCTCTTAAGAGGCGAGCATGTCATTCATGTCTCCTTTTCTGGGAATGTCGAGCATGTGATCAACTGGTATAAGGAAGTATTTCGTGAAGTTTCTGAAGGAAGAAGTCTTGCTGATGCAGCTTCTGTGTATAATAACATCCTCTCCAACCGTGTAGTAATGAATTTTAGTCAGGAGAACGTCACCATCGACAAGGTGCTCTCCAGTCTGGAAACTCTTATCAAGCATGGTTCATTCAAGGCTGATGCTATTCTTTTTGATGGGTATAAACTCACAGTGGCAACTGAAGACGATGTGAAGAA
>CAZPOJ010000005.1:0-36077 GCA_964588005.1 uncultured Sphaerochaeta sp.
ACGCGCTTGATGCCCATGCGCACCATGAGGATGGCAGCAGCCTTTCCTGCTGCCGTATCATGGGCGGCAAGGTTGCTCCTGTCCCCCTCATAGGTGGCAAGGAACTTCTCAAGGGCAAACAAAGGAGTCAGCCACCTTCCTCCATCAGAGAATATAGGGGTATCATTATTGAATACACTGAGGGTGATGCCCTCTTGTAACGGTTGTTTGTACAGTTCCATGCGATCTCCAAAGACAAAAAAATACCACTACAGCAAGAGGAGCTATCTCCTTGTATGCCTTCATGGCGCTTTGATAGGGTTTATATATGCTATGCAGGTGAGCGAGTAACCCCTTCATGGGGTTGATTGGCTATAGTCTACAGAGTGGGGGGGTGTCTGTCAAGAAAGGCAAAAAAGGGTGATTGTGCACATTCACTGGCGCAACCACGAATCCAGCTCCTCCACCACAAGAGCTATCATCTCCCCAAGGGAGAGCTCTTGCTTTCCCACGATGGAGATGTTGCATTTACTGATGGGGATCAGGATCTTGTGGGCCTTGCTCTGGGAGACGGCAGAGGCCATCGTTGGGGTGATCTCCCCATGCAGGGAGTCCGCTGCGATAAGCCCAAGGGGACCGATGATGATATCGGCATCACGAGAAGCAACCACCACAGGGTTCTCCCCTGTGGCAATGGCACTCGCTCCTCCCCGGAGCATCGAGCTTGCCGCCATGCTGTTTGTCCCTATGGCAAGAATCTCCAAGGCAGGGTGGTTTTTCCGTATCGCTTCCACCAGGGCCTTGCCCAGGCTTCCGCCCTGACCATCTATAATAACTACTTTCATCACCCTCTCCCTTTAGTTTATATCCGCTTCTTATCGAGGCCTATCAGATAGATCTCAAAGGAGTCATCCCTACAAGCCTTGGGCTTGAAGGGCTTCACCTTGGTAAAGAAGGTGCGCATATCCTTGATGATATCTACTTGTCCGCCCCCTTGGAAAATCTTCACCACAAGATTGCCATGCTCCTTGAGATGCTCCTTGGCAAGGTGCACTACCTGTTCAGCCAGATACTCGCTACGGGTGGTATCCACAGCACGGTTGCCCATCGTCATCGGTGCAACATCACTGATAATGACATCATAGGGGCCATTCTCCACCAGGAGGGGCCGTATCTCCTTGCTGAAGGCATCCCCTACAAAGGCGGTTACCGTGGGAGGAATCGGGTTGAGATTCAAGGGGTTGAGGTCAACAGCGATGATCCTTCCCTTCCCTTTGAGCAACTCCCGATGGGTATAGAGGGTCCACGACCCCGGGGCGGCTCCGACATCAAGGACATTGTCCCCGCTCTTGATGAGTTTGGTTGCCTTCTGGATTTCTTCCAGTTTGTAGACTGAACGGGCAGGGTAGCCCTCTTTGTGTGCACGTTTGGTATAGGAGTCTGCACGATCTCGTCTGCTAGTAGCCATAGATATGACTATATCAAAAAGATGGACGACCCGGAAGGGCAAAGAGAAGGTGCCAGCGAATTATTATGGGGTGGGGAGAGAGGTTCGCTGGCACCTAAGAAATCACACTTTAAGGAGGTTTGAAAAAAACTGTTGCTCTATTCACCAACTACTATGCAATAGTCGTGCCAACAGCCCTATAAGCAGGCTTATATTGCTGGGGGCAAGAATCTAGGAGAATGTGCAGTTGTACCCCTGTGCAAAAAGGTAACACTATACTTTTTCTTCACACTTTGGCATTCATAAGTTGGGAAGCTTCTGACAACTCTATACCCGCCATGCGACCGGTCTCCTTGAATAAGAGCGACCCATCCTTCTTTTCGAGTGTTACCTCGACAGTGCCCATCACACTTTCCCGGATAATCCTCTCCATATTGCCCTGTCGAGGAGCACTGAGATGGGAAGTCGGGCCAAGGGTGGCCACAAGCGTAATGCGAAACTCCTTCTGGCGGATGACGATCCTGGCATGTTCGTCGTCCTGCTCGAGTTCAATGATTTTTGCCCCGGTATAGGTGCCGAACCTAATGAGCTCTCCTTCGTACTGCAAAAATCCCAGGAATCCTTGGAAGGTCCTTCCAAGAAAAGGGATGTTCGCTACAGAGAGCATCACAGCAACCTTGTCGGTGGGGAAGCAGTTTGCCTGCATCCAAATCCAGGCAGAAGGGAAGGAGACCCCCCAGTCCTTCTCGATGTAGCCGGTGCCTCCCTTGCACGCAAGGTTCTTGCCGTTGATCTCTATGCTGCCCTCCAGGTGATGATGGGTGGATACCACCCCATGGAAACACTCCATAAAGGGGACGTAGGCAAACCAGCCCATGATGCCAGGGGCCCTTAGGGTAACAGGGAATGGAGTAGGATCGATATGTTTCACTTCTGCCTTGAGACTAAGATCCTCAAACTTGATAGCAATGCTGATTCCATCGATCGAGAAGTGATTGTCTCCAATGGTGACAGAAAAGACCTTGCTATCTGCAGAAAAGGCCTCATAGGGGAATCGTACATACCAACTCTTTTGCTCCTGGCCTCTGATGACCTGGATAAAGGTGTGACGATCGTCTCCGAGGGCGATACCGGGTATTAGGGCAATTACGTCATCTTGGAAGGCCATCTTAAAGTACCAGCCTTCAAAGTAGTTCTGTTTTTTGCCCCTTCCCTGAAAAACAGGGGGATTGAACAGGGTGTGTATGCTCATATGCGCTCCTTCTGTGCCACCATCATCCCTTTTCAAGAAGAGGCGACCAAAGGCTCATTGTAGCCTTGTTTACCGTTTCTTGAAACCAAAAAGGGTAGAATGTAGGCTTTGCCCAATTTTGTGCTGTAGTGGACAGACAAAAGTAGGGTGCCAGAAGTGGATTGGGATATCTTCTTGGCACCCTGTCGTTGTAAAAGGAGGAGTATGAAAAAAACTGTTGCTCTGTGATAATACATATGCAAGGAGCGTGCCAACTTTAATAGGGCTCTGGGGCTCTCTACTGCAGGTTCGTAGGATATGCACTGTGTAAAAAATGCACAGGGAGAGTATTCGTGCAGTTCTTACACAATTGACGAACGGTCATTTGCTCTATACTTTATGTGCATGAACAAGAAAAAAATACTCAACCGGAGATTCCGGGATAACTCCTATAAGAATGTCACCCTCAAGTTGGTGATCATCAATGCACTGGTATACCTCTTGACCAGTATGGTCTACCCCCGCAGTGCCTACTACCTTGCTATGATCCCTTCCTTTGTATTGGGAGGCTATATCTGGCAGCCTTTTACCTACATGTTTGTCCATGGGGGCTTTTCGCACCTCCTTTTCAACATGATAAGTCTCTATCTGTTTGGAACCATGGTTGAGCAGCGTGTCGGAACCAAGGAGTTTCTCCTCTTCTACCTGTTGGCAGGGACTTTTAGCGGTTTGGTCAGCTTTGTCAGTTATCTTCTGGCAGGGACAAACGTCATCCTTGTAGGAGCTTCAGGGGCCATCTACGGGGTGCTGTTCATGTTTGCCGTATTCTACCCCTATGCAAGAATATTCGTCTTTGGCATCATCCCTTTGCGTGCCCCGACCCTAGTCATCCTGTATACTGGGATAGAGCTCTACAGCCAGGTCTTCAGCAGGGGAGGGAACGTGGCACACTTGACCCACCTCAGTGGGTTGCTGTTTGCCTACCTCTACTCCACCTTCAGGATGAAGATCAATCCAATCGATGTCTTTAGGCGTACACGCTAGTCCAGGATGCCGTACTTCGTACGGATCTCTTGGTACCCTTTCTTGATAACGGTGTAGATAATCTCTAGCTTCTGGTCATGGTGTATGAAGGCCGACTTCATCGCATTGATCGTAATCTTCTCCAAATCCCTCAAGCTCAAGCTGTAGTACTCAACGGCAATCTCCATCTCGCGGGTGAGTGTAGTATCACTCATTAGGCGGTTGTCGGTGCAGAGGAAGACTCTGAACTGGTTGCGGAAGAAGATGGGAAAGGGGTGGTGTGCATAGTCGGTGGCGACCCCTGTTCCAATATTGCTGGTCAGGCACATCTCCATGGGAATACGTCTGTTGCGAATAAACGTTGCCAGCGACCCTGTCTCCTCGATGTGGGCTCCCTCGAGGGTCATATCCTCGATGAGGCGTGTCCCATGCCCAATCCTATGGGCACCACAGAGTTGTACAGCCTGCCATATGGACTCTACGCCAAAGGCTTCTCCTGCATGGATGGTTATGTTGAAGTTCTTGTTCCGGATATACTGGAAGGCTTGGAGATGTCTCTTTGGAGGATGACCGCTTTCATCACCGGCGAGATCAAAGCCCACCACGCCCCTGTCACGAAAAGCCACTGCAAGTTCTGCGGTAGCGAGAGAGAGGGCGGGGCTTTGGTTGCGCATTGCACAGAGGATAAGGCCCGAGGGCATTCCGGTCTCCTTTCTTCCGCGCTCTAGGCCGTCAAGCACAGCTTGGACAGCCTCTTCTGCGGTAAGGCCTTTTTCCAGATGCAGGTTGGGGGCAAAACGAATCTCGGCATAGCAGACATGTTCTTTGGCAAGATCCTCTACAGCCTCAAAGGCCACCCGTTCAAGGGCTCGGGCACTTTGCATGACGCTGGTGGTTACTGCAAATGTCTCGAGGTAGAGTGTGAGGCTTTTCTGCTTGCAACCCCTTACAAACCATGCGTGCAACTCCTGTTCATCATCAGAGGGTAGGCTGACCCCATACTCTTTTGCCAATTCCAAGATGGTACTGATTCTCAGGCCACCGTCTAGATGGTCGTGCAACTCTACTTTGGGTATTTGCTGGATAATTTCTTGTGTCAACATGGCTCTATCATACTACAGACCTGTATCGGTAGGCAAATTGAAAAGTGGACTATTAGGATACAAATTCTTGTTTTCTGTCAATAATATTGTGAGACCCTATACAATAATCGGTAAAATTGTCATACTATGAGCATATAAAAGTAATTGAACTAATGAGTAAGGAGATTTTTTACCATGGCAAAAAATATTGAAAGTCTAAACAAGAAGCTACTTGCCGCTGCTGTTTCTGCAACGAAAGTGAAGGATATAAAGTCCTTGTTGGCAGAGGGAGCCGACATTCATACGCAGAATGAGTGGGGTTTGACCCCCATCATGCTTGCGGCCCAGTACAACTCTTCGGTGAATGTCCTCAAGGCATTGCTTGAAGCTGGAGCAGACATACAGGAAGCTGAACCTAAATACCGCTCTAACGCCCTGCACCTTGCTGCCAACAAAAGCAAGAGCCCCAAAGTAATCGCCACCCTTTTGGAAGCAGGAGCCGACCTCAATGCAAGGAACTATCTTGGCGAGACCGCCCTCATCCTTGCTATAAGCACCAATGATGAGACCCGTGTGGTTTCAGAGCTGTTGAAGGCAGGAGCTGACATCAATGCCCGCGACTACCAGGGGCACTCGGTACTTGAGTATGCGCAGCTTAATAAGCGCACTTACATCGTAACCCAGCTGAAGAAGTTGGGAGCACACTGATAGGGTGACCACTTCCCTAAGAGAGGGAAATTCACCAGCAATAAGCGTATGCCCAAGGCATAAAGAAGGGGATTCCAACGAAACAGGAATCCCCTCTTGCTTATGGCGTTTCTAGTGTTTATTTCTCGTCTTTATCCCACTCTGTTTCCACCAGATTGTCATTGATGGCATCGGTGAGACCCTTGATCAAGGTCTGCATCTCATCGGCAAGACCCTTGAGGTCGTACGAGAGCGTCTCCTCCAGATTGCTTCTCAGCTTCACCTCGACCTTTCCCTCCTTCAAGGAGCGGTTGCCTACGGTGATGCGGATAGGAAGTCCTATGAGCTCTGCATCGGCAAACTTCACCCCAGCACTCTCCTTGCGGTCGTCATAGAGCACCTCGATGCCCGCTGAGGTCAGGTCTTTGTATATCCCGTCGACCACAGCAGCATCCTTGACCAGGCTCACAAGATGGATCTGGTAGGGAGCGACTGTTATAGGCAGGGCAAGACCTTTGTCATCGGCATACTCCTCGGCTAGACAGGCGAGCAGTCTTCCCACTCCAATACCATAGGAGCCCATGATCACAGGCTTACGGACTCCGCTCTCATCCTGGTAGTAGCAGTTCATCGCCTCGCTATAGCGGGTTCCCAGCTGGAATATGTTGCCAATCTCCACACCCTTGGAAGATGAGAGGTTGTTGGAGCAGTGGGGACAGGGAGCGCCTGCGGTGGCACTGGCAAGGTCTGCGACGATGCCGGTGTAGTCACGCTCGAAGTTGGTGTTCAAGAAGTGGGCTCCCTCTTCATTAGCCCCGGCAACAAGGTTGTTGCTTTTAGCCACCGAATCATCGACGATGACCAACACGTCAGGGGATGCACCGATGGGCGACCCGTATCCTGGGACCATCTTCTTGGCAACAATCTCCTCAGGGTGTGCAGGACGCAAAGCATTTGCCTTGGAGGCGTTCTGCAGCTTGTTCTCCTCAACGTCCATATCACCGCGGATGACGCCGATGATGAGTTTCTCTTCTTCATCCCCGTTTTCGTCGTCAATGAAAGTACCTACCATAAAGACAGCCTTTGCTGTCTGACTTTTCTCTATCTTGAGGAAGAGGGCAAGCTCGTCGATGGTCTTGCAATCAGGGGTAAGCACTTTTTCCAAAGGTTTTCCCTCTGCCGGGTAGTAACTCTTCTTGAAGGTGGCTATCTGGCGGTTGGCAGTGTAGCCGCACTCGCTGCACGTGATGATGGTATCTTCTCCGATGGAGGAGAGGTACATGTACTCATGGCTGATCTTGCCCCCCATCATACCACTGTCGGCACTTATTACGATTGCAGGCAGGGCACAGCGGCTGAAGATTCTGAAATAGGACTTGTAGTGCTTGGCATACTGGAGATCCAGGCCATCCTGGTCGCGGTCAAAGGAGTAGCTGTCCTTCATGGTGAACTCCCGGACCCTGATCAGACCGGCACGGGGACGGGGATCGTCACGCCATTTTGTCTGGATCTGATAGACCAGCTGGGGAAGGCGCTTGTAGCTGTCTATCTCAAAACGGGCTATGTCAGTGACTGCTTCCTCATGGGTCATGGCAAGCACCATGTCACGTCCCCCACGGTCGACAAAACGGCTCATCTCCCGATCTATGCTGTAGAAACGCCCGGTCTCTTTCCAGATTTCTGCGGTATTGACCAGAGGCATGAGCATCTCCTGGCCTCCAATAGCATCCATCTCTTCGCGGATGATCTGGCTGATCTTCCTTGTAGCGCTGAACCCGAAAGGTAGCAACGAGAAGACCCCGGCACCCATCTGTCGAATAAAACCTGCACGAAGCAGATACTCATATCCCTTGCTGTCTACACTATTGGGTGCCTCACGAAGGGTTTTGGAAAATACATTGGACATGCGCATGTTCTTATGTCTCCTCTTTTGCTTGAACAGTGGCCATTGTAGCAAAACAGCCCTCCCTCCTCAAGGTATATGGCAAAGGAAGCTTTAACATATGGGCTCAAGCATGCTATACTCGGCCCATGAATATCAGTAAATATGAGAAGGAACGCACTCAAGTTGCAGCGTTCATGACCCGGCTGTACGACCGTCAGCTCACCACCGCCAGCGGTGGGAATATAAGTTTGCGCATCAACGAAGAGCTGTTCTGCATCACCCCCTCTGCCTTGGACAAAGGGATGCTCACCTTTGAGGATATCGCGGTGGTCACCATCGAAGGGAAGAACCTCACACCACGTCTCCCTTTGAGCATAGAGACAGAGATGCACCGCCTCTCGCTGATAGCTCGTCCTGACTGCAACGCTATCGTCCATGCCCACCCTACCTATACCTCAGCTTTCACCGCCATCACCAAAGATGGCCAGTGTGCCATCGATACCACCATGATAGCTGAGTCCTTTTATATCCTTGAAACACCGGTAATGGTCCCCTACCGCCTGATGGGCACTGTCAATCTTGCCGAACAGGTTGCCATACAGGCCTTTGACCACTCGGTCCTCCTCTTAGAAAACCATGGGGCTGTCGCCTTGGGAAAAACCCTGCTTGAAGCCTTTGATATGATGGAGCTGCTTGAGCGTGCTGCCCAGATGACCACCATTGCCATACAGATGGGGAGAGCCGGCTATGATGTCTCCACATTGGATAACGAGCGATGTGACCAGCTGATGCGTATGAAATATGGAAAAAAGTAAAAGGAGAAAGTGATGCTTGATGTAAAAAACCTAAAGCAGATAGCTTTGGAGATTCGAAAACTTACCATAGAAGAGATTGGAAATTTCGGATCAGGACATATTGGGGGAAGCATGTCCATTGTGGAGATGCTCACCTACCTGTATTACCATGAGATGAGGGTTGACCCCTCCGATCCTTCGAAAGAAGATCGTGATCGGTTTGTCTGTTCAAAAGGTCATGCCGGCCCTGCAGTATATGCAACCCTCGCACGCAAGGGGTACTTTCCCCTTGAGGAGTTGGCTACCCTCAACCAGGGTGGAACCAACCTTCCCAGCCACTGTGACATGAACAAGACCAAGGGTGTCGATTTCACCGGTGGTTCCCTAGGGCAGGGCTTCAGTGCCGCCATCGGCATAGCCTTGGGTCAGAAGATCCGCAAGATCGAGGCGAATACCTTTGTCGTAGTCGGCGATGGTGAGAGCCAGGAAGGCCAGATCTGGGAAGGGGCGGCAACAGCTGCACAGTGGAAGCTTGGCAACCTGATAGCCTTCACTGACTTCAACCGTCTCCAGCTTGACGGCTATACCTCCGACGTCGTCAGCATGGAGAACCTTGATACCCGTTGGCTCGGGTTCAACTGGCATGTGCAGCGTATCAACGGCCATGACTTCTTCCAGATCGATCGCGCTGTGCAGATCGCCAAGGGAGTCCACGATCGCCCCAGCATGATCATCATGGATACGGTGAAGTCCCATGGATTTATCCCCGGTGAGCTTACCACAGCCAACCATAGCATGGCATTCGACTCGAAGGCTGCTACCAAGGCGATAGAGGAACTCTATGAGCGTGAAGGAGGAGAGAAATGAGAGATACCAGCACTATCAATAATATGAGAGATGCCGTCATGGCAGCGGTCAACGACCTGGCCCATGAAAACCAGGAGGTGGTCATGCTCGATGCAGACCTCTCCAGCTGCATCGGTTCGGACTCTTTTTGCAGTAAATTTCCTGGGCGTTTCTACAACTGTGGAATAGCTGAGGCAAATATGGTCGGAGTAGCGGCAGGCCTCGCTTCCATGGGCCTTGTCCCCTTTGTCCACACTTTTGGGTGTTTTGCCACCAGACGCGCATATGACCAGTTCTTCCTCTCAGTAGGGTATACCGGCCAAGTAGTCCACGTCATTGGCAGCGACCCCGGTATCACCGCCCAAAACAACGGTGGCACTCACATGCCCTTTGAGGATATCGCCCTCATCAGGCAGATTCCCGGAGTCACCATCATCGACCCCAGTGATGCCCAGAGCTGTTACGAGCTGATGAGACAGGCTTACGACCTAAACAAGAGCTCCTATACCCGCGTTGCCAGAAAGGGTGCGAGCCATCGCTATCCTGTGGGAACCAAGATTGAACTGGGCAAGGGCATCGAACTCGCCCAGGGTGAGGACGTTGCCATCATCGCAACAGGGGAAGTCATGGTCAATGCAGCCGAGAAGGCTGTCCAGGCTCTTGCAAAGAAGGGCATCAAGGCCACCTTGGTCGACCTGCATACCATCAGGCCCTTGGACTACGACCTCATCACAGAGGTTGCCAAACGCTGTAAGCGTGTGCTTGTATGTGAGAATGGCCGCTATGCCGGTGGAGTAGGTGAGGCTGTTGCCGGATATCTGGTACAGACAAACCCTGTACCCATGGACTTTGTCTCTGTCGGTGAGCAGTTCGGTGAGGTAGGAAACCTTGCGTATCTGGCCGGGGTATTTGGCTTCACTGCAGAGAACATTGAAAAGAAGGCTGAGGCTCTATTCAAGCGCTAAGACTACGAGAAGAGCAATCTAGCGATAGATGTACGTGTAAGAGTATAATCACCGGGGCAGAGGAACCTATATGATCCTCTGCCCCGGTTTTGCGTTTACCTTCTTTGTTCTGGTTGACAGCTCTGTCTATCCTGTTCTCTGTTGCCTTGCGAGGTATTCATGCTACAATCAGAAGCATGAAAATTCAATTGGAAACCATCCCTGTCTGGGATGGAATAAAAAGTGAAAGCGAATGCTATATCTGTGACTTGATGGCCGAGGCCCAGCGCTATGCCGTCTCCTTCTATTTGGGCAGTTCAGTCATGAACCCTGAAACCCGGGTGCGCGTCAATGAACACGGCTTCTGCTTCAAACACTCGCAGATGTTGGTTGCAGCCCAGAAGCCCCAGGGCGTCGCCCTGATGACAGATACCTACCTGGCGATGAGTCGAGTGAAGTTTGAGCGCTCTTTTAACGAGCTGCTGAGTGCAAAGAGTGCACGACAGGCGAAGAAGGCCATCGAGCACTTCAGCTCTGACTTGGCAAAGCGTGAAGTGGGGTGTCTCATCTGCACCTCGATGCGCGACCGTCTGGTGCGCTACTACTTCACCACTGCATACCTATGGGGCGAAGACCAGGAGTTTCGCGATGCCTTGGCAGGGAGCAAGGGCTTTTGTTTGCACCATTATCAAGGCTTGCTGCAACAGGCAAAGGAGGCCCTCTCCCCCTCCCTCCTGCCGGAGTTTGTTCGCGCCCTTACCGAGTTGGAATTGAGCAATCTGGACCGCATAGCCAAGGATGTCTACTGGATGACCCAGAAGTACAAGTCAGAGAATATGGATAAACCTTGGAATGGGTGTGAGGATGCCCACAAGCGTGGCATGAACAAGATTACCGGGCGTAGCCGAGTTATTGACCCTCTGTGATAGAGTCTTTCACCTGTTTTTTCTTGCGTTTCTTCTTATTCGGAATGTTCAGCGAGAGTTGTAAGGGACTCTCCCCACGAGCAAGCTCACGTTGCTTGAGCAGGGACGAGGTGTGCCCGGTTCTGCTGAAGTGGTAGTAGTCGAGCCTCTCTCCGTTGGCATGATAGATGAGGATGTACTCTTTCTGGTGCAAAAAGGATACTCCCAGCACAAGCGAGCACCCTTCCTTTTCCAGCTTATGCAGGGTATCAATCTGGTGTTTGCTGAGGTAGTCCTGATTGAACACAAGGGCCAAGGGTCTGTTCTCCCCCCGGTCATGCAGCAGGATATCAGCTTTATGCTCCCCAACACGGGCAAACAGGTCCACCTTCATCTTCTGGGGGAGGGCGAGATAACTTTTGCTGCTTGTATCCAAGGAGAGACCAAGGACCCTGCACAGGGTCCTGTGCAGGTGGGAGGCGAAGGTATGGGCAATACTCACCTTGGCCTTTGGCCAGGTAAAAAGCTGGGCATCATCCTCAATGAGGTGCTTCAAAGCTTCTTCAAGCGCTTCAAAGAGCTGTATGTTTGTGTACTGCCTGCTCATCGCCTCTCCTACTTAAAGTCCACTGACCAGTGCATCTCACTTACCTTGGAGATGGTCTGGTAGATGGAACAGTATCTGGTGGCAGTTTCAAAGGCCTTGAGGAACTTCTTCTCGTTGTCGGTTCCGGTTACCGTAGCCGCTACAGTGCATTTCTCGAGCGTAGTGGGACTCTCTGTCCGTTTGATTCCGTCGATCTCCAAGGAGACATGTTCCCACGAAACCTTCATCTTGACCGCCAGGTCTACAAAGGTGGCGAATAGACACCCTGAAAGGGCGCCCAGGAGGTAGTCGTAGGGGGTGGTTGCCCCAAGTTCATAGGTTGCTCCCTTATCGGTAGTGAACTGGTAGTGGTCAGGTACAAAATCTGCTCGTATATGTCTTTTGCTCATGATAGACTCCTTAATACCTTATAATATAGGGGTAAATTCTATTTATTTCCAGTAGAACCTATTTTACCGGGATTCACATGGACCATGCAATGCTTTACCTGAGGGAAGTTGATCTCAATGGCATGGTGCACCCTCTCTGCTATGGCATGTGCCTGGATGAGGCTTAGAGTGCCCTCTGCTGAGATCTCGACATCAACAAAGGCTCTGGATCCAAACATGCGGGTGTGCAGGACGTCGACGCTCAATACACCCTTTTGCTCCTCTGCAACCTTGCGGATCTCCTTGACCATATCGTCAGGGCAGGCGTGGTCGACCATCTTGTAGACGCCGTCCTTGAAGATATCCAAGCCGACCTTGAAGATAAACATCGCGATGACAATGGCTGCGATTGAGTCTGCGACAGGAAAGCCCATGCGTGAGCCCACTATGCCGATAAGACCTCCTGTGGTTGCCAGGACATCGCTTTGCGAATCCCAGGCAGAGGCCATCAGGGCTGAGGAGTCTGTCTTTTTGGCAGCCCTTCTTGTATAGAGGAACATGATTTCCTTGATGATAATGGAGGCTATGGCAGCGACGACTGCCATGATGCCGGGCATAGGGAGGTTTTTATAGGATCCTTTGAAAATCTTTACAAGACCATCGGTAAACAAGGCGATGCCCAGTGCCATGACGATACCCGAGACCAGGATGGCTGCAACACACTCAAGCCTTTCATGGCCATACTGGTGGTTTTTGTCAGAATCCTTGGCAGCAGCTGAGACTCCAACAATGACAATGACTGATCCTATCACATCACTGGCATTGTTTATGCCGTCGTTTACCATGGCGTGGGAGTGTGCAAAGAATCCTACGGCAAGTTTGGATAGGGAGAGGAAGGCATTCATGAAGATGTTTGCCCTGGAGGTGTGCATTGCCAGCTTATGCTTCTGTTCTTGATCCACCGTGTCCCCTCTTTGTTAGGTAGTTGAGCCTTGGCTCAGAGTAGATTTACCCTACTCGCTGGGCAGTGCTTTGTCAAGCAAAGGTCGATTCTGCAAAGAACTGCCGAATCGGATTTTTTCTTGTGTTTTGCAGGAGGCATGCTATAGTAAGGGGGGTGAGTGAGTACTCACTTGCTAGTTTGGCATGGGGGGATGTATGCGCGAGAAAGGGCCGAAATTCACCAAAAAGACCTTCGACCATCTTCCGGTGGAGAAGCAGCAACTTATCCTGTCAACGGCAACTGAGGAGTTTGCCCAAAACGGGTATGAAAGGACAAACATCAACGTCATTGCAGAGAAGGCCGGTATCAGTGTCGGTTCTCTCTACAAGTACTTCACCTCCAAAGAGGACCTATTTCTCATGACAGTGCATGAAGGGGCGGCATTTCTTGCCAAGACCCTGGAACCCATCATATCCAGTGAGCAGAGCATCATTGAGAAGCTCCATGCCATTGTCAAGGTAATACAGAGCACCTGCAGGGAGCATCAGAGCCTCATCAAGCTCTATAGTGAGATGACCTCGGTGGGAAATGCCGATCTGGTGCAACGCCTCTCCGAGCAGATAGAGATGGTCACAGCACAAACCTATGCAAAGCTCTTGGAAGAGGGCCAAGAGCGGGGAGAAGTCCGAAAGGACATTGATCCCCGCCTCGGAGCTTTCTTTATGGACAACCTTTTCATGTCTCTGCAGTTCTCCTATGTGAATGGGTACTATATCCAACGCTTCAAGATCTATGCCGGGGAGTCTGTCCTTGAACAGGATGAAAAAGTAGCGCAAGCGATGATCGGCTTTATTCAATCTGCATTGCTTGTGTAACAGGAGGGTTCCGATGAACACACCAGCCTATATCCTCTCTTACGACGTAGGTACCACCGGGGTTAAGACCTGCCTCTTCTCAGTGGAAGAGACCCTTGTGCTGGTTGCCTCATCCCTCTGTGGCTATCCGCTGTTTATCTCTGAAGGGGGAGGAGCCGAACAAGATCCCTTGGATTGGTTGTCGGCAATGGAGAAGAGCACCAAGGAGGTACTTTCCCATTCACAGGTTGCCTCCTCCTTCATTGCAGGAATCTCCTTTTGCTCGCAGATGCAGGGTCTGGTCCTGGTAGACAAGGAAGGGAGAGCCTTGCGAAACGCCTTCAGCTATCTCGACCAACGGGCGACCAAAGAGCTGAAACAGGGCCTTGCCCATGGCTTTCAGGTCGCCGGTGCGAATGTATTTAAGCTCCTCCGTTCCCTAGCCATAACCGGTGCTGTGGCTATGAGTGTGAAGGATCCTGTGTGGAAGTATCACTGGGTACGGAACAACGAACCGGAAATCTTTGCTCGCATCCACAAGTGGCTTGACGTCAAGGAGTACCTGATAGCCCAACTCACCGGTGAGTTTGTCATGACAGAGGACTCTGCTTTTGCAACCCTGCTGATGGATGTGAAAAAACGCCAATGGAGTCCTTCTGTCTGCAAGATGCTCAAGGTTTCCCTAGAGCACCTCCCTGCAATAGTACTCTCTACCGACCAGGTGGGGACCGTTACCGAAAAGGCAGCAAGGTGCCTGGGCCTTGCTGCCGGAACTCCTGTCTTTGGCGGGGGAGGGGATGCTGCGGTCATTGGATTGGGAGCCGGTTCGACAAAGAGTGGTGACTGCCATATCTATATGGGCACCTCCGGGTGGGTCTCCACCGTAGTGCCCAAGAGTATGGTCGATGCCGCTTCAAAGACAGCGGCGATTGTCAGTGCGGTTCCTGGGATGTTCACCTACTTCTCCGAACTGGAGACAGCTGGAAAATGCCTGGAGTGGGTGCGCGACCATCTCGCACTCGATGAGATCAACATCTATCTGGACAAGACCATGGTAACCGAATCCCCTGAGGCTATCATCAAGAACCTCTACGACTACCTGGATTCTGTCATCAGTACGATAGGGCCCGGGAGCAATGGGGTTATCTTCACCCCCTGGCTGCATGGTAACCGCTGTCCTTTTGAGGATAGCAAGGCAAGGGGGATGTTCTTCAATCTCGGCCTTGATACGGGTAAGACCGAGATGATCAGGGCAGTCACCGAAGGGGTGTGCTTCCATCTTCGCTGGTTCCTCGAAGTGCAGGAGAAAAAGGTTATGACCTCACCGACTATTCGTTTTGTGGGTGGAGGCGCTCTTTCACCGGTAACCTGCCAGATACTCTCCGACATACTCGGGCGCCGCATCGAGACCATCGAGAGAGCGCAGAATGTCGGGGCCCTGGGAGCCGCCCTTGTTGCTGGCTTGGGCCTGGGCTTCTTCGGTTCTGCCGATGAAGCGGTTCATGCTATTGCTACGAAGAAGATCTATGAGCCCGACTTGGATGCGAAAAAGATATACGACAGGAATTATGGCGTATTCAGAGGCTTGTACAAGAGCAACCGCAAGTACTTCTCAGAGCTCAACTAGCAAGAGATAAGGAGAGAGTGATGCACGACGCAGAACAGAAACGAATGACAGGCAAGGAGAACATGGCTCAGATCATCAAGTTTGTCCTTTTCTCCATCTCAGCCGGAGTCATACAGGTGATAGTCTTCACCCTGATGCTGGAGCTCTTGGGTATAGCCTACTGGGGCAGTTATCTGACAGCGCTCACAGCAAGTGTGCTTTACAACTTTACCGTCAACCGCCGCTTCACCTTCAAAAGTGCAAATAACATCCCCAGGGCTATGCTGCTGTTGGGGATCTACTATGCAATCTTTACCCCGCTTTCAACGTGGTGGGGCGATGCCCTAGTGGGCATAGGGTGGCTGGAGTACATAGTACTTGGCTTGACGATGGTGACCAACCTTGTCACTGAGTTTTGCGTCAACCGATTCATCATCTACCGGAACTCAATGAATACGAGAGTTCGATAACATACTATACGACCAATACGTAGGAGGAGATACTATGAGTACAGGATTTGCCATTACACACTACCCCGATGCAGATAAGGTCACAGAACAACTGGATGCTCTGATAAAAAAACCCATATACAGCATAGAAAGGGATGCGCTCAAGCGCTATGAAGAGGAGTATTTCGACAAGAAATGTAGTCGCTCCAAGGCTATGATCGCAGAAGCCAAGGAGGCCATTCCTGGTGGGGTTCAGCATAACCTCGCTTTCAACCACCCCTTTCCCCTGGTGATGACCAAGGCCGAAGGGGCCTATCTCCATGACCTCGATGGAAACAGGTACTTTGACTTCCTGCAGGCAGGAGGACCGACTGTGCTTGGTTCCAATCCTCCTGGGGTGCGTAATAAGGTGATTGAGTTGCTTGAAAACTGCGGTCCTTCAACAGGGCTGTTCCACGAGTATGAGTATAAGCTGGCGAAAAAGATCTGCGACAGTGTCCCAAGTGTGGACAAGTTCAGGATGCTCAATTCAGGCTCTGAAGCGTGCATGGCTGCCATACGGGTGGCACGCTTGGCTACCAAGAAGAAGAATATTATCAAGATGGGAGGAGCCTACCACGGCTGGAGTGACCAGCTCGCCTATGGGATTAGGGTGCCAGGCTCAAAAGGAACACAGGCACACGGGGTGCCCGGCTACCTGTTCAGGCACACCCAGGAGTTTTTTCCCGATAGCATCCCCAGTCTGAAACGACAGTTGAAGATGAACAGGCTCAGGGGAGGGACTGCCGCTGTCTTCATCGAGCCTGTGGGCCCGGAGAGCGGGACCCGTCCCCTTTCGAAGGATTTTAACAAACAGGTTGAAGAGCTTTGTAAGGAGTACGGTGCCCTGCTGGTTTTTGATGAGGTGGTCACCGGCTTCAGAATCGGTATGTCCGGGGCCCAGGGGTATTTTGACGTGAAGCCCGACCTCACCGTCTTTGGCAAGGTCATAGCCGGTGGCTATCCCGGTGCCGGCGGCCTTGGCGGCAAGGACGAGTACATGCGGTACCTCGCTGCAGGGATCCAGACTGGAGATAAGATCCACAGGGCCCTGGTAGGGGGCACTTTGGCCGCCACACCGCTTAGCTGTGTGGCAGGGTATTACACCCTTGAAGAGATTGAACAGACCAAAGCTTGTGAGCGAGCAGGCGCCCTTGGGGATCGTCTGACTAGAGGCTTGCAGAAACTGATAGAGGAGAGACACCTACCCTTTGTCGCCTTCAACCAGGGATCCATCTGCCACCTTGAGACTGTGGGGACCATGCACTTCTCTATCAACTGGAGCAAACCGTGGACCATACCTGCGGTAATCAACGAGACTTCGATCAGGAAGAAAGAGATGGAGTATATGGGAGCCGCCTATATGGCTGAAGGGTTGGTGACTCTGGCTGGAAGCAGGCTCTATACGAGCGCCGCCTATGACGAGAACATGATAGATGAGGCCCTCCAAGCTTTTGCAAGGGTGTTTGACCAAGTCAAAGAGATTGTCTAGAGGAGTAGCACGTGGAGCTAGAACAGGCTAAGAATGCAGTGATGGAGGCGAGCGGGCAGTTGGTTGCCCTTGGTCTGGTAGCCCGGACCTGGGGCAATGTCAGTTGCAGGGTGGGAGAGAGTCACTTTCTCATCACCCCCAGTGGAAAACCATATGAAAGCCTTACCAAAGACCAGCTGGTCCTTGTGAGCCTTGAGGACCTGAGTTACCCGAAAGGAGTAAAGCCCTCTTCAGAAAAAAAGCTCCATAGGGAGGTCTATAAGCTGAAGAAGGACGTTGGATGTGTCATGCATACCCATCAGGAGATGGCATCCTTGGCAGGGTTGCTTGGAAAGAATATTCCTGTCAACAAAGAGGGGGAGTCCTTGTTGGGCAAAACCATTGCAGTGGCAAAATATGGGCTTCCTGGGACTAATACTCTGGTGAAAAATGCAGGAAAGGCTATCACGCACAACAAAACGAAAACGGTCCTTCTTGCCAACCATGGCTCTCTCTGTTTTGGTCTTGATGCAACAGAGACCCTGGAAATAGCCAAGCGTTTGGAAGTGGAGTGCCGATCTCATCTTACAAAACTTGTCCCCTTGCTCGGGGAGGAAGGAGATCTCAAGGTGAGGACCTTGCCTGTTGTACTCTCCCGCCTTGAAGAAGAACCAGAACATGCAGAAGAGTTGCATCAGGGGCAAGAGCTTATTCCCAAGCGTGCAAGAAAGATTGCTTCTTCTCTTGCAGCGGGGGAAGGAGTACAAAAGATTGTCCTTTTTCACTCTTCGCCTGCAGTGCTTGCAGCAGGCAAGACGCTGACAAGCCTCCCCTCCTACCTTGATGATTTTGCACAGATCGCAGGAGCTGTGGTCCCCGTTGCTACTCTTGAGATTTGCCACACAAGGTTTAAAGCGATAGGCAAGAGATATAACGCTCTGCTCATACGAGACGAGGGTGCCCTCTGTTGGGCAAACACCCGATCGGATGCCGAAGCTGTTGCCCTCATCCTGGAGAAGAACTGCAAGGCAGCTCTTCTTGCTCTGGAGAATCCCACCGTCAAGCCTATAGGGTGGTTGGACAGCCGCCTTATGAGGTTTGTCTATCAGAAGAAGTATTCGAAGATTGCACAGGGGGAGGAGGGGTGATGATGTATCAAACCATTAGGGGAAATGAGTATGCAAGATGTCTCAAGGCAAGCTGTGTCTCCCTTTTTTCCAAACACGTATGGCAAAGATTCCGAGTCTATGTATCAAGATTATATGGATTTGGACTCCATTCTTCCAGATGACGTTGAGAAGAAAATCCAAGGAATATATGCCCTTATGGATATTGGTTAATCTGAAAAGGTCCCTATTGTTGAAGCATATCGTGTTGGCTCTCGTCTTATACGGGTGAGCATGAAAGGTAATTATCACATTACATACGTATTCCATCAAGATAGAGTCGGTCAATTGAGCATGTATAAGTAACATATAATTTACAATCTATACGTATATGTGTATAGTGTCCTTGCATGCTTTGGGAGTTCTCATATGCCAATGACAGGGAAAGAAATGGTTGCATACTATAAAAAGCATGGGTGGATTCAAATAAGGCAGACAGGAAGTCATGTCCTTATGCATAAGGAAGGAAAAGGTTCACAACCTATTCCTGTACATAGCTCTAAAGATCTAGGAAAAGGCTTCGAGGCAAAATTACGCAAGGGGGTTTGATATGAAATATCATTTTAGAATATATAGAGATGAGAATGGTGGATATTGGGCTGAAGGGATTGAATTGCCTCGATGTGTAACTCAAGGTGAGACTCTTGCAGAACTCAAAGAGTATCTGTATGACGTATTGCATCTTTATTTGGATGAACCCCAGGGTTCAAATGTAACATTTCCTCTCCCTAATGAGTCTATTGAAGAAAGTGATTCTATCGTCTCAATCCCCGTCGATAGTAGGGTTGCTGTTTCCATTTTGATGAAAAATTTCAGGCTCCAGAAAAAACTCACACAAGAGCAAGCTCAGCACATAATCGGTTTGGTAAATCGAAATAGTTATGTAAGGCTGGAGAATCCGGGGAACCCTACACTAGAGACCCTTGATAAAGTGATGCAGGCTTTTCCAGATTTCCCCATTGATCGATGCTTTTCTGTCAGGGTCTAGGCACAGGTAGTCACGTCCCTCCTAGAAGGAGCTGTATCCAATCATACGCAAAAGGTGATTCACTTGAACTCCGTCACGGGTGAGAGCGCGCTATAGCTATCAAACCAGGTTTGTAGGTCACTGCCCTTGTGTTTCAAGGTGTGGTCGAAGAACGTCAGGACATAGCTTTGTTGGATCTCTGCATTCTTCAAAGGATCAAGGGTGCCCGTTTCTCCCAGGATTCTGGTGATCGGCAGGTACATGTACAACATGGAGAAATCCTGGTGTTTGCCTCCCTGGACTTGGTAGATACTGGGTTGTACTGAGGTGTTGTCAAAGAGCTGCTTGAGGAACCAGTTGTTCGGTCCTGTCTCCCACTGTTCGCTTCGGAGAAAAGTGCTTGGGATATCCAGGCCTGTATCAAGGATTTCAGCTTCGATAGGCTCGACCCAGGCATCGAAACCAAGAACTGCCTTGATTCGTGGATCTGTTATGGCGAGCCTGACCACCGCTCCTCCTCCGGTAGAGTGTCCCATAGCTCCGATCTTTTCCTTGTCTATCCTCTCTGCGAAAAGGGCATTTGTCTCCATATAATCGAGTACTGCCAGAGCATCGTTTGAGAAGGTAGTGACCAAGGCCTGGGAGTAAAGGTTAAAATCATCGACCTCCGACCTCTTCGGGAGGGCTCCTTGATCTACATAGGCAACCTCTTTGTTTTCGAAGACGCTTACCGCTGCCCCATAGGTATGGTTGATACTCACTGCAATATAGCCATGGCTTGCAAGCATCTCTCCAAGGTCAGCGTGGAGGCTTGAAAAGCCTGTCCATCCATGGGAGATGATGATGAGGGGATAGGTCTGCTCCTTCTCGCTTATAGACAAGCCAGTATAGCTATGGCTCTTGATCAAGGCAGTATGGTCGAGCAGGAATGAGGGGAGGTTATACAGCATAGGGATGCCTGAGGCAACTTTTCGGCCATCGACGAGCCAATTGGTCTGCTTTCCCCCTTTTGTGCTATCTGCAGGATACCAGACCTGGAACCTGATATGGCGGTCCCCTCGAGGCACCGGGCCGTAGAGCTCTGTCCTTCCTTGCTCTGTCAGCTCATAGCTCACGGTCCCTATGGAGTAGGGGCCAGATGGTTTTGGCATCGTGTTGACCGGGAACAGATAGAGGGCCACGACGGTTCCCAGCAAGCAGGCAACCGATAGAGAAGCCAAAACTCTTCGCTTGTTCTTGTTAACAGGTGCCTTGCCAAAGAAGAAAATGAGCCACAGGGTGGGCAGCCCAAGATAGACACAAGCCATTTGGAGTCGCAATCCCTCAATAGCCGCATGGAGAATAAACAAGATGCTAAGCAGCGTGAGGAAAAGAGGCTGTGCTCTTTTGTACTTCTTCTTGCAGACAAAGGCCCCGGTACCCATGGCTGTTGTCAGGACCAGCAATAGCAGTTCAAGCACTCTCATATTCGCCCCTCACGTGAAAAGTGTATCGGTCTATAGGACCACTATAAAGGTTGTCACGTGTTTTGCCAAATATATCGCCTAGAGAATATGCTTTTATTTTCATACATCGTTATTGAGTATTCACATTTAAAGAAGATGGATCGAAATGATGCTAAAATCATCATGGCTTGGATAAGTAAATATCTCGTCAACTGTGAGGATCCTTACTTGCAGGGGAGTCTAAAAGGCACATGGAGATATAGGATTGGGCAATATAGATTGATTGCCAAGATTGATAATGAGGGTGTAATCATACTAGTTTTAGTCATAGGACACAGAAGAGATATCGATACATAAAAAAGGACTTGGTTCTGGTGAACCAGGTCCTTTTCTACGTTTATTTCATCTGAGTTGGTCCAATCTGATCTGATTGGCTTGGACAAACTCACTCCTTGGGCTTCGGATAGTCGATGATCAGGTGCAGGTCATCAAGCTGCTTCTGATCGAGGAATGAGGGAGAGTCATCCATCGGACTGATGCCCGCTGTATTCTTCGGGAATGCAATTACCTCATGAATGGAGGCCTCATCACTCATGATCATAACCATCCTGTCGATACCCGGGGCTATTCCTCCATGAGGGGGTGGTCCATACCTGAAGGCATTGAGCAGGAAGCCAAAGCGCTCTTCAGCTGTCTCGTCATCGAAGTTACAGATACGGAAAATACGCTTCTGCAACTCGACATCATGAATACGAATCGAGCCGCTGGCTACCTCGTATCCATTGAGCACCAGGTCGTAGAGGTCTCCCTTTACGCTGCCCGGATCTGATTCCAAGGTGTCGAGGTACTGGCTCTGGGGCATGCTGAACATATGGTGTGCTGCCTGCCAGTGGCCCCCGGTCTCATTGTACTCAAAGAGGGGGAAGTCGATGATCCAGCAGAACTCAAAGCCCTTGCGGATCAGGTTGAGGTCCTTGCCCAGTTTCGATCGCACAGCACTGAGGCTTGCACAACAACGCCTCCAGTTCTCATGGGCAACAAAGAGGATGAGGTCCCCTTCCTTTGCCTCGACTTGGGAAATGAGCTCTTCTTCCAGACCGGTAAAGAACTTGCTGACTCCACCGGAGAGGGTATTCTCAGAGCCTACCTTGATCCATGCAAGGCCCTTGGCCCCGTAGATCTTAGCAGCATCTTCAAGCTCGGTGATGAACTTGCGGCTGAACTCGACCCCTTCAGTCTTGGGTGCACAGAGGGCCTTTACATACCCCCCTGCAGCAATAATATCCTTAAAGGTAGTAAAGCTGCTCTTCTTGGCTATTTCGTTCATATCAGAAAGGGGAAGGTCAAATCGAAGATCAGGCTTGTCACAGCCATAGGTGTTCATGCTGTCTGCATAGGTGAGCCTTCGGAAAGTGACAGGAAGGTCCACATCCATGACCTCCTTGAATACGTGGACGAATAACCCCTCCATAAGGGAGAGCACATCGTCGCGCTTTACAAAGCTCATCTCCAGGTCAAGCTGGGTAAACTCCAGCTGACGGTCCCCGCGGGCATCCTCGTCACGGTAACAGCGGGCTATCTGGAAGTACTTGTCAAAGCCACCGACCATCAGGATCTGCTTGAAAAGCTGAGGGCTCTGGGGCAGGGCGTAGAACTTGCCGGGGTAGAGACGGGAGGGGACTACAAAGTCACGAGCTCCCTCTGGGGTACTCTTTATCAGTGTTGGGGTCTCAATCTCATAGAAGTCCAGTCCGGCAAGATACTTCCTGATGGAGAAGATAAAGTCATGGCGGAGCTTCAGGCGCTTTTGCATCCCTTGGCTACGCAAGTCGAGGTAGCGGTACTTGAGGCGCAGGTCCTCTCGCGTCTCAAGTCCATCATCAAGCTGGAAGGGAAGGGGAGCACAGCGGGAGAGGATCTCGATCTTCTCCGCCTTGACCTCAATCTCCCCTGTTGCCATCTCAGGATTGACCATGGAATCGGGTCTGAGTCTAACGGTCCCGGTAACTGCAATACAGAACTCCATCCTCAGCTCGTTGGCAGTGTTCTGCAACTCAGGGGATGCATCGTCATCAACTACCACTTGGGTGATGCCATAGCGGTCGCGTAGGTTTATAAAGTGAAGTGAGCCATGGTTACGGTCCCGATGGACCCATCCATTGAGGACAACCTTCTTGTTGTTGTCATCCTTGTTCAAGGCTCCGCACGTCGCTGTTCTTTGTGAAAATAGTTCTACTGCCATACCGGTCCCCTCTCTTTAAAAAGTATTCATATACTATACTATGGATATCAAAATGACAATTGCCCGCTACTGGGGGAGTTCCCTTGCCATAACTCTTTTTTTCTGTAGGAATTCAATGGCATCGACAGCGGCTATAGCGGCACTGGTTGTCGTGGTGTAGGGGATTTTCATTCGCATTGCCAGACTCCTTATCTCATCATCACTGGCATGGGCCTGGGAGCCCATCGGGGTGTTTATCACCAGGGCGATGGACTTCTCCTTGAGATAGTCGGTGATGTTGGGTCTCCCTTCATGTACCTTCTGTATCACTTCACACAGGATGCCCTCATCAAATAGGGAGCGGGCAGTCCCTTTGGTTGCAGCTATCTGGAACCCAAGGGCCTTGAGTTTCTTTACTATTGGAAGGATTGTGGTGCGGTCTCTCTTGTTGACGCTCACAAAAACCTTGCCTGAGGTGGGTAGGTTATTCCCTGCGCTTGCCTGGCTCTTTGCAAAAGCTTCTCCGAAGCTCTTTCCCAAGCCGATGGACTCACCTGTGGAGCGCATCTCAGGACCCAGGGCGGGGTCTACATTGCTGAAGCGGTCAAAGGAGAAAACTGCTTCCTTCACCGCCCATCCAAGGATACATGTGCCCTCTCCAATGCCACCTTTCTTAGCGACCAACTTTTGCTGTACGAGGTCTTCATCTTCCCACACCCTCACGGCAATCTCCACGAGGTTCACCCCTGAGGCCTTGGATATGAACGGCACGGTCCTGGAGGCCCTCGGGTTGACTTCGATGAGATAGAGCTGGTCGTCCTTGACTGCAAACTGGATGTTCATCAAGCCTCGTACCTCAAGGGCAAGGGCGAGTGCATGTGCCCACTCTTTCATCTGGGTCAGCAGTGCGGGATTGGACTTGTAGGGAGGAAACACAGCGGCAGAGTCGCCGCTATGGATTCCTGCAGCCTCAATGTGCTGCAGGATGCCCCCGATATAGATACTCTTTCCATCACAGACGGCGTCGAGGTCGTACTCAAAGGCATCCTCCAGGAACTGGTCCAGCAGGATGGGAGCATCAGCGCTTGCATAGATAGCCTTTTTGGCTATGAGGTCCTCTATTCCCTCTCTGTCATAGATGATGAACATCCCTCTTCCTCCCAATACATAGGAGGGGCGGATAAGCACAGGATAGCCTACTTGCTCAGCAAGGGGGATGAGCTCTTCCTGTGCATATGCACTCCTGTTTTTTGGCTGGCAGAGGCCCAACTCTGTTACAAGGGCAGAGAACTGGCCCCTATCCCCTGCCTTTTCCAATCCCTCCAAGGAGGTCCCTACAAGCTTGGCCCCTCTTTTGTTGAGGTTTCTTGCAATGTTCAAAGGGGTCTGACCCCCCAGCTGTACGACAATGGAATGGGTGCGTTCGCGTAGTAGGATCTCCTTGACCTCCTCTGATCCCAGAGCTTCGATATAGAGGCGGTCACTGATGTTGAAGTCAGTGGAGACTGTCTCAGGGTTGCTGTTGACCATGATGGTCTTCTTCCCCAACTTTCGGTAGGCAAGGGAGGCGAGGGTACAGCAGGTATCGAACTCCAGGCCCTGGCCTATCCTGTTGGGCCCGCTGGCGAGGATGACGATTGCCTCTTCTCCTAGTGGGGGTGCCTCATCTGTCTCTCCATAGGTTGTATAGAGGTAGGGTGTGATGGCTTGGAACTCCCCTGCACAGGTATCGACATAGTGGGTGACTGGGTGCATCTCGTATGCATAGCGAAGTCGCTCTATCGAGGCCTCATCGGTCTTGAGGAGGAAAGCAATTCTTTTATCACTCATGCCCGCCATCTTCGCCTCCAGGAGAAGGTCCCTGTCGAGCCCCTTCTGAAGGCTCCTGTCCAGTCTGGCCTGCTCCACCAGGAGGTGGACAAACCAGGGGTCGAAGCCTGTAATGGAAGAGAGTTCTGAGGCAAAGGCTTCTCCTTCCCTGCATAGCGTGGTATAGGCTGCAAGAAGGCGTAAGGGGTGTGCGCTCCTGAGCAGCACCTCTACCTCGCTTGCGCTGTAGCGACCCCCTTCGGTGAGGTCGGTAAGTCCTTCAAGCTTCTGTTCTGATGATCGCAGTGCCTTGTTCACTGCCTCCAAGGCCGTCCTGCCCAAGGCGAGGGCTTCTCCTACACTGCGCATCTGTGTCCCTAAGGCAGAGGGGGGAAGAGGGAATTTCTCCAATTCAAAGCGTGGCACCTTCACCGCACAGTAGTCCAGCGCCGGCTCAAAGCAGGAGACCGTGCTCCCGGTTATCTCATTCATGATCTCATCAAGGGTATAGCCTACGGCAAGCTTTGCAGAACAGCGTGCAATGGGAAATCCTGTTGCCTTGCTGGCAAGCGCTGAGGAGCGGGAGACCCTGGGGTTCATCTCGATGACCACCATCTTGCCCGTCTTTGGATCGACGGCGAACTGGACATTGCTTCCTCCACACTCAACCCCCACCGCACGAAGAATTGCGATGGAGGCATTGCGCATCTTCTGGTACTGGCCTTCATCGAGTGTCTGGATGGGGGCTATGGTTATGCTGTCCCCCGTATGGACTCCCATGGGGTCGATGTTCTCAATCGAGCAGACGATGATGGCGTTGTCCATCTTGTCGCGCATCACCTCCATCTCAAACTCCTTCCACCCGATGAGGGACTCTTCTATGAGGGCCTCATGGGAAGGACTTGTCTCCAGGGCATGTTCCAGAAGCTGGGGCAACTCCTCGTGGGTGTATGCTATCGCTCCTCCCATACCTCCCAAGGTATAGGAGGGGCGGATAATCAGCGGCAAGCCCATGCTTTGTTCCAGGGCAAGCCCCTCTCCCAAGGTGTGGATGACGGCGCTCTTGGCACTTTCCAAACCCAGGCTCTCCACTATCTTCTTGAATGCGCCCCTGTCCTCTGCAAGCATGATGGACTGGATGGAAGCCCCGATGACCTCCACTCCATACTGTGCCAAAAGACCTCGTTCTTCCAGTTCCAAGGTAAGGTTCAATGCTGTCTGCCCTCCCATGGTGGAGAGGATGGCATCAGGTTGTTCTCGCTGGAATATCTGCTCGATATACTCCGGCGTCAAGGGATCCATATAGATATGGTCTGCAAGACCCGGTGTTGTCATGACCGTTGCGGGATTGGGATTGACCAGGGTAACCTCGTAGCCCTCTTCCTTGAGGGCCTTTACCGCCTGGGTTCCACTGTAGTCAAATTCACAAGCCTGGCCGATGACTATCGGCCCGCTTCCCACTACGAGGATTCTTTTGATGTCTGTTCGTGCGCTCATGCTTTTTCTCCCTGTGCGACGGCTATGAACCGGTCGAATATCCACGCACCATCATGGGGCCCTGGGGATGCCTCGGGGTGGAACTGGACAGATGCAATAGGCTTCTCTTTGTGCCAAAGCCCTTCGATGGAGTAGTCGTTTGCGTTGGTGAACCAGGGAAGGACGCAGGATGGCAAGGACGAGGGGTCACTCATATACCCATGGTTCTGGCTGGTGACGAAGGTCTTGTGGGTGAACATATCCCTGACAGGATGGTTCGAACCATGATGACCGTACTTCATCTTGATCGTCTTTCCCCCTACCGCCAAGGTAAGTATCTGGTGCCCGAGGCAGATGCCGACTGTCGGCAGGACCTCCATCACGGCCTTGGTCATCGCCACTGCATCTGGCAGCATCATAGGATCCCCCGGTCCGTTGGAGAGGAAGAGGGCATCACACCTCTGGCTAAGGATCTCTTCTGATGTTGTACTGCTTGGCAGGAGCGTTACTGCAACATTTCGCTTGTACAGCTCTGCTATGATGGAACGTTTTATGCCGAAGTCCACCAGGGCAAAGCGGAGGATGGGGGAGGTGGGGGTAGGCACCGATGAAGGAGGATCGACAATTACCTGTTTGACCGACACCCCCTCGATGAGGTTGCGCTCTGAGATGGAGGGCAACCCCCTCAGGACCACCAAGGCTTTTTCCCTCTCCGATGCAGTGAGGCTGGTATGCGCCCCTCGGAACAACAGGGCATTGCAGGAGCCGTTGAGGCGAAGGTGTAGTGTCAGGGCTCTGGTATCGACACCGCTTATCCCGCTGACCCCTGCTTCTTTCATGAAGGCATCTAAAGAGACCCTCTTTTGGGGAAGAGGGCCTTCATACAGTGACCTGATGATAAGAGCCGTTGCAGGAACTACCATGGAACAGAGCGCGCTCTCAGAAAAGAGAGGCTCACACCCATAGTTTCCTATGTGTGGGCTTGTCATGACCACCATCTGTCCATGGTAGGAGGGATCGGTGATGATTTGCTGGTAGCCACACATGCTGGTGTTGAATACCACCTCTCCAAAAAGGTTCTGTGTGTCCAGTTCCGTATAGTGGGGAGCTCTCTTGCCGAACCCCTTGCCGGTGAAGGTTGTGCCATCTTCCAGGATGAGAAAGGTTGTTTCCATTGTTGCATCCTTTGTCTAAATTGTTGGGATAATATCCAATTACTGGCATTTATGCAACATAAATATGCAATAAAACAGGAAAAAAATGAATAAATATACAAAATGCAACAAAAGAGAGAGTTATTGCAACAATATAAGTATAAAGGTGTAGTATTTTTCGTTTTTACCTATCGGTATGATTACTCTTTTTTAACACAGAAGACTTCTATTGAATATCTTTATTAGAACTTGAAGCGTTCTGCATAGAAACATCTCTTAATTGCAGAGGAGAATGAAGTATGGTAGGGTACAATCTGAAAGGAAATATCAAAATGGCACGATTAAATTCGCTATCAGTCCATGGGTTTAAATCAATACGAGAGATTGAATCGCTTGCCTTAACGGATCTCAATCTTCTCATAGGCGCCAATGGATCAGGTAAAAGTAATTTTCTCGAGTTGTTTAAACTTCTTCGAGCAAGCATGCAGCTTCCTCTACCGGGATTTACAGAAACAAATCTTAAGAAGTATGTTTTAGATTCTGGTGCTGCTGCGGATTTTTTATATAAAGGGAAGCCCGAAGCGACTCAGATATATTTCAAGCTGGATTTTGGAGAAAATGGGTATGGGATGGTATTAGTCCCAACTCAAGATGATTTGCTTCGTATAGAGTCGGAAGGAACATATTATAAAGGTAAGGATCGTTGGTATAGCTTACATTCTCCTGATGGTTTTACTCCTGCACTATTGGAAGATAAGGATACAAGAGGAGTCTATGGTAAGCGTGGGGTTGGTTATTATGTTTATGAATCAATTAGGAACTGGCAAATGTACCATTTCCATGATACAGGAAGACTATCTCCAATAAAATCTTCTCAAAGTGTGTTTGATCATAAGTATCTGCGTTTTGATGGTTCAAATTTGGCCAGTTATCTTCTTTTCCTTAAGGAGCATCCTAGTTATCAATTCTTTTATTCCCAAATTGTAGAAGCTGTACGCCAGGTAGCACCCTTTTTTGATGATTTTATCCTAGAGGCGAACCAACAGGACCTCGTGAGACTGCTTTGGAAACAAAAAGGTTCCGATTATCCTATGAAACCACAGGCGCTTTCTGATGGGACTCTTCGCTTTATCTGTTTGGCTACGGTTCTCCTGCAACCAAAACATCCAGATACCATTATCATCGACGAGCCTGAGCTTGGGCTTCATCCGTATGCAATTGGCCTTCTGGCAGAGCTCATGCAATCACGATCTACGGAGACCCAACTAATTGTAGCAACACAGTCCCCTTCTTTGATTAGTCATTTCGAACCCGAAGATATTATTGTTTGTGACCGAATGGAAGGACAGTCTACCTTTACCAGACTTAATACAGATTCATTGGATGTTTGGTTGGAAGACTATTCACTTGGAGAGTTATGGACAAAAAACATACTCTCCGGGGGGCCTATACATGAATGAGGTCATTGTAATTGTTGAAGGGCAAAGCGAACAATCATTTTTAAGATCAGTTTTGGCCCCATACCTTGGGGAACAGTCCTGTTATATTCGCGCACAACTGATTGGTCCTTCAGGCCACAAGGGTGGAGGGGTTTCTTTTGAACGATTTTCCAAAGATGTAGGAAATGCTTTAAAACAGAGAAGGGACACATATATCTCTTCAATGTTTGATTATTTTCGGCTTGATTCTACATGGCCTGGTATGGATGATCTGGATAGAGCAATGCAGTTCGGACGGAAACTTGATAAGAACGAGATAAGTACAATATTGCAAGAAAAAACTATGGAAAGGCTTGAAACACTATTTCCAAAATATGCTGTTGCAACACGGGTATTCCCCTATTTCTCCATGCATGAGTTTGAGGCTCTGCTTTTCTCTGATGTTCAAAAACTCAGTGAAGGATTAAGTGTACATGAACAAGATTTACAACGGATTTTGGATCATTATAATGGTGATCCGGAACTGATTAATACGGATCCTTTAAAAGCACCCTCGAAAGTGTTGAAACGCTTATATCCACAATATAAAAAGGTTCTTCAAGGAACCTTTATCGCTAATTCCATTGGAGTAGATAAAATAAAGAACGAGTGTACCTGCTTCAACAGTTGGGTAACTCGAATGTTAGAATTCTCTTGAGTTGTTTCAACCGCACATTCCACTCCATTCGAATATTTTGAAATGATATTTCTGAATATGCTAATAAATCTCTCAGTGGCACCACAAGAAGAGGGTAATCTGTAGATTTATACCTTGATCCTTTCAGTTTGTGCATTGCTTCCTGCTAGGATTTTGAAACGCCTTTCTCTCTTTGTGTTAAGCACTAGCAATCAAGGTTCTTTCCTTCCAATGAAAAGATGATCATTCTGTTTGTCAACTTTGTTCTATAACCCCTATGTTGTCATACCCTTTATTCAATGGTATCTTTTCTGGAATCAGTCTCATTTGAGACGGTAAATGCTGGTATATGGTTGATTACCCCTAAAATATCGGATAATATGGCATTAAAGCTAGCTAAAAGCTACTAAGGATAAAGATGGAAGCTGAACCCACCACTGATCATACCCTGTTGGAATTGTTGCTCGATTCCAAAACACTCACCCCATCGTCCCTTGTGCGCTCATCCTATCCGAAGGGAGCAATCGTGGGGGACACAGATGGGTCCGTTCCTTTGGCAGTTTTTGTTCAGGAGGGTGAGCTTGATGTTTTCAGCATAGCAGCAGATGGGGCAGAACTGCTGGTATCCACCTTGGGACCGTCAGAAGTGTTTGGTATTAGCAACCTGTTTGAAGAGGAGGAGCTGCGTACCGTGTTGCGGTGCAGGACCTATTGTGTGCTTCTCTCCCTTCCGAAGGATGTGTTGAGAGCTGCAATACTCAAAAGTCCCCTTGCAATGGTCGAATATGCAAAGCTCTGCAATCGAAAGATTCAGTTCTTGATCAAGCGCATCGAGCAGCTCAGCCTCGCCTCTGCCCGGTCAAAAGTGGCTGAGTACTTGTTGAGCAACACCTCCGGTGAGCTGCCGGAACTCTCTCTTGATTCTAAGGCTTCTCTCACCCTCCCCTTGGGTATTAGTAGGGCCTCCCTTTTCAGGGAGCTATCAGCCTTGGAGAAAATGGATGCAGTATACAGCAATGGTTCAACTGTGCGGGTATTAAATCGTAATGTTTTGGAGAGTGTTCTCCATAGATAGAATAAAGATAGTGTCTTTTTGGCACAGGAGTAATGAGTATGAAGAAGTTTAGTATGATCGTACTGGTATTGGCCATGAGTTTTGTGGCCTTGTTTGCAGCAGGGACAAAAGAGGGCGTCGGTGTTGACTCCCAGGGCTTGCTACGTGCTGAAAAGCCAGCTGTCGATGTCAGGGTCCTGGCTATGAAGGGCCCTACTGCCATGGGCATGGTCTCTTTGATGGAAGAGGCAAAGAAAGGAGTGATGGATGGAAACTCCTACATCTTTGACGACTTGGCGACCATTGACGTCGTTGTTGCCAAGCTGGCAAAGAAAGAGGTCGACATCGCGGCAATTCCTGCAAACCTCTCGTCTGTGCTGTTCAACAACACCAAGGGAGCCTTGAAAGTCCTGGCCATCAATACCCTCGGGGTACTCTATATCATGGAGAGTGGTGATACCATAACCTCAATAGAAGACCTTGCAGGCAAGACCGTCTACTCCACAGGTAAGGGAGCTTCCCCTGAGTATGCACTCAAGTACTTGCTCAATGCCTATGGTGTACAGGATGTGACCATTGCCTGGAAGAGTGAGACCGTCGAGTGTGTCGCCGCCTTGGCACAGAAGCCCAACAGTATTGCAGTGTTGCCCCAGCCCTTTGCTACCACTGCCATGATGAATAATCCCTCTATCCGCATCGCCCTTGATATGACTCAGCTCTGGGAAGATATTCAAGAGACACAGCCTTTCCCCAGCACCATGATGACCGGTGTTGTAGTAGCACAGAGCTCCTTTATTGCCGAACAGCCTGAAGCAGTTTCTCAGTTTCTCGATCATTATGCTTCTTCTGTAGCCTCTGTACAGGCAAATCATGAAGAAGCAGCCCGCCTTATAGGTGATCTTGGCATCGTTGCTACCCCTGTAGCCTTGAAAGCTCTTCCCTATAGTAATATAACCTATATTGATGGTACCGAGATGAAGACCAAGCTTTCTGGCTATCTCAAGGTATTGTATGATCAGAATCCCAAGAGCGTAGGTGGAGCACTGCCAACCGATGATTTCTACTTCATTCGCTAAAAAACGGGGAACTATCAGGGTATGGTCCGTACTTTTCTGGCTGGGGATATGGCAACTAGTTGCCATGACCCTAGGCCAGGATATCCTGCTAGTCTCTCCTATTGCTGTAATAGTACGCCTTTTTGAACTGGTGCAAACCAGTTCATTTTGGCGTTCCATCGGGTACTCCTTCACGAGGATTGCCGGAGGATTTCTCCTGGCAACCCTCCTAGGGGTCCTTTTTGCAATCTTCTCTTACCGATACAGGTGGGTTGAAGAGTTGCTTGCACCTCCCATCCAGACCATCAAGGCAACACCGGTTGCTTCGTTTGTAATCCTTACCCTCGTTTGGATAGCTCCACAGAACCTCTCGGTTTTCATCTCCTTTTTGATGGTCTTGCCCATCATGTACACCAACGTCCTTATGGGCATCAGAAGCACCGACAAGAGACTGCTGGAGATGGCCACCGTCTTCCGAGTCCCCCTTTACAGGCGTATCCGCTATATCTACCTCTCCCAGGTGCTTCCCTTCTTCCGTTCGGCATGTTCGGTAGCCTTGGGCCTGAGCTGGAAGGCTGGAATAGCTGCTGAGGTTATAGGCCTTCCCCAAGGCTCGATCGGAGAGATGTTGTACCAGGCAAAGATATATCTGGATACTCCTGATATGTTTGCATGGACTCTGGTGATTATCATCATTAGTATCTGGTTTGAGAAGTTTTTCCTCATCCTTTTGGACAGGGCGATGCTGAAGATGGAGCACCTATGAAGAAACTTGAGATTCAGAACATTTCCAAGCGGTATGGCGAAACTGTTGTCTTTGATCAGTTCAGTTGTACCTTGCATCCAGGTGAGGTAAATGTACTCTTTGGTGCATCAGGATCGGGAAAGACAACGCTGCTACGCATCCTCATGGGTCTTGAAAAGGCAGATGAGGGTTCGATGAGCTCCTTTGAAGATCTGAAGATCAGCGCAGTCTTCCAGGAAGACCGCCTGTGCAGCAACCTCTCCGCCTACTCCAATGTAAAGCTTGTCGTCGAGCCTTCAGTCTCTTCTGCAGACGTCAAGGAAGCTCTTGCCGCCGTGGGGCTAGGGGAGGCTATCTGTAAACCTGCAAAAGAGCTGTCGGGTGGGATGCGCCGCCGGGTAGCCCTTGTGCGCGCCCTTTTGGCCACGTACGACCTGATCGTGCTTGATGAACCCTTCAAGGGGTTGGATGAGAAGACAAAGGATGAGGTCATCGCGTATACAGTGGAGTCTACCAAGGGTAAGACAGTCGTCTTAGTTACCCATGATATGGATGAAGCATCGCTGATGCACGCTAGGCATGTCATCAACCTGGAGACGCTGTAGTCTTCGATCAGAGAGCACCGTAAAACTTAGATTTTCTCATTCAAGGTGAAGTGTTCAGGCTTGAAGGCATCGCTGCCAAGCCAGAGGTCTATCTGCAACCCGCTATCGGAGTTGGAGACAGTTGCCTGCTTGATCTGCCACCCTATGAGGTTGAGCCTTGCCCCCCACGCCATATCGTGCCCTGCCATCTGCCCATAGTACTGGGCAAGCTCAGGGCGCTGTATCTTGGGATTGAGGGCTTTACGAATCTGTTCCAACTCCGCCTCGGACCTGGGTTTATCATCAAAGAAACTGATGTGGGCTCCATCATCCTCCTGGTGTAGGGAGACAACAAGCCTGAGTGGGTTAGTTTCCAGCATGAAGTTTGTGAGCTCTCCAATAAGACGGCCTAAAAAATCTTTTCGCTTCATAGTTGGAAGTCCTCCTTGGGACGATTGGTCTTGTACCACTGCAAAACAGCCACTATAAGGGATGCAGTAAGCCCTCCGGCAAATCCATTATTATAGAGATTCATACCCCCATGCCAACTAGCGGTGGTCTCAACCATGAACAGATGGATAAAACCCGCTATCAAGCCCGCAACTATACCAAACTGTCCGGCTATAGGGGCTAAGGTGGTGCAAAACAGAGCAGCTAGGATGGGCCCTGGAGAAGAGAGACTCTTGCCAAATACCAGCGTTGCCAATATGACTCCAGCGACAACCGGCCATACATTCTTCAGTGTCTTGCCAAAGCCTCCAAAGCCCATCACCGTCAGTATGCCCCCGATCACCGGGCCGTTGAACGGGGCCTTTACCACCCAGACATACAAGGAAGAGGCAAGGCCCAACAGTCCCATGTTTATCAGAGCTGCGCCTGCAGTCTCTGCATCGAAGATGTCAGTAGGCAATCGGCCAGGAAGCTTTTGTAAAGCAATGAACCCTTTGAGGGTTTTTTTAATGGTGGAGAAGCCGTCGATAATGAGGGCAGAGACGATAAGGAACACTGACAAGATAGGGATAAGCAGATAAAGTGCTGGCTCAGCTGTCGTATTCCAGATGATGGCTATCGGATCCATCTTCTCTGCCGAGATGAGCAACCCTGATACAAAGAGGCCGACGAAGCCACAGCTGAAACCAGTGTTGTAGAGGTTGTATCCCTGATGGAGCTGTAGCATGGAACCCGCAACCCCTGAGAGGACGAATCCTGCAGCAAGACCACAGAGAAGCCCCAAAGGGATGGAGCTTATCAGAGGCAAGCCCAGCTCAAACATGATGAAGGTCACCACAGGACCTAAGGCAGTACCGAAGAGTGCGATAAGGCTGTAGGAGCCAAGAGACTCGTGCGCAAGGGCTGCGGCAATCCAAACCCCCGCTATGATGGGAAGAATATTGAGGGGAGTCTTGCCAAAGAAACCAAACCCTATCATGGTGAAGATCGCAGCAATGGTTGGCCCTGAGAGGCTTATCGTTGCAAAGAAGACGATGATGAGCCCAATTAGTCCAACAAGGGCAGCATTAAACATCGCAGCCCCTGTTCCAGCCTGGGTAAAGTCATTGATCAGGCGAGCACCCCTGACTTGGAGGTGCAGGAACCCTTTCCAGACTTGGGCAGGTCCATCCAAGGCCAAGCCCGCTACAGCTAGTCCAATGATAAAGATGAGCATTATTGCATAGAGGCTTTTTTCAGTGCGTTCCATGTGTGGCCCTTTTGTCGTATGCGATTCCAGTCCATGCACCTATGACGGGTGCAACAATGTGCAAATTGTACTGCACCAAACGCCCTTACAGCAAGCAACTTACGAATCTGTTTTCTCTTGCCAAGCCTGTATGCAAAGATAGGTCGCTTGTAGTTGTATTTAGAAGAGGAGCACTTGAAAACCTTGACCCCTCTGTCCTTTGTCATCCACCATCACAGTTTCTATATCCTCCCTACTGAAATGCAGTTTCTCCCATTTTGCTTGCTTTGGTACATCAGCTGATCGGCCATATGGATGATTGCTTCCTTTGGAGCAGGCTTGTCAACGAAGACTGATCCGATGGAGACCGTTACTCCGATGGTTTTTCCATCCACCTTCAAGGATGATGACTCAACGAGTATTCGTATTCGATTGGACACCTGTTCCAGATTCTTACTTCCAAGCGAGGAGAAAACTACAAGGAATTCCTCTCCTCCCCATCGGCAAACAAGGTCATCTGCCCGTACAGCATTCACCATGCTTTTGGTTGTCATCTGGATAACCTGGTCTCCTATCTCATGACCGTAGGTGTCATTCACCCGCTTGAAATAGTCGATATCGACCATAGCTACTGCAAACGGAGCCTGGAAATTCTCTAACTCTGCAAGTTTGTTTGTGAGGAGGTTTTCTGTGTACCTTCTGTTTGCGAGGCCTGTGAGCTGGTCTGTCATAGCGAGAACCTTTAGTGCCTCAATATCATGTTGTAATTCAGACGGGGTTTTTTTCTCTGAGAAAAGTTCGATTGCCCCGATGATTTTTCCCTTATCAGACAGGGGAAAGTTCTCACGACAACAGGTACCCTATGACCATCTTTATGGTGCAAGTAGACTGATGCCTCACCCTTGATACTATCTTCGATGGTTTTGTGGAGCGGGCACCCTGTTTTACACAGTTGTGTACCGGCATCGTCAACATGATTGAGGATGTTATCGTAGCAATGACTGTCCAGGACTTCAGTAGCGCTGAATCCAGTTATCTCTTGGGCATAGTCGTTCCAAAAGGTGATCTTGCGATCAGTGTCTACAAAGTAGACCCCCTCCTTGATGATTTGCATAATTTCTTTGTATATCAGGTTTTTTTCCATTTCATCTCTATCCCTCATCTTTTGTCTGTTGTAAGATTGATGGCTCACCAGGAGAAAGTCAACTAAGATGTGAGAGTATCTCTAATGAGACATTACAGAGAGCTGAAAGATCCGACGCAGTATATATGGATCGATACTTTCAGCATCTCGCAGGTTACGATGATCTTATAGGTTGAATTTGATACGCTTTTCAGTCTGGATATGGATTCTATTGGCATCTCGGATGAGAATATTATGCTTGCTTGCTATCTCCATGATGTTCAGGCTCTCTCCTTTGACCTGCATCTATTTTGGGGTAATGTAT
>CAZPOJ010000005.1:36177-39971 GCA_964588005.1 uncultured Sphaerochaeta sp.
CTCCATGATGTTCAGGCTCTCTCCTTTGACCTGCATCTATTTTGGGGTAATGTATCTCTTGATATGAGCCTCTGAAAACAGCACCCCCTCTCTTGCCCTAAGGCAGGAGAGGGGGCCTGTATTGTAGTTTTAACTCTTAGTATTTTCTCACTAGAACCGAATATCCAGATCTCCACTCACCGTCGCGAGCTTGACCATTGTCTGCTTGCTACCCGTGCTGGCAAGGGCAGGAGAACCTTCCTGCCGCTGGTTGTTGAAGAGGATGGTTCCGCTTACCTTAGTGGCTCGGATATCCAAATCCCCTGTCCTGCTCAGGTCAAGTTCCAGCTCCCCGCTGGTAGTGGAGCCTTCCAGACTTCCCTCCGGAAGAATCTGTACGAAAGCCTCTATATCACCGCTGGTCGATTGAAGGGATAGGGTCCTGGCTTCCAGAGTATCCACTTCAAAATCACCACTGGTGGAGGCGAGGGTCAGTTTCTCATCGCTTTTGGCAGAGTATCCGCTAACATCTCCACTGATCGTCTTGATATGGAGGCTTTCAGTGCCGGTAAGGTTGAGCATATCAACATCACCGCTGATGCTGTTGAGCTGGATTGTCCTTGCCTTAAAGTCCTGCATGAAGAGGATGTCCCCACTTGTTGTCTTGATCGTCATCTGGCCAACCGGAAGCTGGGGCAGGGTAACCATCAAAGGGGTCCCCTGGCTGTTGAAAAAGTTGAGGAACCCTCGGGAGAGGGGAGAGACAACGATGGAAAGCTCGTCACCCCTCTTCTCCGCCTTCAGGTTTTTCCTATCGTTCACTCCGATACTTACCAAAGCTTCTCTTGCCTGGGGATCCACAGCTATGACGACGTCAGTGCTCTCTGTGGTGATACTCAACGAGTCCGATGCCGAAAAGGAGTAGGATTGCTCAGCTCTGTTCTCCTTGCCACGCTTCTGCCAGACAAAGTCCATGGAGAAGAGGATGGCAATGATGCTGATCAAGACAATAAGGAAAATCTTGTTGGCTTTGGTGTCCTTGAGCATGTTATTTTCCTTCGTGGAATCTGTCGTCCCAGTCACGTTCCTTGTTGAACATATCGTTTTCCATCTTTTCGACCTTCTTCTTCAGGCGGTCATACTCTTTTTGCAGGTCCTCATCACTACGACTCTCTTTATATGAGGTGTAGTACTCGCCTTCGAAGGCTTGGGGGCCGGGGTTCATCGGGATGATGAGGGCTGCCACCAAGTAGATGAGGGCCCCAGGGAAGAATCCTGTGGAAAGGACGACCAAAAATATGATGAGCCGTACCATGTCAGGGTTCAAGTCACGCCACTCTGCCAAGCCTGTCGCTACTCCGAAGACTTTTCCTCGTGGTGATCTGTAGAGTTTTTTTGTTGCCATACCAATCATTCCTTATATTCCTTCTCGTCTGCCTTTCGGCTGTTCATAATTGTCTCTATATTATCGAGGCGCTGCTGAAGGTCGTCAATGCCTTTTTGTAGCAGTTCTCTCCGGGCTTCCTTATTGGGCTCTGCCATCGGGGGGAAGTCGTCATCCTTTGACTTTTTTCGCTTCCTACCCTTTGTATTATAGCCACTGTAGGTTCCCGGTGGATACCCACTCTCCATCTCGCGCATCCTCAGAGCTGCATCCATCTTTCTCTTTTGCATCTTATACCTCTCGTCTAGAGAGGATATGATGATGATAAAGGTGAAGATGACTATTAGAATAAATACCGCTTCCATCTACTAACTCCCTTCTCTCTTAGAGGCCGGCTCGTCTGCGAAGGTCCGCTATTTCGGCATCGATATCATCCATATCCTCCAGGTCCTTGAACTTTTCGTCAAGCGAGCTGGATTCGTAGGTATTCAGGTCGTTGTACGCCTTCATCCGGTCGATCTTCTCTTCCATATTTGCAAAACGATCATGGGTTGCCGCCTCGGCAGCACGTCTTAGGGTCTCTTGGGCAGCTTTTTCTTCCCGAGCCCGTTTACCCCGCTCTTCCATCATCTTGTATTTCTGCTTGACTGATGCCAACTTCTCTTCGATCTGGTCTATCTCGTCCTTGCAGACTTTAATCGTCTCATCGGCAACCTTAAGGTCCAAAGAGAGTTGTTCCATGGCGTCAAGCGCTTTTTTCTTCTCGAGCAACGCTTCTCTGGCTAGGTCCTCACGGTTTTTACTGATCGCAAGCTCCGCTCTGCTCTGCCAGCGATTGACCGCATTCTGCTGTTCCTTATAGGTACGATCGGTCTTTGCTCTGCCTGCCATCTTGGCCGCACAGGAGCTCTTGAGCTCGATAAGCGTATCTTCCATTTCCTGCATCATCAGCTTGATCATCTTCTCAGGATCTTCAGCTTTGTCCAGAAGTGAGTTGATGTTTGCATTTACAATATCTAAGAATCTTGAAAAAACTCCCATAGTATTCTCCTTAGGCAATAGTGCCGTATTGTGTTCTACATAATAATATGCACAAAGCATGCCAGTTTTGAAATAAATCCATAAAAGCCCCTAAAGCCTCTCTGTGCAACCTATAAGGGCCCCATTGCTTCCCTCTCGCTAGCTTGTATGATATCGTGAAGTTGGTAAAACCTACCAACTATGGTGGATTTTACCACAAAGGGAGGGGAGGATGGAGAACAATCAAAGTCGGTATAGCCAGCAAATGCTCGGCGAAAGCGAAGTGTTTCTTGACTTTCAGAGCCGGCTCAGCCGTGCAGCCAAGGTCAATAGGTCGGTGTTGCTGGTAGGCGAGCGGGGAAGCGGGAAGGAAGGTGCTGCGCGAAGGCTGCACTTCCTCTCCCCCCGTTGGCAACACGCCCTGGTGACGGTCAACTGCGCAGCCCTTCCTCCCTCCTTGATCGAGACCGAACTCTTTGGGTATGAACAGGGAGCCTTTACCGGAGCCCAGAAGACGCGCAAGGGCAGGTTTGAGGAGGCTGAGGGAGGAACGCTCTTTCTCGATGAGATAGGCCTTATCCCTTTGGAAGTACAGGAGAAGATTCTCAGGGCTGTCGAGTACGGGACCTTTGAGAGGGTAGGGTCGTCAGTTACCCACGAAGTTGATGTCAGGATCATCGGAGCGACCAATACCGATCTCCTCCAGCTCTGCAAGGAGGGCAAGTTCAAGGAGGACCTCTTGGACAGGCTCTCCTTCGAGGTGCTCTTCCTTCCACCGCTTCGAGAGCGTGCTGAGGACATCCTGCTGCTTGCCAACTACTTTGCCTCCAAGATGGCCCTGGAGTGTGGAAAAGACGAGATGCCTCATTTTTCGCAAGAGGTTGTTGAGCTCCTCCTGCAGTACAGCTGGCCTGGTAATGTCAGAGAGCTGAAGAACGTGGTGGAGCGCGCTGTCTATCGCAGTGATACCCTTCTCATAGAGGAGGTGCAATTCGATCCCTTTGCCAATCCCTATATACAAGATGAACCAGAACCTCCCAAAGCAGAGCTTGATCTCTCCCGGTACGAAGAGGCTCGTGAGGAGCTTGAACTCTCCTACCTGGTTGCAGCCCTCAAGCAAAACGATGGCAACCAGAAGGAAGCGGCAAAGAGTCTGAACCTTACGTACGACCAGCTACGCGGGCTGTATCGGAAGTATAAGGACCGGTTGTAGGCAAAAGAGCAGCCCCCTGGCCCAGGTTCACCATAGTGCTGCTTCTTTCAGTTGGGTTTGTGATCCCAGATATTAGTTGTGTCAAATCGATCAAACCCTAAATGATATGTAATTCTCTATAATAAAGTCGTTTATCAGCATCTTTTGATAAGTTTACCGGACAGTGGGAATAGGGAAAAGAAAGAACCTCTCTTTGAC
>CAZPOJ010000006.1:0-38768 GCA_964588005.1 uncultured Sphaerochaeta sp.
GCACAGAACTCAACGCGGTCGGCTCCCCCTTGTTCAGCTGCGATGACACTCTCTACGGATTCCAGACATATCTCTATTTTTACATTGTTGGCTTTGTTTTTCACTATAGTCATAATTTTTCTTCCTTCTTATACAATTGCAATGCTAGATGTTTGCTGCGACCTAAAGCAAACTCACTCTTTGATAGCACCTTCGCCAAAGCCCTTCACGATGGAGTTGTGTGCCAGGAAATAGAAGATAAACATAGGGATGGTTGCAAGCACCAGGGCTGAGAACTGCAGACCATAATCCTGGTTCAATCTTCCGGCAAAGGAGTTTACAGAGACCGGCAAGGAGCGCATATTCTCCCCTCCAGTCAAGGTAAATACCAGGAGAAATTCATTCCAGTTTCCCAAAAAGGAGAGAACAGCAACTGTCGCCATCACCGGCGTAGAGATCATAAGGATAATCTTGAAGAAGATATACCAATACTTGGCCCCATCGATAAGAGCTGCCTCTATCAGGGCATTAGGAATTCCTTGAATAAATGAACTGGAAATGAGGATGGCCATAGGTAAGCCGAATGCTATGTACGGAAGTATCACACCCAGACGAGTATTATACAAACCTATACTGGTCTCCATGATGAACAGGGGGGTAATCACAGAGTTTACGGTGATGAGCAGCCCAAGGGTAAAGGCTCCCATAAAAAATTTGCTACTTTTGTATCCGAACTTGGTGAGGGCAAAACCTGCTGCCAACGAGAACAAGACGGTAAATAGGGTTGAAAACCCTGAATAGATGACACTGTTCTTAAAGGCATTGAAAAGATTACCGAACTCAAAAGCCCTGAGGTAGTTGGATAATGTCGGCTCCTTTGGCAGTGCCATAGGATAAAGCATGATCTCTCCATTCAATTTAAAGGAGGAATACGTCATCCAAATAAGGGGAGCCAAGGTAATAAAGGTGAAAAAGAGCAAAAAAGCGTAGGCGAATATTTTCCAATTCCGTGATATTTTCTGTGTTCTTGCTGTATTTTTTTTCATGTTGACCTACTCATACTTGTTTTGTGCTTTAGCATAGAGAGACCTCACAAAGGTGATAAGTCCCACACTCAGCAGCACAATGATAATCGAGACGGCACTTCCAAACCCATAGTTGTTATAGGTGAATGTCTGCTTGTAGAGATAGAGAGCCATCACCGATGTATAGTCAACCGGTCCTCCTCCTGTCATGGCAAAGACAAGATCAAAACTCTTCAAGCTTCCACTGATGGCCAATACTGAACAGGTAAAGATCACATTGGACAGAGCTGGCAAGACTATACGAGCGATGATAGTTGACTCGTTTGCACCGTCCAGGGTAGCAGCTTCAAAGACGCTTTCTGGTATACGTTGCAAGTTGGCTAAAAAAATAACCATATACAAGCTGGTATGTTGCCAAACAAGCACAATAAGGATAGGTACCATGGCAAAGTTCTTGTTTTCAAAGATCTTTACGATATAATCAGGATTCCCTGTTATGGTACGAATGAAATCCGTATAGATACCCACAGGAGAGAATACCCTATTCCAAAGAAGGGCCACTACTACAGAACTGATGGTGATCGGCAGGAATATCATCATTTCAAAAAACTTGGAATGCTTGACCCACTGGCGAAAGATCAGGTAGGCAAGCATGATACCCAAGGGAATCTGTCCTAGCACTGACACCAACATGATCTGCACATTGTTCCACATCGCCTTCTGGAACGAAGGATCGGCAAGAATGGCCTTGTAGTTATCCAATCCTACAAATCCCACCATGTTGAAATGTCTCCATTTGGTAAAGGATAGACCAAAACTCATGACAATAGGATAGATGATAATCAGAAAATAGATGAGAAATGCCGGCAACAACAAGGATAGATACGCGCGGTGTTTGCTCCTGTCCTGTATCATACACGATACCTCCAATTAATAAAAAACAGGGGTGTGAACAACTGAACAGCCATTCACACTCCCTGTGCACGAGCATTAGAAGCGGTTAAAATCGTTTGCTGCTACAAATTTCTCATATTTAGCTGCAATCGCTTTAGGTTCACCATCGCCCAACATCATTGCCTGAATATCCTGATTGAGCATATTCACGCCCTCTCCGCCCATGATGGCATCAAAGACATAGCCCATCTCATGGTCGCTTTGGAACTTGGCAAACTTTCCTTGCATGGTATCCATCTCAATCTTGTCCAGATCCAGCTTATAGGTAGGAACTTCACCATAACTTGCTCTGATGGCTGCCCCGACAGGACCACTATAGAACTCAATGAACTTCCAAGCGGCGTCAGCTTTAGCAGTCCCTTCGATAGATGCACTGATGCCAAACCCTTCACTGACAGTCGCTGTCGAGGTATTGTGGGTTACTTCACCGGGCATTGCAGGGAATACATGCATGGAGATGTTCTCTTTCATGTCTGCAGGAAGGTCCTTATCCATTGCACTGGTTCTCCACCCTGCATCGATAAGATAGACGCTCTTACCCTGGTAGAATTCCTGGTCTGCTTCGGTGTTGGACATCTGGTTGACGCCAGGGGAGAACATACCTTTCTTGGTCATCTCCTGGATAACTTCCAAGGAACGAATAAAGGGGGCATCTGTAAAGGAAGCTCCATTGCCCTTCGCAGCGTTCATAAACCACTCAGGCCCACCAAAACGATCAACCAGAAGGCTCAGAACCCAAGAATTCACTACCCAAGGATCCTTGTTACCCATAGAGGCTACATAGTAACCAGCAGAACGGATGACCGGTATCTGAGCAAGCCATTCTTCATAGGTTTTGGGGAATTCCAGACCAAGCTCTGCAAGAAGGTTGTCATTACTGTAAACAGTGTGACAGACGGCGAGAGAAGGAGGAATCATCCAGATTTCCCCTTTGCTGCCTTGGGGAGCCCATGAGGCAGAGGAGTACTGGCTCTTGATATCATCTGTAAGATATTTCTTGTTCAGATCCAAGGCAAGACCAGCTTCAGTTACATAAGCAGTTCTCGCACCACCGTAGCAGGTAAAGATATCGGGCATCTGCTTGCTGGCAGCCATCGCCTGGAATTTCTGGTGAAAGGCCTCACCTGTGGCGTGTTCTGTCTCGATGACGATATTGGGATACTTCTCTGCAAAACTCGCCATTACGGCATTATGTCCTGCATACTGAGAAGCTGAGGGCTCAATCTGCATGTAGGCACGCAAAGTGATTTTCCCATCCGAAACGGATTCCTTTGTTCCAGCGGCAAATACCATTGCACTGAACAACAGGGAGATGATAAGCACAAAAACAATGTTTTTTCTCATGACTAAATCCTCCAATGATTCATTTCATTCACTGAAATAATTATTAACCACTATGAAGAATTTGTCAACAATTTTCTTTTACATAGGACAAATAGGATAAATTATCCTATTTGTCACTGTATATTTCGCTTTCCATTATATATTAATCACTTTAGGACACTATCGCCTACACTCAACCACACAGTTCTCCTTTGCCTCAAGGCTTAGGATAATGGTCTCCTTGTTTGCACTACCCTGCTTCTCCCCAAGGAATGCCGTCACACCCAGCATGGCGTTGCTTATGATGAGCGTGGAGGGCTCGTTCTTCTTGTTGAGAACGCACAGCAAGGCTGTTTCGCTGTCATAGCGGGCAAAGACCAGAGAGTCCTCATCAGAGTGGATGACCTTATAGGCGGAAGCTTCAAGCATCGCAGCATGGCGCTTGCGTATCGCTCCCATCCCCGCATAGAGCTCATAGAACCGAGTATCCCACTTGGTGGCATCCCACTGCATGGGGTAACGCGCATCCTCCATACTGCCATAGGGTCCTTCAAGGCCGACTTCGTCTCCATAGTAGAGGTTGGGCATGCCTGGAAGCAGGTACAACAGCATGACACATCCGCTGTAGATGGCAAAATCAAAGTCGTTGGGCGTTGCATGCAAGCGCGTGGTGTCGTGGCTGTTCAACAAATTCATCTGCATCGGATGCATCTGGGCGGGAAGACTTGCGAGCTGGCTTTCCAGGGCTTGGGCAAGTTCTTTTCCGGTATAAGCCCTGGTTGGCCTGGGGGCATGGCCCCACCCATCCGAGAGGAAGCGGTCGGTCTCCCCCATCCAGGAACGCAAGGGCCTGCTGCTTCCCAAGTAGTTCATCGTAGCGTCCCACATATCGCCTTGGAGAAACGGGGCTGCATCTGCCCAGGCTTCACCTACCAGGTACGCCTGGTCGTTTACAGCCTTGACCGCTGTTCGCACCTCCCTCCAAACCCCCTCACACATCTGGTCGTCCCCTCGCCGTCCAAGGACCGTGGCGACATCAAGGCGCCACCCGTCCTGCAGAAAAGGTTCCTTGAGGAACTTGATCAGGACAGAGTTTTCATCTTTATAGATGATCTCTCGGAGCTTTTTGCTGTTGTAGTTCAACTGGGGCAACGTCGGGACATCCTCCCAGCACGCTACAGAGCCATCATCATTGAAGTAGTAGAAAGAGGCCTCTTCGCTTTGCCTATCCTCCTGGGCCTTCAATAGCCAGGGGTGTTCGGTACCGGTGTGGTTGATGGAGATGTCCACCACGATACGTATGTCGTTTTCATGCAGACTCTTGCAAAGAGAGATGAATGCCTCATCCCCTCCGAGCTTCTCGTCTATATGGAAAAAGTCACAGCAGTCGTACCGGTGGGTGGTCCTGGAGACCCCGATCGGGTTGAGATAAAGGACATTGACCCCCAAGGCCTTGAAGTGCGGGATGGCGTCTTGGATGCCTTGCAGGTCCCCATTGAAGAAGTCCAGGCACCTGCCCTCTTCAAATGGCAGGGGCTTGTCTGAGAACTCCATCTTCTGCACTACTCCCCCATCAAAGGAGTACTCTCCCTCCTTGGCTCCTACCCTGGGGTCCCCTTCCTTGAACCTGTCGGGAAAAATCTGGTAGCAGGTGGAGGATCCTACCCAGGAGACCGGCACCAAGGAGGGCTTGAGGGAGAAGCTGTCATAGAGCGAGGGAGGTGAGGCGGTTACCCCCTTGTTGGAATAATAGTAGGCGCGGTCCTCGGCAAACAGGACAAAATACCAGCTTAGCGTCTCATCGGGCATAGCAAGCGTTGCCGTATAGAACAATCTTTCTCCCCTTTGTTCCAAAGAACAGCCCTGGGGGTGTTCGTTTCCATGATGAAAAGCGAAGAACCTCACCGATGAGATGCCGCTTTCCAGTCCCACCTGTATGCTGATGTTCACAGTTTCTCCGGGTTTGGGATAGAGAGGATCCACATAGGTTCGGGACACCGAACTGTCAATTTGATCTTTCCACAACGTATTCATATCTTCCTCCAAAGCTAAAACTAATGCATTTAAGTAATAATGCAATACAAAGACCTCTAGATTAAATAACTAAAAATAAAGGTTGACTGGTTTAGAAAACCGGTTTATATTAGTATATACCAAGCAGGGTTCCCCTTTCAAGGGAAACATGAGCAGGTATAATAATTGTTCAAAGCTTTAAAAAGCATAAGGAGAGAAACATGAAAAAAAGTTTAATCGTTCTTCTCGTAATCCTCATGGCATTCTCAGCCACCTTGTTTGCACAGGGTTCAGCTGAAGCCGATAAGGGCTACGACATCTACGTCTACAACTCAAAGGGAGAGAACGCCGCTCAGTTTGCAGCCATGTGCGCAGCATATGAAGCTGAAACAGGAGTAAGGGTCAAGAACTTCTCCATCGGTAGCGGACAGGATCATATGGAGACCCTGCGCGCTGAGATGAACAGTCGCAACAAGCCTTCCATATTCTCCATCCAGGGAATCAAGGAACTTGCAGAGTGGAGCCAGGGCGGTTTTGCCCTTGACCTCAACACCGTTACAACCGGTGACTTTGGCAAGATGGCTGCTGCCCTTCCCCAGGGACTGCGCCTGACCAGTGACGGTGCGACCAGCTACGGTATCCCCTACAACGTTGAAGGGTATGGCTACATTGTTGACCGCGACATGCTCGCTGAGATCTTCAATCCCATTCCTGTCGATGCAGTACTCGCTGAGATCAAGGCAGCTTCCTACGAAGAGTGGGCCGCCCTTGTAAAAGCCATTGATGCTTGGATCGTATCTCCCAAGGCTATGGAAGTGAAGCTTAACGGCAACACTCACAAGCTTGCAGCAAGAAAAGGCAAACTCAGTGAAAAGCTCAACGGTGTATTCGCTGTCATGGGTGCTGAGAAATGGACCTATGGGGACCACTTCATCAACGTAGCGCTCAACGCTGTATTTGCAAACGACATTGAAGCAAACCAGGCTGATGCTGCCACCATCAAGAGTTTGAAGGGTGCATTCTTGGCCTATGCCGAAGCACTTGACCTGAAGACTAGCTACCTCGCAGGAGCTAAGGGCAGGGCAACTCGTGGACAGGACTTTGTCTCCAGTGCCAACTTTGGCTACGACCAGGCTGTGCAGATCTTTGCTGACAGCAAGGCTGTATTCTTCAAGCAGGGCAACTGGGCATTTTTTAATATTGAAGGCGTCAACAAGGCACAAGCTGCAAGACTTGAGTTTGTTCCGGTGAAAATGCCTTACAAGAAGGCGGACATCAAGAGAACCGATGGTACAACTATCGATATGCTCAACAGCTCAATTCCAGTATTTGTACCCAACTACTACGCTGTCAACGCAATGGTTCCCAAAGCCGAACAGCAGAAAGCTTTTGATTTCCTCTATTGGATGAACAACAGTGAGACCGGAAAGAAGTATATTGTTGAGGAGTTTGCCTTTATTCCTTACAATGCCGACCCCGCGACCACCACAGTTCCCAACAGCCTTGGAAACTCCATCATTGACTACATTGCCAGTGGGCATACCCTCACCGCACCTTACCTGGGAGCACCTGCATCCTGGAGTGGCGACGTTGTCGGTCTGAGAGTCATGGAGAGTTACCTCACCAAGAAGAACTGGACCCAAGCCGATTACGAGGCAATTGCAAACTATGCCGTCGAGCAGTGGATTGCATTGAAGTAACAGACTACAACCATATGGGGGTCGGATTCTCCGGCCCCCATTTTCCAGGAGTATCATATGAATTTTTACAAGAAATGGTTCTGGCCCCTGGTCATGCCCTCCCTACTCCTTTTTACTATGGTCATCCTCTACCCCTTTATCATGGGTGTGGTGAACTCATTCTTAGCTTGGAGGGGAACCTACTACTTTGACCCTGATACAGGAACTCGGGCAACAAGCATGTTCAAGTCATTTGTAGGCTTTGCCAACTATAAGGAAGCTTTCGGCGATACACGTTTTGTCACAGCCCTTGTCTATACAGTCAAATACACTGTAATTGCTGTTATTTTTGTCAACATCGCCGCCCTTGCTTTGGCTCTTATGGTTACCAAGATAACCAAAAGCTCCGGCATCTATCGCACGATCTTCTTTCTGCCTAACATGCTCGGAGGCCTGGCACTTGGATTCATCTGGCAGTTCATCTTCCAGATTATCTTTACCGACATCCTCTTCTCCCCAGACGCCCTCTACCTGCCCTTTTTGCGCTACATGACGCAGGACTCCACCAAGGCGCTGTTCGCCCTCGCCATGCTCAACACCTGGCAGTATGCCGGTTACATGATGATCATCTACGTAGCGGGATTGAACAACATCAGTGCAGACTACTATGAGGCTGCATCCATCGACGGAGCCACCTACTGGTATTCATTTCGTAAAATTACCATCCCGATGTTGATGCCCTCCTTTACCATTGTTTTCTTTATGACCCTTGCTAACAGCTTCAAGCTGCTGGACCAGAACGTCGCCCTCACCGATGGTGAGTTCGGCACGCGTCTTCTTGCGATGCAGATCCTCAGGACTGTCAAGGACACCTCCCCGCCGAACTATGGCAAGGCCCAGGCACAAGCTGTGATATTCTTCATACTTGTGGCTGTCATAACCCTGACTCAGGTAGCCATTACCAAGAAAAAAGAACTGGAGATGTAACATGAGAGAATTAACAACGGTCACCTCCAAATCGCTGAATGAACACTATTTCCTCAAGAAAAAGATACAGATGGGCATCCTGTATGCAGTGCTTACCCTCATCGCCATCTATACCCTGGCCCCCCTATGGCTCTTGTTGGTGAACTCCTTCAAGACCCAAAGCGAGATCATCAGCTCCCCCTTGGGCCTGCCTGCAAGCTTTACTTTCTCCTACCTGACCAATGCCGCAAAGGAGATCAACTTCTTCAGGGCCCTGTTGGTCACAGCCTCCATCACCGCATTCTCTGTCCTGTTGATAGTGGTTGTCAGCAGTCTGGCTGCTTGGATAATGGTGCGTAACAAAGGCACGGCAAGCACTATCGTATTCATGTGCTTTGTCGCTGCAATGCTCATCCCCTTCCAGGCTGTCATGTACCCCCTGATACAGTTCTTCGATGATATCAGGCTCAAAAGTGCAACGGGTCTTATACTGATGTACGGAGGCTTTGGACTTTCGATGTCCGTCTTCCTCTACCATGGGTTTGTGAAAAGCGTTCCCTTGGGAGTCGAGGAGGCAGCAACCATCGACGGGTGCAATATCGCGCAGATGTACATCCACGTGGTCATGCCGCTGCTCAAGTCGATCACCGTCACCGTGATAGTGCTCAACTCCATGTGGATCTGGAATGACTACCTCCTGCCCTTCCTGGTAATTGGAAACAGTCCTACCAAGACTTTGGTCCTGGAGCTCTACTTTGCCCGTATCACCGCAGGTCAGTTCGGCAATCCCTGGCAGCTGATATTTCCTGCAGTGCTTATCTCCATTATACCGATCATCATCGTCTATCTTTTCTTGCAAAAGTATATTGTCAAGGGGATCAGCGATGGGGCTATAAAGAGCTAGGCCATGAGCACCTTCAAGACCAGATGGGAACAAAGGGAAGCCGAGCTGCTCTCCCTTTGGAATTCCCTCTATACAAACAAGAGTATGGAGAGTCTCTTTGCCCTGCTACAAGAGCAGGCAAAGAGCCGTAAGCCCTCCCTTTTGGCCCTTGATGCAGAGAGGATTGCCAACCCACTTTGGTATCTTGGATCTGAAATGAGCGGACAGATGCTCTATGTCGATAAGTTCAACAAGACCTTCACAGGGCTAAAACAGAAGATTCCCTACCTCCAATCCCTTGAGGTTCGCTATCTGCACCTGATGCCCTGCATGAAAATGCCCCCTACCAATAATGACGGAGGGTATGCAGTGGAGGATTTCACCTCCTTCGACCCCCGTCTTGGTGATACAAATTCCTTTATCCTTCTTGCCGATGCTTGCCGCAAGGCAGGTATCAGTCTCTGTATTGATTTTGTGCTCAACCATACAGCAGATACCCATCCTTGGGCGCTCAAGGCTAAAGAGGGAGACCCCTCCTATAAGGATAGGTATTTCTTCACCCGGGACAAAGCTGAGGTAGATGCCTATGAAGCGACCACAAGCGAGGTCTTCCCCCAGCAGGCACCGGGCAACTTTACCTTCCTCAAAGAGAGTGAAGAGTATGTGATGACCACCTTCAACCACTTCCAGTGGGATCTCAACTACGCCAACAGTGAGGTACTGCTCTCAATGCTGGATGCAATGCTCACTGTGGCCAACTATGGTGTAGAGGTCTTCCGCCTCGACGCCATACCCTACATCTGGAAAAGGTGGGGAACCAGCAACCGCAACCTGCCAGAGGTCCACACCCTTCTGAGGATCTTCCGCCTTGCCCTGGAAATAGTGGCACCCTCTTGCATCATCAAAGGCGAAGTGGTCATGGCACCTAGGGAGGTAGCTCCCTACTTCGGTACCGAGAAGGCCCCTGAGTGTCACCTCCTGTACAACGTCTCCCTGATGGTGCAGATGTGGAACTCCCTCGCTACGCGGGATACCCGCTTGCTGCAAAGAAGCCTTGTCGAGCTTCCCACCGACATCCCCTCCTCCGCCTGTTGGGTAAACTACCTGCGCTGTCATGACGATATCGGGTGGGGCATCGAGGATGAGCATCTCCATCAGATCGGGCTCTCTCCCTTTGAGCACAAGCAGTTTCTTATCTCCTTTTATCTGGGAACCTTTCCCGGGTCCTTCTCCAAGGGTGAACTGTATGAGTTCAACGAGAAGAACAAGGATGCCCGCAATTGCGGCACCTCCGCCTCCCTGTGCGGTATTGAGAAAGCCCTGGAGGATCGGGACACCTACCAAGAGGAGCTTGCCTTGAAGCGGCTCAGCCTGGCCCATGCATTCATCTACCTCACCCGGGGGATAAGCGTCCTGTATAGCGGGGACGAGATAGCTACGCTCAATGACTACAGCTATCACGATAACCCGACCTTGGCTATGGATAGCAGAAACCTGCATCGTCCCCCCTTTGACTGGACAAAGGATGACCATATCAGTTCCGCACTGTTCAACACCTTGCAGAATCTAGTAGAATATCGCTCACACGAGCGTGATTTCCGTTCGGATGCCCCTGATGAGGTCACCTCCTCTGATGATAACGCTGTCTTCGCACTCAAACGGGGAAGCGAGCATCTTGTACTGGTAAACTTCAGTGAGTACCAGAAGTCAGCTCGGTTCCATCACAGCCTGTATGGCCCCTATCAAGAAGTTTTTTCAGGACGTGTGCTCGTTCTTGGAAATGTCCCTTTCATTCTTGGCCCCTACCAATATCTCTTACTCAAAAGGATGTAAGCATGGATTCTCCTCAGAAACGACCTACTATCAAGGATATAGCCCGCGAAAGCGGATATTCGAAGACTGCAGTCTCCTTTGCCTTCAATGAACCTTCCAGGATCAGTGTCAAGGCAAGGGACATCATACTTGCGACAGCAGACAGGCTCGGCTATATCCCTGACCCTATGGCTAGGAACTTCTCCCTCAAACGACACCTGAGCATAGGGTTTCTCCTACCCCAGATCATTCACTACTCGATGCGAAACCCCTATACGCTCCAAGTTATCCAAGGGATAGGCAGTGTTTGCCAAAAGTATGGCTACACCCTGACCATTATCCCCCCTTTGCATGAATCCATCACCGATGCAGTGCGCTGTGCTGCAGTGGACGGCCTTATTACCATGGGGATGCAGGTCGGCATGGATATCGTCAATATCATGAATACCCGCAAGCTTCCTTTCGTCACTATCGACGGTACTCCAAGTGAGGATATGCCCTCGGTGAATATTGCCGATGAGATGGCAGCGTACCAGATAATGCGCCTGGTCCTGGAAAAGGGACACCGCTGTATAGCGATTATAAGCTTGAGCGAGGATGCCTTTGACTCTGATGAGTTTGAGGCGAGCGTGCCCAAGCGAAGAAAACGTGGATATGAAAGGGCCCTCAAGGAGTTCGGCCTGAGCCTCTATGACCTTGAGGGGTGTGTGACTCAGATGGTCAGCGAGTGCACCTTTGAAGACGGCAAGCATACCGGCCACCTCATATCAAAGTTGAAGACCAAGCCAACGTGTGTGTTGGCAATGAGTGATATCGTTGCAATCGGGGTCATCCTCTACTTTAATGAACACGCCATCAAGGTCCCTGATGACATCTCGGTGGTCGGCTTTGACAACATTGTTGAGAGCCAGTTGATAACACCGACTTTGACCACTGTTGACCAGCCTGCCCAGGAGAAGGGATACCTGGCAAGTGAAGCCCTATTTCGCATGATCAATGGAGAAGCTTTGGGATCGACCCATATGGAGATTCCTTTCAGCATCATCGAGCGACAATCCCTGAAAGAGGTACCCATCAAAGATGAACACTGAACAGAGAAGATATTGCGGGGTGCTCTTGCATCCCACCAGCTTGGGAGGGCCCCACGGCATAGGGGACCTCGGTTCCAAGGCGTATGCATTTGTCGACTCCTTAAAGAGTGCGGATGTACGGCTGTGGCAGATCTTACCCCTTGGCCCTACAGGGTATGGCAACTCCCCCTACGCCGCACGTTCGACCTTTGCAGGCAATGAGCTGTTGCTCTCCCTCCCCCTGCTTGTCAAGGAGGGCTACCTTACCCCGGAAGAGATTGCCTCCCCTCCCCCGTTTCCCAAGGATCATGTCGACTACTCGATGGTCGATGCGTGGAAGATGCCTCTGTTAAAGAAGGCTGCTGCCTCCTTCATCGACCGTGAAGGGGAGAACGAGGAGTTCAAGGCATTTTGTGCCAAAAATCAGTTCTGGCTTGATGACTACGCCATCTTCATGATCTTGTACGAGCACTACAATGATGCCCGCTGGTTTAGTGTCTGGAAGAAGGAGGACGGCCTTCACACCAAGGAGAACATAGCAAGGCTGCAACAAAAATATCCAAGGAAGATTGCCATATGGAAGACCTTGCAGTTTTTCTTTGAAAAACAGTGGCAGGACTTGAAGGGATATGCCAACAAACACGAGGTCTCCATCGTGGGAGATATCCCTATCTTTGTAGCAGCGGACTCGGTGGATACCTGGAGCAACATAGGCCTCTTCAAAACTGATGAAAGCGGTCACTACAGTGGGGTCAGCGGCGTACCCCCAGACTTCTTCAGTGCCACAGGCCAACTGTGGGGCAACCCTGTCTATGACTGGGATGTGATGAAAAAGAACAACTACAAGTGGTGGATACAAAGAATAGAGGCCCTGCTTCATCAGAGCGACATCCTGCGTATCGATCACTTCCGGGGATTTGAGTCCTACTGGGAGGTTCCCTACGGAAACAAGACCGCAGAGCACGGGAAATGGGTTAAGGCACCAGGATCAGACTTCTTCAAGGAGGTTCGCGCTCAACTGGGGGAGCTGCCCATCTTTGCAGAGGACCTGGGCTTTGTAACTCCGGAAGTCGAACAGCTGCGCGATGAGAACAACTTCCCCGGCATGCGTATCTGCCAGTTTGGCTTTACTCGCGACGTTGCAGACTGGCCAAATCCCTATGACCTCTTCCTTCCCCACAACTATCCGGACAACTGTGTCGCCTACACAGGAACGCACGACAACGATACGGTGCGCGGATGGTTTGAAGCACTTGAGGAGAAAGACAAGAAGATGGTCACCGACTATCTCGGGTGTACTCCCAAGGAAGTAACATGGGCGATGATTCGTGCAGTTTCAGCTAGTTATGCCCAGTATGTAATCTTCCCCATGCAGGACATCCTTGACCTGAACACCAAGGCAAGGATGAACATCCCTTCAACCTGCGGCTCGCACAACTGGGCCTGGAGGATGGAGAAGAAGCACGCCTGTGATGCCAACCTGGAAAAGCTGGCCACCCTGATCGCCCTCTTTGGCAGAAACGGCAAGCTGGCTCCTGAGGAGGAGCTTGCTCATTTGATGGCACAGACTGAAAAGCCAGCCAGCCCTGTAAGTCTGCTATAAGAAGCAAGGCTACAAAGAAGAGACCCTCTCACGTTTGAGAAGGTCTCTTCTTTGTACCTATGGGTATTGTCTAGTAAGGTTCCAGGGGGTCCCAACTCTCGCTATGCACTCAAAAGGGTGCGTAGCATAAGACCAGATGAGAAGAACCTTCTCTTTACTGACCCGGATACCTCTCCAGAAGAAAAATGTTATTTCTCATCCTTCAAGAGGGCGACCATCTCTGCCATGACAACATCAGGGGCGGGTGCAGCATCAACATCCACCACCAGGTTCGCCTCGCGATAGAAGGCAATAAGGGGCTTGGTCTGCTCAATATAGACATCAAGGCGATGCTCTATTGCCTCTGGCTTGTCATCGTCACGCTGGATCAGAGCTTCTCCGGTCTCATCATCGAGGCCCTCCACCTTGGGGGGATCGTAGATGAGGTGGTAGATCCTGCCGGTGGACCTGCACATCCTGCGTCCCGAAAGTCGTTTGATAATCGCTTCACGCCCAAGGACGAAGTTGACGACTGCATCCAAATCTACCATTTCATGCAACGCTTGTGCCTGTGGAATGGTTCGAGGAAAGCCGTCAAGGATGAAGCCTTTCTTGGCATCATCTTCAGCAAGTCTCTCCTTGACCATGGCTATGGTAAGGTGATCGGGAACCAAGTCCCCGTCTGCTATGAGTGCCTTCACTTGCTTGCCCAATTCTGTTTCATTTTTTATATGATTGCGGAACAGGTCCCCGGTTGAAATGTGCGGGATGTCATAATGTTTTTTTGCCTGGGACGCAATAGTCCCTTTTCCAGCTCCAGGCGGGCCGAGAAACACTAGGTTCATTGTTTACCTCATGAGAAAAAGATAAGGAAACAGTATCATACTATCAAAATCTTGTCCTTACGCGACAAGCGATTTGTGGGCAAGTTCGTTACTTAATACTAAGAAAAGCATATCATGCCCCTTCCCAATTTGATAAAACTGATATACTACTATCAATTTTGTTCTCATTTGTCGTATGTATGGTATACTATCAGTACAAATACTTCGAAGGAGAAATTGATGAAAAAACTTACCTTTTTTGTTGTTGTTCTACTTCTCTTAAGCTTGGCGCTCCCCCTCAGCAGCCAAGGAACCAAGGAAATGACCGGTGATTCGGTACTGCTTACCATGGGATCATGGAGAACCGATGATGTTGAGCAGATGAACCGTCTGCTTGCAGCATACAAAAAAATTGCTCCGAATGTGACCATAAAGTTCCAACCTACCAACCCTCCTGACTACAATGCAACCCTGCGCCTGCAACTGGATAGCGATACAGGGCCAGACCTCATGTACGCCCGCTCCTATGCCGCTGGCCAAGAACTCTACAATGCCGGCTACTTTGCCGATTGTTCGGACATCCCCGGCCTCAAGGAGAACTTCAGCGCATCCAACCGTGCCCCTTGGCAGACCACCGACGGCAAGCAGTTCGCCATTCCTTTTGCTGCTGTCTCCCACGCAGTCTACTACAACAAGGATATCTTCAAGAAGGAAGGCCTCGCCATACCCCAGACCTGGGAGGAGTTCCTTGCCCTCAATGCAAAGCTCAAGCGAGCTGGCTATACTCCCCTTGCAAATGGACTCGCTGATGAGTGGGATATCTTTGAGACATTCTTCCTTGGACTTTTGCCCAACTATATCGGAGGAGCCGATCAACGCGTAAAATATGAAAAAGGCGAGTTGAAGATGAACAATGCAGCCTTTGTAGCAGCGTACCAAGCAATGGCAGACGTTGCCCAATACTGTCCTTCAGGCTTTGAAGCGGTAACCTACAACGACAGCCAGGTTCTGTTCAACAGCCAGAAGGCCGTCATGTTCGTCGACGGAAGCTGGACTGCAGGCGTCTATGAGGACGCTACCTTTGACTGGGGCCTGTTTGCCATACCAGCTCCCAAGGGCAATAAGACTGCCATCTGTTTCCACCCTGACATGGCCATCACCATGAATAGGAAGACTGCTCATCCAGAAGCTGCAAAGGCCTTCCTCGCTTGGCTCTGTACCGAAGAGGGTGCAACCACTGCAAGTCAGAACCTTCCTAGCGGCTACTTCCCGATGATCAAGTTCCCCATAACCTTGGAAGATGTCCATGCAAACGAGTTCCTTGCCCTCAATACAGGCAAGCAGACCGATGCACGCTTTGTCTGGCCGGCCTTGATGGACCTCTACTCCCCGATGAACCAGGCTGTCATCAGGGTAATGAAGGGTGATATCACCGCCAAACAGGCTGCTGACTCTATCCAGAAGCTTCGTTAAATCTCCCTATCTCCGAGGGTTGCCCGAAAGGGCAACCCTCCCCCTATCATCTGGTGAGGAGCCCTTGATGTCTAAAAAAACCCATACCCTGCAAAAGAACCAACAATGGCATTGGTTTCTCTATCTGATACCTGCCCTACTCTTCTACGTTGTCTTTATGGCATATCCCATGCTTGATTCCTTGAGGCTCAGCCTCTATACAGGGAACAGCTCACAGACCAGAAGTTTTGTCGGCTTGGGAAATTTCACCAAGCTCTTCACCGATCCAGCCATTTCAGAGCGGTACTGGGGTGCTTTCTTCAATACCTGGTACTTTTTCCTTATCCACCTAGTCTTCCAAAATATGCTGGGCATCATATTTGCCGTCATTCTCACCAACGAGACCATGAAGGGAAGACAAATCTACCAGACAATCATCTTCATACCAACGACCTTTGCCGTCCTGGTAACCGGATACCTTTGGAAACTTATCCTCAACCCCGTCTGGTCAGGTGACTTTTTTGTCTCTATCGGACTGCCCTTTCTCAAGCACCCCTGGCTGGGTGATACAAAGACAGCCCTCACCTGTGTATCGCTAGTCTCCTGCTGGCAGTGGCTTGGTATCCCGACGATGATGTTTGTCGCAGCCCTCAGGAATATCAGTGAAGATATCTTGGAAGCGGCAAAGATTGAGGGTGCTGGATTTTTCAGGACCTTCTTCTCCATCAAGCTGCCTTTGATCAAGCCTGTGGTGGGTATTATTGCCGTGCTTACCTTTGTAAATAACTTCAATGCCTTTGACATTGTTTTTGCCATGGAGAACGTCAACGGAGCTCCCGGGTACTCCACCGACCTCATCGGCACCCTCTTCTACCGGTACGGCATTGCCGGTCAGCACCCTATCGGCATCCCTGATGTAGGTCTTGGAGCTGCCATTGCCACCATTACTTTCATCATACTGCTCATCGGAGTCATCCCCACACTCAAGCAGACCCAAGGAGGTGCATAATATGGCCCCATCACTCAAACGTCAAAACAGGCATATCACCAGTCATATCATCATGCTCGTGTGGGTATTCGTCGTCTTGTTCCCCCTCTGGGTTTTGCTGATCAACTCGTTCAAGACCAGGCTTACCATCTATGAGAACCCTTTCTGGATTCCCAAGAAGTGGAATTTTCAAAACTATGTGACCGTTCTGCGTGATGGAGATTTCTTGACCTACTTCAAGAACAGCCTTGTAGTGGTGGTCCTCTCCTTGGTAATTGTCACCTTCGTCTCCTCGCTAGCAGGCTACGCCCTGGCAAGCTGGAAGAGCCGCTACTCCACCCTCTTCTACTTTCTCTTCATCTCGGGGATGATGCTCCCCATCAAGATAGCCTCCATCAGGCTGCTGGAGATTACCCGAGCCTTGGGCCTGTTGAACACCATCTGGTCGCTGCCTCCCATCTACGTCGCCATGGGGATCCCGGTGGGAGTCTTCATACTCACCACCTTTATCCGTGAAATCCCCAAGGAGCTGATGGAAGCTGCCTATATCGACGGGGCTTCTTCCTTCAAGGTCTACCACATGATCATCCTGCCCTTGATACGACCGGCTCTGGCCACTGTCTCCATCTACAACCTTATTCCCTTTTGGAATGACCTTTGGTTCCCCCTTATCTTTATCAACACCGAGAACCAGAAGACACTCCTTCTTGGAGTTACCCGACTCTTCGGACAGTACCAGACCGACTGGTCCAAGGTCCTTGCAGTTTTGACCCTATCAGCCATCCCGGTCCTGGGTCTCTATCTGGCGATGAGCCAGCAGTTTATAAAAGGGGTGACAGCAGGTGCGGTAAAGGGGTAACTTTCCTTGTACAATTGATCTACTTCGGGTAAAATCTCCAGTGAAACAGGAGAAAATACCCGATGAATAAAGTAATACTGCATGCTACGGACCTTGATGGCTATCTTTTGGATAGCGACAAGGAGAAGATAGCCCATGTTGATGAGCTCTACAAGAAATCCCTTACCCACTGTTCGGTGCTGGAGAACGCCAGTGACCTCATGCAGCTCGAAGCTGCACGCAAAGGCTTGGTAGACAGCGCCTCGGAGATCGGCAAGTATCTCAAGGATGTCTTCGCTGAGGAGCCCAATATCCATGTATACTCGTTTGAGACACCAAAGCAGCAGCATGGGCAGGCCTCGCGCCTCATAGCAAAGTTACGTGACCCCACAACCGACCATGAGGAGTTTCTCTACTATATCCAAAGGGCGTACGAGATGCTCTTCTCCCATGTCTATGCCGATGCCGCCCTGCCGAGCAAGCGCAGCATCATCACCAAGACTCCGGTGACCACCCCTGTGCGCAACTATGCTGTCCATAGGATTCCCGATGTCGACTCCCTTATCAAGAACAGCGTCATGTGCGTGATGCTGCGTGGAGCCCTGCTTCCCAGCATGATCTTGAGCAAGGAGATCCAGGAGTACTCCTCAGATGACTTTGTAACCCCTTTCGCCCTTTTTAAGATCAAGCGCGACGACAGTAAGAAAGAGGCAAATATGGACTATATCCTCGATCTTGACAAATCTTACTTCAAGTTAGAGGAGCTCGACGGCAAGGACCTCATCTTTGCCGATCCCATGAACGCCACAGGAGGCTCCTTGGTCACCATCGTCAAGTATCTGCGCGACAACAACATCAACCCCAAGTCGGTGAAGTTCATCAACGTCATCAGCGCCCTGAAGGGATCATTGAGGATTTGTCGTGCCATCGAAGGAGCTGAGGTCTACACCCTGTGGATGGATCCGGTTCTCAACGACGCGGCCTTCATCCTCCCCGGTCTCGGGGATGCAGGGGACAGGCTCAATGGCAAGGATGCCGAAAACAACCCCAGAAACATCATCCAGTTGCTGGCAGACTACGGCTCTTCGATCACCAATCTCTATCGTTCCCAGGTCATGGAGATAGAGAGGACGGTACTCGAGTCGTGAAGCGTGCAATCATCTTGCTCTTCGTCTCCCTGCTGCTACTCGGTTCGTGTTCGACCCGGGTAGCAAGGAGGGAGAAGAGTCTTGTCCTGCAATCTAGGGCTCTGGCCGCCCTTGATACCAAGGAGTATGACAAGGCGGTACCGTTGCTGAAAAAAGCAGTGGAACTTGCCCCCCAGGAGAGTGAGGGGCGCTACAACTTGGTATTGGCCCTGCTTGCAAATAAAGAGTTCGATGAGGCTATTGGCGTCAGTGACGCCTCATTCGCCCTCTTTCCCGCCCATCTCGAGTTCCCCCTTGCCAAGGCTTACGCCCTGCGTCAGCAAGGAGCACAGGATAAGGCTTTTGCCCTCTACGAGGAGGTCCTGAAAAAAGACCGGGGAAACTACCCCCTCCATGCCACCCTAATGGAGCTGGCCTTGAAGGAGGGTTCCCTTGAGTTTGCCAAAGAGCGTGCTCTTTACCTGCTTTCAGTGCACAAGCAAGAGGCCAGGGCCTTCAGCGTCCTGGCCAGCTTGGAAGGAGAGCAGAGCTGGTACGCCATGGCGTCCTCCCTTATGAAGGAAGCTTCAAAAGAAGACCCAAAACCGCCCCAAGAACAATCCATAGAAGAGGATGCACTTTTCTAAACTTCAAGGCTAAGGTCAGCAGAACTAAGAACAAGACGGTCTCCAAGCCCCTAAGCGCCCCTGCATGGAACAAGGTGACGGCAAAGACTTTGGAAGCTGCAAATATGATCAGGCCGATAACCGCTGCACGTAGACCGTAAAAGGCATCCCTGACACGGGGGTTCTTGTCAAACTGGTCAAGGAACCTGGCAATGATGCAGATGATGATTACACTGGGGGTCACTTCTCCCAAGGTTGCTATGAGACCCCCTAGGGGTCCTGCAGTGACATACCCTGCATAGGTTGCCATATTGATGCCGATGGGACCTGGGGTAGACTCGCTGATGGCCAGCATGTCGACAATATTCTTCGCACTAAACCACTCAGGCCTTTTCTCTGCCAGGGAGTAGAGGAATGGCAAGGTGGTAAGCCCCCCACCGATGGAGAAGAGCCCTATCTTGAAAAACTCATAAAACAATAAGAAGTAGGTCATTTTGCCCCTCTCCTTTTGAGGTTCTGCACCACAAGGCCAAACACAATCCCCAGTATGACAAAGACAATGGGCGAGAGTTGGAGAAGTGTAGTGCCGGCGACCGTTACCAGACAGAGCAGCAAGGTAGGCAGGTCGACGATACTTTTCTTATAGAGGGTGATGACCGACTGCGTGATAAGTGCACACACAGCAACCCTGATACCTCCGAATGCCCGTTGTATGAAGATGTTCTCTTCAAACTGGCTCAAAACCGAAGCTATCAGCGTAATAAGCACCAAGGAAGGGGTGACCATCCCTAGCGTGGCGACGATGCTGCCCCAAACCCCTCGGCGCTTGAACCCAATCAAGGAAGCGGTGTTGATCGCAATGATACCCGGGGTGCACTGCCCTATTGCATAGATATCCAACAGTTGCTCCTCTGTCACCCATCTATGCTTGGCGATGACTTCCCGCTGCAACATGGGAAGCATTGCCAGCCCCCCGCCAAAGGTTAGTCCGCCTATTTTGAAAAAAGAGCTATACAGCTGCCAGAGCGTTGTTTTTTCTTGGTCTTTCCTCATCTTTGTAAGATCTTATCCATCTCGATGCGTACCATGGCGTCGCAGCGTTCATTGCCCTCGACACCTGCATGGCCCTTGACCCACTTCCACTCAACAGGGAGCTTGCTGTTCAGCTCATCCAAGGCTATCCACAGTTCCTTGTTCTTCACCGGAGCCTTTGCAGCGGTTCTCCACCCATTGCGCTTCCAGTTCTTGATCCATTGGGTAATCCCATTCTTCACATACTGGCTGTCGGTGTTGATGACAACCTTTTCAGGCTGGTAGGCAATGCTAGCTTTCAACGCCTCTATCACCGCGGTCAGCTCCATCCTGTTATTGGTAGTGGCAGGATCACCGCCGCTGCTCTCTTTTTCAAAGACGTTGTCCCCTTGCAAGGTGAAGGCCCACCCTCCCGGACCGGGATTGCCGCTGCAACCCCCATCTGTATAAATCTCTATATGGTTGTACTTCATACGTGCGATACTACCGTAAGAGAATTACCTAGGTCAACCGCAAAGACTTGACAGCTTCCTTGGAACAAACGTAGGATAGGGCTGTCTGAGCCAAGGGAAAGGGGTAGAAGCCCCTGCGGTCCCGCCACTGTAAAGGATAGGACTCTGCACTATGACACTGCGTAAGCGGGAAGTCGCAGCATCCATTGAAGCCTAAGCCAGGAGACCTGACTCAGCAATCAGTACGAAAAGCCTACGGAGTATAGGCTTGGGTATTTTATATGCCCATTATTCCAAAGGGGTATTATACTATGAGAACAAACCTAAAATCATGTGTATCCGTTATCTTGGTGAGTATCTTCCTACTCACTTCACTGTTCGCTCAACCGCTCTTGGAAAAGAGTTCCCCCAAGGCAGAACAACTCTCCATAGTCAGTCTGGCACCTAATGTCACTGAGACCTTGTATGCCCTGGGATCTGGAAATCTGCTGGTTGGGAGAACCGACTACTGCACCTACCCTGAGGATGCACTTGCCTTACCGAGCATCGGGACCCTGTACAACCCCTCCTTGGAGAAACTTATCTCCTTGCAACCTGATCTTGCAATCTCTACCGCCTTTGTCAGTGATGAACTGTTGCAGGCCCTTGAGAGTGCAGGCATTGAAGTGCTTGCCCTAGACCTCCAGGAAACCTTTACGGGAACCTATACCCTAATCCGCGAGATTGCCCAAAGGGTCGACAAAGTAAAGGAAGGAGAACTGATCATCCTCACCATGCAAAACCAGGTGCGAGACACCGTGGAGAAGGCACGGACCATGGAGAAGAAGCGCGTCTATTTCATGGTTGATTTTGGGTCCTTCGACGGGACAGCCACCGGCGATACCTATATCAGTGAGATGCTGGGTATGGTCGGGGCCATCAACATAGCCCAGGATGCAACCCGCTGGACATACAGCAAGGAGCTTTTAGTCGCCCAAGATCCTGACCTCATTGTCATGACTCGGCGTTGGGGACAAACCGATGAGCAGACGCTCCAGGAGTTCATCAAGACAAAACCCTACAGCGACCTTAGGGCAACTAAGGAGGGGAACCTCGTCTTTGTCGAATCTGACATGATCAGCCGCCAAGGACCGCGCAGTGCCATGGCCCTGGAAGATCTTGCAAAGGCTATCCATGGAGACGATTGGTTATGAAAAAGCGCCTGGCTTTAGCTCTGGCGCTGTCGACCCTGCTTCTTGCAATGATTTCCCTCACCCTCGGCCCTGCCGGAATATCCCTCTCTGATACCCTGCATGTACTCACCGGTAAGTCTACGAACCTATCCCAGCAGTACATCATCTTTCAGTTGCGGCTCCCCCGTGTCCTGACAGCCATCCTTTGTGGGGCTATCTTGGCAGGGGCCGGGGCGGTCTTTCAGGCAGTGCTGCGTAACCCGATGGCCGACCCCTTTGTCCTGGGGGTCTCTGCCGGTGCCTCATTTGGGGTAGCGCTCTCCATCACCCTTGGGTACGCTGTATTTCTGGGATTGCCGTTATCCGCCATGTTTGGAGCACTTGCCACCACAGCCCTCATCTTCCTTGTAGGCTCACGACACAAGGTGAGTCAGACAACCTTGCTGCTTACCGGAGTGGCTGCCAACTATATCCTTTCTGCTGGGATGACACTGTTGATGTTCCTCAATCATGAACAGTACGACAGGATTCTTTTTTGGACCCTGGGAAGTTTTACCTCAAGCACGTGGAAACAGGCTCTGTTCATGCTCATCTGCGCTGTACTGTTCATCCTGCCCATTCGCCTTGCCCACACTGAGATGGACATGCTCCTCCTAGATGAGGGATCTGCCCTCGCCTCAGGGCTCCCCTTGCAGAAGATCAGGCTCATCCTCTTGCTGCTGGCCACCTTTGCCGTTGCAACGTGCGTCGCCTTTTTCGGGGTGATAGGGTTTATCGGCCTTATGGCCCCCCATATGGCTCGCCTGATACTTGGACCCAAGCATAGCAGGATGCTGCTGCCCACCTGCCTCATCGGATCCTTTCTCCTCTTGGGAAGCGATACCCTTGCGCGATTGCTCCTGCCTACAGGGGAGATGCCCGTTGGAGTCATCACCAGTATTCTAGGGGCTCCCCTCTTTATCTGGATGCTGCGCAAAGGACGGTATGCCTATGCATAGTCTGGAAGCAAGGGCCCTCAGTGGGGGCTATGAAAAACAAGAGGTTTTCAACAACCTTGCCATTGCACTCCCTCAAGGCAAATTCATCGCCCTGACCGGACCGAACGGCAGTGGAAAAAGTACGCTGCTGAAGTTCTTCTACAAAGAACTCACCCCCTCCTCGGGATCAGTCCATATAGGGGGAAGTGATGTCTCTTCCCTTACCCAAAAAAACCTTGCAAGAAAAATTGGGTTTGTCCCTCAGAATGGCAGGATTGATTATGATTTCTCTGTATTGGAAGCGGTGTCGATGGGCCGCTATGCCCATGGTGGCCATGATGAGGAGGGCACCGTCGAGGAGGCAATGCGCGACTGCGACATCCTGCACCTGAGGAACAAGCGGGTAACCGAACTCTCAGGGGGGGAGATGCAGCGCGTCCTGCTTGCCCGATCGCTCTGCCAGCAAGGAGGGGTGCTGTTGTTGGATGAACCGGTGAACCACTTGGATGTAAAACATCAACGTACCATGATGAACCTGCTCAAACGTTTGGTTGAGAAGAACTTGAGTGTTATCTGTGTGTTGCACGACCTCTTGTTGGTGCAGGTCTACAGCGATGAGACAATACTCTTGAAAAAGGGCAAGGTTTTTGCCAACGGCCCTACTGCCGAGGTCATCTGCCATAAAAACCTCCATGAGGTCTATAATATCCAAGCACACAAAATACATGACCCCTCCCTGGGCCGAGATTTATGGATGCCTACCTGGTGTTGACCAGAGCTTGTGGTGTTTGTACACTTGAACGAGGAGTTTATGGGTGAAAAAAATCAGTTATTGCCTTTACAGCATCTATAGAAATGTCGTAAAGGTGATACTACAACTCAATTATGATTTTCAAACCTGGCAGGAGGAGAGCTTGCCTCCCGGACCCAAAATCTTCTGTTCCAACCATTTTAGCAGCAGTGACGTACACTTTGTAACCACCCTCATGAAAGATCCCCTGCATATGGTCATAGGACCAGGTTTTGGCATACCTGTTGTAGGGAGCTTCCTTGGCTGGACAGAACAGATAAGTGCCCTTACCGCCGAGGACAGAAAAAAAGTTGTATCAACAGCCGCCTCCTACCTTGCACAGGGAGACTCCGTGTATATATTCCCTGAAGGTGCGCTCAATACCCAACGGCAACTCTCCTTGTTTCGTCCTGGTGTCGCCAGAATCTATCTGGAGCACCCGGTACCCATTGTACCTATTGGCCTGATCGCCCCACGAAGAAGGGTGAGGGACAAACGCTCGAAGACCGCAGGACGGAGTATGACCGTAGTTTCTAGAAACTACTATGCAAACATCGGCAAGCCCATGGAGTTTCCCGAGGCGATAGAACTGGCCAAAAAGGATCGTAAGGCTGCAGAGCAGATGATCTGTGCGCTGCTGACCGTTGAGGTATCCCGTCTGATAGAAGAGATCAAAACCGATAAATTCTGGAGTTGAGTATGGATGATTTAAACAAGTTGTTTTCAGAGTTTGAAAGGCAGGTGGGGGAGATCACCTCCCATGCTTCACAGGTGCATAAGCTTGAATTCTCAGCCAAACTGAGAAACGGTACCTATTTTAATTTCTCCTTCAATAGCGACACCTACAACAGGCAACTCAGCAATGAAGGAAAGCACCCCTATACCCCGGCTTCAGTGTTCAATGCTGTAGTCGATATCCTCGGCTCACTGGTTTCCCTGGCAGTCTTGGTGTTTCTTGCAATAACCATCAACAAGAGCAAGCTCGGGTTTATTCAACCGACGGTTTTCATCATACTCGCCTTCTGCCTGTTTACCGCCTGTTTTATCATAAGTGCCCTCTACCACCTCTTTGACCGAACCAGCAGTGCTCGGTTTGTTTTTTCCAATGTAAGGGAAGCGTTGAAGATCCTTGCCTTAGCCTTTTCCAACGTGGCCCTTGCAACACTCGCCAATCCTACAAAAGCCTCCCTGGTCCTGCTGTTCACCTTGCTGCTCGGTGCAACGGCAGCCCTGCTTCTCTCCTTGGGGACCCAAGGAGGGGCCCGTGCCTCCTTAGCCTTTTGTATAGCGCTACCCTACCTTCCCCTCTATTCCCTCTCCAACCTGGCACTTCTTACCACCGCCACGCTCTTTGGCCTCTGGTCCTTGGTAGGCCTCATTGCTAAAACCAACCTCCGGATCAAGAGCAATACAACCTTCGCCCTTATCGGGGTACTCTCCCTGGGCTTGAACTTCTTTGCTTTGCTTGGCACATAAGAGTGTCTGCAATGTGCATTTTGGCGCATGTTTGCCTTTCAAAACACCTAAAGAAAGCTTATACTAGGAAACTATAAGGAGGAAAACGTATGAAAATGGCAATTTTAGGTGCTGGAAACATAGCTCGTAAGATGGCGGCAACTGTCGCTGAGATGGAGCATGTTCAAGCATACGCAGTCGGTTCCCGAGATCTTGCCAAGGCAAAAGAGTTTGCGCGCAAGTGGAATATACAAAAAGCATATGGTTCCTACAAAGAGATGGTCAACGATCCTGATGTTGATCTGGTCTATGTGTGTACCCCACACTCCTTTCACTACGAACATATGATGCTCGCCCTCGACCATGGGAAACATGTCCTGTGTGAAAAATCCTTTACCATGAATGCCGACCAAGCGAGAAAAGTACTGGCGTATGGCAAGGAGAAAAAGCTCTTGGTAGCAGAAGCGATATGGACACGCTACCTGCCCATGAGACTTGTCTTGGACCAGATACTCGACCGTCGTGTCATTGGGGAGCCCCACGCCCTGACAGCCAACCTCTGCTACCCTGTGAAGGGTGCAAGGCGCCTTGTCGATCCTGCCCTGGCGGGAGGAGCCCTCCTTGATGTGGGAGTCTACCCCATCAACTTTGCCATGATGGTCTTTGGCAACCAGATTGAGGAGATCACCTCTACCTGCACCAAGACAGACAGTGGTGTGGATGAGTCGAACAGCATCACCCTCACCTTCAAGGGGGGCAAGATGGCAGTCCTGCACAGCTCCATGATATCCACCAGCGACCGTCGAGGTGCTATCTTTGGAAGCCGTGGCTTTATCGAATTCTTGAACATCAATAACTGTGAAGGGATTAATGTGTATGACAAGGATTACAACCTTGTGGAAACATATAAGCCTTTCAAGTACATCACCGGATTCGAACATCAGGTGGAAGCATGTAGAAAGGCTATTGAGGAAGGGGAGCTCGAATGCAAGCAGATGCCGCATAGCGAGATTATTCGTGTCATGGAAGTCATGGACACTTTGAGAAAACAATGGGGAATCAAATTCCCAACGGAGTAGGTATGGAACTTGACGAGAGATTGGCAATTGTGTCGGCACAAGAGGAATTATTGAGATTTGAGACCTTTACCCACGAAGATGCGTGGGAGTTGGGCAAGATATTCGTAGCAGAGGCTATGGATAAGGATCTGAAGATTGCTATCTCTATCAAGCTAATGAGCGGCCTTACCCTGTTTCAGTACTCTGCTGAAGGGGCAAATCTTAGCAATGAGAGCTGGATGGACCGCAAATTCAGAACTGTCTTGAATTTTGAGATGAGCACCCTGCGCTACGCCTTGTGGCTCAAACAGAGGGGATCTACCCTGGAGGAGCGAGGCCTGGACCCAACCAAGTTTGTTGCTTGTGGAGGGGGCTTCCCTATTTATGTTGAAGGGGTAGGAATCATAGGGGCAGCGATAGTATCCGGCTTGACCGACATTCGTGACCACGAAGTGCTGGTAAAATGCATCAGCCGTTTCCTGGGTGAGGAGGATGTTCCCCACTACCCCATCATGTAACAACAGTTTATTATTTCATCTACAAGAGACCCGGGGCCTAGGCTTCGGGTCTCTTCTGTGGTTTGAGCATATGCATATAGTATGCACCCTCTATGGCAGACTCCTCGATCTTGAGCAGGGAGAGAAAGTCCAGCAGAGCCCCTTGCGCCTGATCGACCAAATCAGCATCCTCAACGACAAACTCAAGCTCGAGGAACCAGCCAAGTCCGACTACCTCCACCAGTTCAATGGTCAGAGGGGGAAGTGTGGGGAGCACTGGGAGGGTATACAGATACCCCTTCTTTATCTTGGTGATGTATACCTCGTAGCCCAGCTTGAGAAAGAAAAGTCGGGCAGCTTCTCCCTGGTCAGGGGAAGAGGTGAACTCCACCTCTTCATTTACCTCAACCCCACCTCGCATGGTCTTCTCTTTATAGGTGAAGACCAAGGTTCCCTGCATTGCTGCAAAGGACGGTCCACTCTGTTCGATTCGCATACGAAAGAGCGCATCTTCACCCTTGCAGGAGAAGTAGGTATCTTCCTTTAGCTCACAGAGGGCAGAGGAGATCCCCTGTAAGGTTTCTAAGCGGTCTTTAAGGAGAAGAGGTTCAGCCACATGGGCCTTCAGTTCAACTTCGAAGGCCATGCTAGTCTTTCCAAGGAAAGATCATGTTTCGTAAGGAACGGTGACCGACACTCTCCTGCTCTTCATACAGCAGCTCATCCCAGGGGATATGCTTCTTGCTTGCCTCGGGGTTCTCCTCCAGATAGTCATACTTGTACATCAAGAGCTTGGTTGCATCACTGGAGGCAAGCATCATACCGGTTACCCCGGGGGCCAATCCAGCAAGAAAGAGGGAGATGGCAAACACAATACCTTGATAGACTGCCTGAAAGAGGGAGAACCAGAGGTTGTCGATCAGGATGATGAAACTCTTCTTCAAGGTCTTGAGGGGAGTATCCCCGCGCATATGGTAAAACAGGGGGAAGAAGTACATCAGAGCGAGGCTCAAGCCTGCAAATACCCAGAACAGCACCACAGAGAGGACTGTCCCCACCATGGTTCCATAGCTGAGGTAAAAGGGAATGACAAGCAGGATGAGGGTAATGTCCAGAGTCAACAGGGCCCAGAACAGGAGGGCATGACGCCAAGACTCCCTGATGCCTCGCTTGAAGCCTTCAAAACCACCACGCTCATAGCGGCTATAGGAGTGGGTTGAGGAAGCACTGCCGGCAAAGAAGAAGGCAAACAGCCCCAAAGAAAGAAATACGGCAAGCATACTCAGTGCCATACTGACTTCTCCTAGGCTCAGTCCACCCATAAAGGCCAACAAAACCAGAAGAAACCCAAGATTATGGACCACCATACCAATGAGGTTGTCCCAGCCATCGAAAAATGCTTTTTTAATGAAGAATCCAATCATGTCTCTAGAGTAGCGATATAGAGAGGATAAGGCAAGCATTTTTACCTCTGGTCTGCTTTGGATTGTTGCTACGGGGTGATTTCGCTCCACACCGAAGAGAGGGGTGCACACCAGCTAAGAGGATACAGGTGTCTACCCTACAGAGAAATTTCACCAACGAGGGTTCCCCTGTTCTGCATAGCATTTTCCTAAGGAGTGTATCGACTCCTACTTCAGGCAAGGACTCATGCATGCCAGAATCGGTTATACACCGGTGATGATGCACCTAGTAACTGTATGATATAGTGATGGTTACATGAATTGGAGGAGAAAAGCCCCCCTGTATTTGTTTTTGTCCCAACTCTTTCCAAAAACCCCCTTGACTAACCTTGGGGCTTTGACTATTATGCAAGAGTTGTTTGACAACACACGGCGGCATAGCTCAGTTGGTAGAGCAAACGGCTCATATCCGTTAGGTCAGGGGTCCGAGTCCCTTTGCCGCTACTAGAAACCTTCCTCAAGCAGGAAGGTTTCTTTTTTGCGCTTCTTTACTTCAAATATCCGAGCCACTTCTGTTGGCGTTCGATCATCATATCAACGAGTTCGCCAATATGTTCACATCGGTCAACTACAGGATTGGCCAAGAGGGCCTGGATGGCATACTCCTTCTTACCTGTGAGCACAGCCTCTGCAATAAGGTCGTACACCCCACAGTAGTTTCGTAGCAGAGCTGCAAAGCCTTTGGGGTAGTCAGGAAAAGCAACCCCTTCAAGGCCGGTTGCACGCACCTTTGCAGGAACCTCCACAGCTATCCAGGAGGGCAGGCAGGGAATAAGGCCATTGTTGAGGATGTTTACTGCAGGCTCCTCATACCCACTGTCGTCGACGATGCCTTCCAAGATATAGACAAGGCGTTCATCTATGCGTAACTCAATCTTGGGCTTCGTATGCGCAAGCATAAGTTGGTAGAGGGTGTAGAAGTCCTTGATCCCTTTATGGTCTGCCACCTCATGGGCCCAGGGTATATACTCCCCAAAGTGACTGTCACCGGTTATGGGCATCAGGCGATACTGTTCCAGAATTTTTTTGAACAGTGTCCTGTCTGCCCAGCTTTTGGCGCTGGTCATTCCTTCCGGCAGGACCCGATCGGTACTTCCCTCGGTCTGGAAGAGCTCCTGGTTCTTCTTTACATAGGCAAGGATGTCAGAATAGCCGGGCTCCTTTGCAAAGAAGGGGGGAGCTTTCTCAAGGATGTCCGGATATGCATCTTTACCGCTTTGCTTATAGCTCGCTTCAAGCAACACACTGAAGTGATTCAGCCCGGCAGCTCGCACTGCAAGGTCTTCAAAAGGCGTATCAAGGATTGAAGGGAGATAGCGTTCAAGGGATGCTATCTCGTGACACATTCCCACAAACTTGAGGTCGGGGTGCTTGCGCAAGACTGTAGTGGTAATGGCTGTCATCGGGTTGGAGTAGTTGAATACCCAAGCTTCAGGGGCAAGACGAACCACATCATCACAAATTTCAACAATGACAGGGGTGATGCGCAGGGCATGGAAGACTCCTCCGGGGCCTCCGTTCTCCCCATACACCTGCTTGATGCCATACTGCTGGGGTAGTGTCCAGTCCTCATCCCACAAGGCGAAGCGATTGCCCACCTCGATGGAGATGACCACCACATCTGCTCCTGCAAGCACCGAAGCGCGGTCCAAGGAGGCTGTTATGGTAAAATCGAGCGAGTGCTCCTCTATAAACTTCTTGGCGACCTCAGTGACGTGTGAGAGAGCCTTCTGGTCAATATCAACAAGACATATCTCACTGCCTGAGAGTTTCTTGCTTTGGAAGATATCTCCCAAAGTTCCAAAACCGAACTGGGCGCTACCGGCGCCTATCAGTACTATTTTCATATAATTCCTCCGTCTAACCAGTTTAGAACTAATCATCATCGGGAGCAAGAGTTCTCTGTACTTGAGGTGTAGAGCCTTGCATAGTGAAGAAAGGGACCGTATACTTTTCCTATGAGACTATTTTATGCCTTGGAACTTGACAGCGAAACAAAGGACTCTATCCTCCTTCTGCAGGAGGACCTGGCTTCCTACTGCCCGGATAGTCTTTTCACCATGTATGAAAATCTCTTGATCACCCTCTGTTTCCTAGGGGATATCGAGGCGCAAAGCATCACCTTGCTCAAGGAGATCCTCTTCTCACTTACAACGCATCCCATCAGTTTGACGCTCGACCATCTGCGTTTGCATAAAAGAAGCAAAGGGGGACTGCTCTGGCTAGGAGTAAAGGAGAACAGAAGCCTCGAGGCTTTGCAGAAGGAACTCTCGTATCTATTGGAGGCGAACAACTTCCTCCTTGATGACCAGGCATTCACGCCCCATATCACCTTAGCTCGTGAAGCGAAGTGCAAAAAGCTTCCTGCCATCGAGGCGGTTACCGTGCAAAGTAGCAAGATCAGCCTCATGCACTCCTACCAGAAACAGGGTATATTCACCTATACACCGCTACACACCCTGGAGCTTACATAACCCTTTACTTCTTAAAAAGTAATGTGCAAAGGCACCTTACTCACCAGCTTGATACCAATATGCATTGGTGATAGAGTCTTCCACATGGAAAAGTATACGACCTATAATGCAGAAGCATGGGATTATGAAGCTCTCAAAGGCACTATGTGGACAGATGGGTGCACATCAGCCCAGGTGCAAAAGGCCAGGGAAGGCGAGTTGGATATGGGCCTCTCCCCTTTCAAGCGGGTTCCCCACTCGTGGATAGCTGAAACCCGGGGTAAGGAGGTCCTCTGCCTCGCCAGTGGTGGCGGTCAACAAGGCATCCTCCTGGCAGCCTATGGGGCAAGGGTCACTGTCTTCGACATATCAGAAAAGCAACTTGCCCAGGATGCCCTCATAGCAGAAAGGGAGGGCCTCACCCTTGTCACCGAACAAGGGGACATGAGCGACCTCTCTCGTTTTGCCGACAAGAGGTTCGACCTGATATTCAACCCTACCTCAACGTGCTTCATTGATGATGTGCAACAGGTCTACCGCCAGTGCAACAGGATACTGGTAGATGGTGGGGCCCTTCTTACCAGTGCCACCAATCCTGCCCTCTATCTGTTCGACGAGAAAGCGGCGATGAAAAATAAGATGAAGGTCAAATACACCATCCCCTTCTCCGACCTCTCCAGTCTCAGCAAGAAAGAACTTGCAAAAAGATTGAAAAAGCATGACACCATAGAGTTCAGTCACACCCTCAACGACCTTGTAGGAGGGCTGTGCGCCCAGGGCTTCTCCATCATCGACCTCTTCACCGATACAAGTGGATTCATGATGATGGACAGCTACGTGCATGACTGCTATCTGGCAATAAGGGCGATCAAATCACGAGAGGCTCTTGTTAGGGAGATACCCTAACGCTATACTTGGGGTATGGAAAACTACCTGACACGCTTGCTGCTTACCAGCGAGCTGGACGACCCAGTATACTTTGCCCAAGTTCACCAGAACATAATGGAGCTGGAGAAAAAGCGCGTTGCACACTTCAATCAGCACGGGCCGGCCAACCCCATCTATGTAAATTTGATGGGTGAACTGAATATGGCCTACCTCCAGGCTAACGACACGACAAATGAACTCGCTGTAGCAAAACAGATATATGAAACAACCAAAGGGCTCTACGGAGAGGATGATGAGCTCACCGTGGAGGCGCAGATAGCCCTGGCAAACTCCTATCTTGATGATGGACAACACGGTGAAGCGCAAACCCTTGTCACCGAGTTGCTCAAGCGTGACTGGACAGACGAAGAGGGCCCCTCCTATGACCTCTACATGGATGTCATCTGCCTGCAGGCAGACATACACCATGTCCAGGAGCTTTATACCAAGGAGCTGCCCCTTCGCAAGCATGTGTTGGGAATCTTTGAGGAGTTTGAAGGATCAGCTGACAACCAGACCATCATGGCACGTGTTGCCCTTGGCTACTGTTTGCAGAAGATGAAGCGCTATAGGGATGCCCTGGGACACTACGTTGTAATCCGAGCCTTCCTGGATGCCGAGAAGGATTTCTCCACGAAAGCCGAACGCATTGGCCTGATGGCCCATATCGGCCACTGCTATCACAAGATTGGCAAGACAGAAGAAGCAAAGCTTGCATACCAGTGGGTTCTCAATGAGGCAATAGCCCACTATGGCCATGCTTCCCCCCTTACGGTAAAGGTAAAACGGATCACCAAGAACATCTTCAACCAGGATTGACGGATAGTCGCTGGCAAGAATCTTCTCCCTTTGAGGAATACTCTATTCTTTTCGACAGGCCAGCTTGACTGGATGAGGATGCGTGTATATACTCTCTTTAGTTAGGCAAGGCTAACTAAAGAGAGTATGACCGAACACCTGCCTCAATTTCAGGGACAAAGGTACCTGCATGCTCCTAAAAAACCCTTAGGGAACCTTGCAGGAAGAGGAACAGATGAAAAAAGTAGCAATCGTATTCTATAGCGCAACAGGAAACACCTCAGAGATGGCTACCTCTGTCATGAAAGGTGCACAGGAGGCAGGAGCCCAAGCACGCCTCATCCACTCCGAATTATTCTCCGCATCGATGCTTGATAGCTTTGATGCAGTTGCCTTCGGGTGTCCAGCCAGAGGAGTTGAAGAGCTTGAGGAAGAGTACTTCGAACCCATGTTCAGCTCCTTGGAAGAGAAGCTGAAAAACAAGCGAATAGGCCTCTTTGGCTCCTATGGCTGGGGTGACGGGGAGTGGATGATAACGTGGCAGGCAAGAGCCCTTGCACAAGGTGCTACCCTTGTTGTCCCTCCAGTGATTGCGTACGAGGAGCCTGATAGAGAGGCCCTGCTTGCGTGCAAGGCCCTGGGAGCGGCCCTCGCAGAGTAGAGTTCTTCCCTACTCGACCCCTAATTGAACCCATTTTTCACTCTCAAGGACCACCACTATGCAGGTGGTCCTTGTCTTTGTCTGGATCTTTGTGCGGTTTTGCCAGACCAGGAACGAAAAATTACCCAGGGTTTCCCCTGGGCTAGTCCAATCCTAAAGTTTCCCGTTCCTCCTGGCTATGAGGCCCATCATATGATACGCCAACTTCGCCACCAGGTAGGGACCATGGTGCAACAGGGGATTGGGAGCAAGTTCCACCAGGTCGCACCCGATGATGGTCCTCTCCTGGGTCAGGCCTTCCAGGAGGTCTATGGCATCCCACCAGAAGAGCCCTCCAGGATCAGGGGTGCCGGTACTGCCCATCAAGGAGGCGTCAAAGCCATCGACATCAAAGGTGATGAACAGCTTTTTGGGAAACGTCTCTGGCAGGGAGATCTTTGAAAGCTCTCCCTTGGTGTACTTTATCGTATTAAGTGCGTGTGCATCCAAGGAGCCTACCTTGTACTTCTGCCTGGCCTCCAAATCCTCGGAGCTGTAGTTGCGTACCCCGACTTGAAAGAGGGGCAGCCCCGCTTCAACGGCACGTTTCATGACACTTGCATGACTGAAGGGCGAACCTTCATACGCATCGCGCAAATCCATATGTGCATCGAACTGCAGGATGCCCACCTCCCCAGCCTTGAAACTCTCTGAGATGGCCAGTATCGATGCGTTGGTTACACTGTGTTCCCCCCCAAGCATTATGGGAACCGAGTCTTGGGAGAAAGAGCGCTTCACCAGAGCGGAGGCCTTGGTGAACACCTCTTGCACTGTATGTTCATAGGTGCATTGGATTGCTTCAGTGGTATGGATACCTAAAGAACCGGGTTCTGAGAGGTCGTCCACAAGCTTCTCAAGCTGGCCAGAAGCTTCCAGAATAGCGGTAGGACCTTGGGCAGTCCCCCCCATGTAGGAGACACTCTCCTCCAGGGGGAAGGGGATGATATGAAAATACGCATCTTCACCAGGGGTATCGGGGTATTCGGAATCCAAGAAATAGGGTTTCATTACTTCTCCTTTCACGAGAGTCGGTTTTTATAATCCTCATAGGAGAACCTTTTGACCACCTCGTAGGTGCCGTCACGGAATATGCCTATATCAGGGTGTGCCACCCCATTGAACATGGTCGTCTTGACCATCGTGTAGTGCATCATGTCATTGAGGACCAACCTGTCACCCACCTTTGGCAGGGTTTTGAACAGATACTCCCCTACCCAGTCCCCTGCCAGGCAACTGCAGCCTCCAAGGCGGAGGCGGTGTCCCGTTTCTGGATTTGATGATGAGTCAAGTATCTCAGCTCCCCTTACCTTGGGGGTGTAGGGCATCTCCAGGCAGTCTGGCATATGGGCAGTGAAGGAGGTGTCCAGCATCACGGTGGTCACCCCGTCGCTGGTTACAATATCCAGCACCTCTGACACCAGGACTCCCGTCTCCCAGACATAGGCAGCACCAGGTTCAAAGATCAACTCAATGTGCGGAAACCGTCTGTTGAAATCCAGTACGGTCCTCTTGAACAGGGCGAGGTCATACCCTTCCCTGGTTACCAGGTGACCTCCACCCAAGTTGAGCCAGGTGAGGCTTGGAAAGAACCTTCCATACAGCTTCTCCACAGCAGCCAGAGTGCCTTGCATCTCCTTTGCCCCACTTTCGCAGAGGTTGTGCACATGCAAGCCGGTGATACCAGAAGGGAGCTCTGTGAGATGCTCGGCATTGATACCCAGGCGCGAACCCGGGGAGCAAGGGTCGTACAAGGCTGTCTCAACCACCTCGTACTTGGGATTGACGCGCAGCCCTGCAAGACTGCCACTGAGCCGATGGCGGTACCTTGTGTACTGGTCCACCGAGTTGAACGTGATGTGCGAGGACAGCTCTGCTATGGCATCAAACTCACCAGGGGCATAGACAGGGGCGTATGCGTGGACACTTGAGAAATGTTCGCCTGCTAAGCGCGCCTCATTGAGGGAGCTTGCTGTCGCACCTTTGGCGCATGCGGCGATCTCAGGAAAGACCCGATGCATGCCGAACCCCTTGAGGGCGAACAAGAAGGCAGCGGGCACTTCTTGTTGCAACTGGACAATAAGAGCCAGATTCTTTTCCAATGCTTCATACTCCAGCACAAATGCTGGAGTATAAGGAATCTTTGCCAGATCAAGCATCGTTCATGTCCTCTTTATGGAATGCAAGCTTGCCATCGACGACCATCTCCCAGGGGAGACCGAGTTCAGGCAGCAGTGCCATGAAGGGATCGGGATCAAACTGCTCCATATTCCATACGCCACTCTTCTTCCAGATACCCTGGGCAAGCAGCCTTCCCCCGATGGAGGCGGGAACGCCGGTAGTGTAGGAGACCGCTTGGGCCTTGGTATCCTCATAGGCATCCTGGTGTTTGCAGTTGTTGTAGATGTAGACAGTCCGCTCCTGTCCATCCTTGATGCCGCTCAGCTGGACCCCTATAGATGTCTCACCCTGGTAGTTCTCTCCTAGGGAGGCGGGTTCGGGTAGGACAGCCTTGAGAAACTGCAGGGGCTGTATCTCGATTCCCTCATAGAGGATAGGCTCAATACTAGTCATACCAACACTCTGGAGGACTTCCAGGTGATTGATGTACTGTTCGGAGAAGGTCATCCAGAACCTCGCCCGCTTGATGGTGGGGAAGTGCTTGACCAGGGACTCCAGTTCCTCATGGAAGAGCAGGTAGGAAGCCCTTTCGCCAATATTTGGATAGTCCACCATCTTCTTGATGGCAAGGGGGTCAGTGCTTTTCCACGTTCCTTCATCCCAGTACCGTCCCCGTTGGGTTATTTCTCGGATATTGATCTCAGGGTTGAAGTTGGTTGCAAAGGTCTTGCCATGGTCGCCTGCATTGCAGTCGACTATATCAAGGTAATGGATCTCATCAAAGAGGTGCTTTGCCGCATAGGCGGTAAATACATTGGTCACCCCGGGGTCAAAGCCACTGCCTAGAATTGCTGTAAGGCCCGCCTCCTTGTAACGCTCGTCAAAAGCCCACTGCCAGGAGTATTCAAACTCCGCCTTGTCCTTAGGCTCATAGTTGGCGGTATCAAGATAGTGCACTCCTGTCTGCAGGCAGGCCTCCATGATGGTGAGGTCCTGATAGGGAAGCGCGACATTGATCAGGAGATCGGGCTTGAAGCTCTGTATGAGCTCTACCAAAGCTGGCACATCATCTGCATCGACCTGAGCCGTCTTGACGGGAACCGGGCCAGCTTCCAAGGCGATGGCATCACACTTGGATTTAGTTCGGCTTGCAAGCATGATCTCTTCGTAAAGGTCATCCATCCTTGCAGATTTCTGTACTACAACAGAGCCGACTCCACCGGCTCCTATTATCATCAAGCGTTTTTTCATCGTGTTCAATCCTCCTGATCGGTCTCGTAATAGGTATATCCCCTCATCCCGGCAGTATAGGCCGAGATGATCTTTCTCCGCTGTTGTGCGGTTATTCTTCCTTCCTGGACAGAGCGCTCGGCCTTGGTGCGGATCATCGCCTCCATCTGTTTGGTATCGTACTCGACATAGCTGAGCACCTCTGCAATGGTATCACCTTCCAGTTCATTATGGAATCTGAAAGAGCCATCCTCGTCATAGGTGACACTCATGACGTTGGTATCGCCAAGGAGGTTGTGCAGGTCCCCCAAGGTCTCCTGGTAGGCACCTACCAGGAAGACCCCCAGGATGTAGTCATCCCCTTCGGGGGGGACGTGTAGAGCCAGGGTGTTCTCCACCCCTCCACGGCCTATGAAGCGGTCGATCTTCCCCTCACTGTCGCACGTAATGTCTGAGAGGATTGCCTGGCGGGTGGGTTTGGTGTCCAAAAGATGGATCGGCATGATGGGAAAGAGCTGGTCGATGGCCCAGACATCTGGCAGCGACTGAAAGAGGCTGTAGTTCCCATAGTAGATATCTGAAAGCTGTCTCTCCACCACCTTCAAATGTTGTGATTGATGCTCCTGGTCTTTCATCAGAGAGTAGATCTCACTGATAATGGACCAGTAGAGGTGTTCGGCTGCCGCTCGTTCGCGCATGTTCACCTGACCGTAGAGGAACTTGTTGCGGATCTCCTCTCGGTAGTAGTTCAAGTCGTTCAGACACTCCTGAGCAGTCTCTTCTTTGAGCATGGTGCGCACATAGAGCAGGTTCTCCAAGGCCGGGAGAAGTTCTTCGGCGATCGGCTCCTCCCTGCCCTTCCCATTCCAGAACACATTGGTGTCCAGGATATTGAGCAACAACACAGAGTAGTAGGTGACCAGGGCCCTGCCCGACTCACTTAAAATCGTGGGGTGAGGAATCTTGGCCTTGTTGCAGATATTCATAATCTCTTCAACAACGTCAGAGCAGTACTCACGTGTGGTATAGTTGCGGCTGTTGCTGCTGTCTGTATGGCTGCCGTCATAATCGATGGCAAGCCCCCCTCCAATATCAAGCAGCCCCATGGGAGCTCCTTCCTGGATAAGGCCGGCATAGAAACGAGCAGCTTCGGTAGCCCCCATCCTTATACTGCGAATATTGGGTATCTGCGATCCCAGGTGGTAGTGAAGCAGCTTCAAAGAGTCTAGCATACCCTCTTTGCGCAGCATGTTCACCACCTCGATTACTTGGGAGGTGTTCAACCCGAATACACTACGGTCCCCTCCGGAATCCGTCCAGTGACCTCCTGCTACCGTGGAAGGCTTCATCCTGATACCGATGACGGGCTTGATGCCCAGGGCCTTGGCCCTCTCGACGATGATGGCAGCTTCTCCGGGCATCTCAATGACCAGGACCGTCTGCATGCCCAGGGCCATCCCCTTGAGGGCAAGGTCGATGTACTCCTCGTCCTTATATCCGTTACACACGATATAGGCTTCAGGATCATCGACATAGGCCAAAGCTATGATAAGTTCAGCCTTGCTACCTGTCTCAAGGCCATGGTGGTATTGCTTGCCAAAACGACATATCTCTTCGATGACCTGCTGCTGTTGGTTTACCTTTACCGGATAGACACCCCTGTAGGAGCCCTCATATCCGGCATCCTTAATAGCATGGGCAAAGCTTTCGTTGATATGTTGAATACGGTCATCAAGGATATTGCTGAAACGTAGCAATACCGGAAGCTTGGTACCCCTGTCCTTCAAGCCTTCGGCTATCTTGAGAAGACTGATGGAGGACTCGGGAGTATCGCGCTTCAGGCGAACTTCCACCTCCCCCTCTTCCTGTATATGAAAATAGCCGTTTCCCCACTCTTCAATACGGTAGAGATCGCTTGAATCTTTTATAGTCCATTCACTGGCGTGTTTTTTTAGCATACACCCTCCTCACTGATTAACGTATAAGTATAGCAGAAAAGCGTAAGAGATAACATAGTAATGCTCTAGGCTATGAGTGGGCTTGGCTACAGTGAAAATATGAGGTGAACTCATAAGTAAGGAGAGGTCTGATTAAGCTTGATTAATGAGGGGTTAACCTATCCGGGGCAAAGCCCCGGATGAGCCTATTTATGGAAGATACTGAATGGCAATACCACTCATCACGTACGAGGAGTCCACACGGACGGTGGAAGGGCCAAAGAACCCTATCCCTGATTCATATGTTTCTTCTGAATCAACGAGGATATTCACCAGGTCGTCAGTCTCAGGATACACGGTCTTGGCATAAGATAAAAACCCTAGATACCCAGCCGTATTTTTGGCAGGAGAGTAATCGACCCTGCCTAAGATCTTATAGGTTCCCTCTGCAGGAAACGATACAGATGCCGAAAAGGGTTGTGCGACAACTCTTTGGGTAACTGCACAACCAGAAAACATCATAACAATGAGACCAAGTGCCATAAGAAGAACAATACGCTTTTTCATA
>CAZPOJ010000007.1:0-35168 GCA_964588005.1 uncultured Sphaerochaeta sp.
GAGCTTATCGTACGGGAGACAACACAGAACAGTGTCAGCGGCTGTAGCTCATAGCTCTACCCCTTCACCGCCCCAATCATGATGCCCTTTACGAAATACCTCTGCAGGAACGGGTAGAGCACGATGATGGGAAGGGTGCTGGTTATGATGACAGCGCTCTTTATGGATATTGCTATGGTCGTCTTGTCCCCGGCCCCTGCAGCGTCTCCGACCATGCTGGTGCCTGTGACAATGTTGCGTAAGAAGAGCATGACAGGGAACTGCGAGCTCTTCAGATAGATGAGCCCGTTGAACCAGTCGTTCCAGAAGAAGACCGCTGTGTAGAGCCCGACGGTGGCAAGGGCAGCCCCGCTCAGGGGCAGGACAATGCGTAGCAGGATACCAATGTAGTCCAGTCCGTCTATAATGGCAGCCTCCTCCATATCAGCGGGGATGGTCCGAAAGAAGTTGATCAAGAGGATCAGGTTAAACTGGTTGATGGCAAAGGGAATCAGCATCGCCCATCGTGTATTGACCAGACGCAGGGAAGAGATCAGCAGATAGTTGGGGATGAGTCCTCCGGTGAAGAACATGGAGAAAATTACCATCTTCATCAGGGCCTTCTGGCCCCTGAGGCTGCTTTTGCTCAAGGGGTAGGCAAAAAGAATCATCATGCACAGGGATATCGCCGTTCCCACAAAGGTGTAGAGAATGGTGTTCCCGTAGGCATGGAAAAAGTTCGGGTAGCTGAAGATCTGCAGGTAGGCCTCAAGGTTGAACCCTTTGGGCCAGAGGAATACCTCGTTGTTGATGATGGCCTTCGGACTGGAAAAGGAGAGGGCTATCATATAGACAAAAGGGATGAGGCAGACCAACAAAGAGGTGAGCATCACCAGGTTGACGAAAAGGGTGAACAGGAAGTTGGAACGTGTCTTGTACTGTTTCATATCAGTAGATCCCATCGCCGGTGAGGCGTTTGCTCAGGCTGTTGCTACCTGCGACCAAGATGATGCCTATCAGACCGCTGAACAACCCTATGGCTGTTGCATAGGAGTAGTTCTGGTTGGCCAGACCGGTACGATAAACCAGGGTGTCGATGATATCGCTGACCATGCTGTTGTCAGGGGTGTACATCAATAGCACCTTCTCGAACCCCAGGGAGAGCAGGCGCCCTATGTTGAGGATCAGCATCACCATGATGGTGGGCATGATCGAGGGAATGGTGATGAAAAGGATCTGCTGGGCCTTGGTTGCCCCGTCTATGGTAGCCGCCTCATAGAGGTCGCTCGGGATGCCGGTGATGGCTGCCAAGTATATGATGGCCGTCCACCCGGTAAACTGCCAGGTGTCCACCAAAACGTAGATAAGGCGGAAGTATTTGCTGTCATTCATAAAGTAAATTGCATCCAGGCCAAAGAGCCTTTCGCGCAGGATATTGATGATTCCCGAAGAGGGGGAGAGAAGCTCGCCCAAGATGGCTATTACTACCACAGTGGAGATGAAGCGCGGCATGTAGGAGACAGTTTGCACCACTTTCTTAAAAGCAAGGTGACGCATCTCGTTTACCAGGATGGCGAAGATAATGGGAATGGGGAAGTTTACGACCAGGTTGAGCAGGCTCAACACCAGGGTGTTCCGAAAGGCCCGCCAGAAGGCCGGGTCCTCGAAGAACCTTTTAAAATAGGTAAGACCGACCCACTCGGTCCCCCAAGCCCCCATGCCCGGACGATACCGACGGAAGGCAAGGACGTTGCCTACCATTGGGGCATACTTGAAAATGAGAAAATACACCAGAGGAAGAACCAGCATAAGATAGAGCTGCCAATACCTTGCAAAGTATTTTTTCGTGGTGATCGTATTGGTGTTGGGCTTCTCTGCCTTCATTCCTACCTCCTACGTAGTAGTAAAAATATGCCCTGCCCAAAAGTGAGCAGGGCGGTTTTAGTACGCTCTCTTACAGATTAGCGTTATACAGGGCTGTAAACTTCTCGATTCCCAGACTCTTCATCTCCTTGACATAGGCATCCCAATCCCGATTGAGGTCTTTGCTGCCGGTCAGGAACGCAGAGTTCCATCGCTCGAATGCATCAGAGAGAGGGGTCTGCAGGGTCCCTGCTTCCTCAGCCTGACGGTCGTCAAACTTTGCATTGGGAGGAATGGCCTGGATGACGTTACCCATCGCCTCGACTTCCTTGTTGATCCTTGCATAGTTTGCATCGTACTTGGTCATCTCGCGTGCATTGATCCATACCATCTGGGTGACATCACTGCCACAGCCGTACTTCACCTGCAGGCTCTTGTAGATGCCTTCACTTGAGTTCACGATCTCAGGAACAAACGCTACCTTTCCATCCTTCATGGTATAGGTGACGCCCTCAACCCCAAGACACCAGATTTTGGAGTTTTCAGGTGAGAAGAACATCTCGTCTACCGTACGCACCAGCTTCTCGAAATCAGAGCGCTTGGAGGTCTTGTAGGGGAAGAGAATTCCACTACCGGTCTTGCTCTTGGGCTGGTGGTGAGCACCCGCAGGGCCTGCTAGGGCCGGATACATCTCCAGCTTGAAGCCGGGGATAGTACTGTTGGCCGTCACGCCCCCAATCTGGTCGTAGTAGGCGTAGGTGGCCATTGCCTTGCCGGTGGCAAGTTTCTGAGACCACCGGTCCCCATCAATGGGCTCAGCCATCTCAGGATCGAGCAACCCTTCTGCATAGAGCTTGTGGAAGAAGGTCACATAACTCTTGTACTCCTCACTGATGGCTCCTGCAAAATACCTTTTTGCATCATAGTCCCAGCTGAGGGTATTGGTGCCACTTGCACCATTCTTACCCAGGGAGACACCCCAGGATGGCATGGTCATGCGGTACAGGACCCTAGGCCCTGCCAGGATGGTCAAGGGATAGGAGGAAGGATTATGCCTCTTGAACACCTTCAGCACATTGTACAGGTCATCAAAGGTCTTGGGAGCCTCAAGGTTGTACTTTTTGAGCAGATCCTCACGCAAGATGAGTCCCCCATCGTAGAAGGGAACATCAAACAGGGCGGGAAGGAAGTAGCGTTTGCCATCCTTGAGCTTGAGAAGATCCACATCGTCTTCAAGACCGAACTCCTTGACCCTCGCATTGAAGTGTGGAGTCCAAGCCTCGTAATCACTGATGGGAACCAGAGCCCCGTTGAGGGCAAGGGCGGCATTCTCCCCCTTGGTTGACTGATAGAGGATGACATCAGGTGCATTGGTGCCCGTATTCAGGGCAAGGGAGACCTTTGTCTGATAATCGGCAATGGGGATGATTTCAAACTCCACATCAGCATTCACCCGTTTCTGCACCTCGGTGACTGTCAGCCAATCCTGCTTGAACGGCAGGGTTGCATTATCCGAGTAGTAAAGAGAGAACTTTATAGGTCCCTCCTCCTTTTTCTCTTGCACTCCTTGAGCACTCAAGGTAAGTGCAACCGTCATGATAACCAATAGCAAAACCAATAGGGTTTTTTTCATGGACCCCTCCTTAATGTATGTGAAAACCGCATTGCGGTATTCCATCCAACAATTCACCAAGGGTAGATGCATCAGCGAGTAGGGCGAGTGTGAAGCTCACCTCCAGTATAGGAGCAACCCGAGCAGAGAGCAACAAACATTTTCACAAATATAAAACATCCCTATGAAAATTTATTTCAGGACGGAGAAAAGCTCCCCATACCAATACCAAAGTGAACCTGCTCATTTGATCGCCCCCAGATAGTCCTTATAGATGCCGGGCTTTGAACCCTCGATAAGGGTGGCACCCACACACTTCTCATAGAAGTGGTGGGGCCCCACTCCCCCTATGATGGCGTAGGCGTAGCCTTGGGCCTCCAGGGCATAGAGGCTCTTGAGCAACAGGGCTTTGCCGATACCCTTCTTTTGCTCGCTCTCCACTACCATTGTGGGTCCAAAGAAGTTGGGTGCAGTGGCATTGTAGCAGGCATAGCCGACTATCGTTGCTCCCCTGGTGGCAAGATACAGGGAGATGGGGGTGTGGCTGAAACAGACATCAGCCTCACCGACCGCCCCTTGGGTGGAATTCTCCCCTATCCAAGCGAGGATACGCTTCTTGTCAGGGGCCATGGCACGACGAATCTCGATACCATGGCCATAGACTTGGGAGAGAATTGTATCTAGTTCAGGCAGCTCATACAGCTTTACGAGCATATCAGGCATATCGTTCTCCTATAACTCAACAGGGAGTTTCCCAGTGGGTACTAGTTTCTTGCTAAGAATCTTGGCCAAGGCATCAAACACATTGCGCCTATAGGCAAAGGCTGCATAGCTCTGTACATTTTCTGGATAGCCTGAGACGTCGTACGGATTTCTCAGCGCTACTGCACATACAGGGAGGCCCAGGGTTGCCAGCCTCTTTACCAAGGCGAGCTGTCCTTTGAAGAGATGACCGTTGTAGGTGGCAACAACCACCGAGGTGTAGAAGGAGGCACTCTTTGCCACCTCCTCGATCTCCTCCCCTTGAGGGTCGTCAGATACGACGATCGATCCCCCTTGCAAGCGTTTCTCCATCTCAGGGGCGAAGGAGAGGGCATACGCCAAAGAAGAGACGTGGGTTGCATTGAAGTGCCGGGGTCCGACAAACAAGGGCTTTTCCCCAAGGGAGAATTCCCTGTCATTGGCCAGGCAGATGGACCGCTCTACAAGGCTTTGCACTTTCTCGGTATGCACTGTGCTACCGACCACGGAAAGATCAAGGCTCTCCTGCTCGGCAAGCATCTGTTTTGCAAGCAGGATCTTCCTGGTGGAGGCAGAGAACTCCTCGGAAGAGAGTCTGCCGTCGGCAAGGGCCTCAGCCACCAGGTCTATCGCCTTGCAGGCCAAGGTGACATCGTGGCTGATGCACACTATATCAGCTCCTGCCTGCATAGCGGAGAGCGATGCTTCCACCGTGCCGTAATAGCGCCCTATCGCCTGCATCTCCATGCAGTCGGTAAAGACAAGGCCCTTGAAAAGCATCTCACCTTTGAGAAAGTCAGTGAGGATGGCACGACTCATCGTTGCTGGAAGCTCTTCTTTTTCCAAGGCTGGAAAAAGAATATGACTGGTCATGATGCCTTGGAGACCTGCGTTGATCGCTGCACGGAACGGTGCGATATGCTCCTCAAGTCCTTCGAGGTCGGAATGTACTGTAGGAAGCGCCAAGTGCGAATCCAGATGGGTATCCCCATGCCCGGGAAAATGCTTGCCTACCGCCATGATGCCCTTGCTTTGCAATCCATCCGCCATGGCCAGACCATATTCGATGACCTGTTCCTTGGTGTCCCCGTAGCTACGCACCCCGATGACAGGGTTGTCTTTGTTGCTGTTTACATCCAGGACGGGTGCAAAGTCACAGTTGATGCCCAAAGCCTTCAGCTCTGTGGCAGTAATGACCCCACAAGTATAGGATGCAGAGCTATCCCCTGTAGCGGCAAGAGCCATGGCCGAGGGAATATTGGTGCAGTCCTCACTGAGGCGGGTGACCATGCCCCCCTCCTGGTCGATACAGATGAGCGCTTCAGTTCCACACTCCTTACGAACCAGAGTCTGAATGTCCTTGCAAAGAAGGGCCACCTGCTCTTTGCTTTCGATGTTTCGGGCAAAGAGGATGACGTTGGCTATCTTATGGGTGCGCACAGCCTCTTTGAACGCTTCGTCCATGGTTGTTCCTGGAAATCCACAGACAAAATGCTGTCCGATCTTGGTAATAGTGTTCACAGTGTCTCCTTTATTGGTAGAGGTGAAACCTCTCTTTCTCTTTGGCAAACAAGGCGCTATCCTCCCGCCAGGAGTTGATTAGGTGGGCAAGGTCCCCGACGAGCAAGCTTATGGTATCCTTGCCTGCCAACCGCTCAAAGCTCATCAGGGACTCATCCTTCTCTGCAGGCAGGAAGGAAAATGCCCCGGGGTACTGCTTGGCTATAAGGTTGATCAAGGTGAGGGATATTTCAACAGGACGGGCCAGATGCTTGTCCAACAGATGGATGCATATACCCTTGCAGCTCTCCCCCACATACTTGCCTGCACTCGGCTTAAAATGCGCAGGGGTAAACCCCACCCCCGGCAGATCCAAGGCGTTTGCCATCTTGGCAAGGGAGAAAGGCTCGAGATAGGGGCTTCCTATCTGGGTGAACGGGGCCGCGGTACCCCGGCCCTCACTGATATTGGTTCCCTCGAAAAGGCAGGTCCCTGCATAGAGCAAGGCTGTTGAAAAGGAGGTGATGGCAGGACTTGTCATGACCCATGGCCTCCCCAGGTCATCAAAATAGGAGCCTCGTCGCCAAGAGCCAAGCTTGATGACAGAGAGATCACACCCGATGTCTTCAACGGTGTTGAGGTAGAGGGCAAGCTCGCCTATGGTAAGAGCGTAGCGGATGGGAAGGGCAGCGGGTCCGACAAAACTGAAGGACTCCCTGTCAAGGATACCGCCCTCAACCACACTACCTCCAAGAGGATTGGGTCGGTCGAGTACTATCAGGGGGAGGTCAAGGGAGGCGGCATCTGTGAGCAGACCCTTCAAGGTTGCTATATAGGTATAGAACCGCAGTCCCAGATCCTGGATATCAAAGACAAGGGCATCGATGCCCTCCACCATGGTAGCGTCGATACTCTGCCCCCCCTGCCGGTAGAGACTGTAGACTGGCAAGCCACTGTATGGGTCGATAAAAAAATCAACAGAAGAACCCGCTTTTCCATCAGAGAAGAGCCCATGTTCAGCTGCGAAAAGTGCCCTCAGGTCATACAGTGATGAGATGACTTCGATACTAGACCGCAGGGAGGAGTCTACAGCACTGGCTGCAGTAACCAGGGCCAACCGTTTGTTCTGAAACAGGTGCGCATAGGAAGCTATGTTTTCCAAACCGTTTGTTTGCATACGAACTCCTTATAGCTATGGTACGACAGCTTTCCCGCTAAGGCAACTGTGATAAAAGCAAGGTCCTACGACTTCTTGGACTCCTTCAGTGCCCCTGCATGACTTACAGCCTTCCACGTTGTGGTGAGGAAGTGCTCTGCCTTAGGACTTCTGGCAATGAGGCTGCTGTACAGGATATCCACGACCACCAGCTGGTTCAGCCTTGAAAGCGTAGCCCCTTGGCGATAGAGGTTCTCACTGTCGGGGACAGTGAGCACCACATCAGCGAGCTTGGAAAGTGAGTTCCCCCCTACCCTGGTCACTGCGACGACCAAGGCCCCTGCCCTCTTTGCCCTCTGGGCAACCTGGCGCATGCTCTTAGTCTCCCCGGAGTAGGAGAAGATGACTGCAACACTTGCAGCATCCAAGGCACAGGCGTTGACTATCTGCAAGTCTGGCTCGCTGGGCAAGGTTGCATACATGCCAAGCCTTCCCAGCTTCTGATAGAGGTCCGTCGCGGCCAGGGCAGAAGCCCCGATGCCCGCCAGAAGAATCTTCTCGCTCTTGAACAGGCCCTCTACAGCAGCTTCCAAGTGTGTGCTGGAGAGCACCTCCTTAAGAGAGTCAATGCTTCCACAGACGGTGTCGACCATCATGGTCGTGATGGAGGAGACCCCCTCAGTTTTGGAGAGATCGAAGATATAGGGCCCTTCACTGCGGGGGGAACTGTTTCCATATACCTCCTGGGCCAAGGCAAGCTTGAGAGACCCATACCCTTCAAACTGCAGCCGCTTGCAGAGTCTGACCACAGCGGCTGTGCTGCTGCCGCTCTCTTTAGCCAAGGTGGTGATGCTCATCTTCACCGCCAAGGCAGGACTCTCAAGAAGATATGCGGCGACCTTCGCCTCAGAAGGCGAAAGATAGGGGAGCGCTTGTTGTAAAATGGTGATACATCCTTGCATACTCACCAGCATAGCACATTGACAGAAGTTTTCAGCATTAATTGAAAATATATGTTGCACCAGAGCCCACCCCATCCCATACTTGGGGTATGAAAGGCTTATACTACGCACTTGATGGAGGTGGCACCCGGTGCCGCCTTGCTATCAGCAATGAAAACAGAGAGATTATCTACCAAGATGAGGGGGCGAGCTCCAATCCCTATGCAGTAGGGTTCGAGGGGGCGAAGAAGAATGTGCTTGCCCTCCTTGAGAGGGCAAAAGAGCAGCTGGGCCTCCAAGACCCTCCTATCAAGGGGTTCTGTTTTGGCAGTGCAGGGCTTGCACGCGCTCAGGAACAGGCGAAGTGGAAGAGAGTCTTTGACCAGTATTTCCACTCTGACTTTCCCCGGATCCTAGCCAGTGATGCAGAGATCCTCCTTGCTGGCTCGCACATGGATATCAGTGGAATGAGCCTTATAGCAGGAACCGGCTCCATTTGCATCGGACGCAATGAAAAGGGAGATATGGTACGCTCAGGAGGCTTGGGCAGTGCCCTGGGGGATGAGGGATCCGCCTGGTGGATAGCAACCCAAGCAGTTAGAAGGACCCTCAGAAGCAGGGAACAACGTGATATCGAAACTACCATGGACAAGGCGATACTCTCCTTCTTTCATCTGGAGGATTGGCAGTATTGCGTCCCCTTCTTCAATGACAAGAACCTCACCAAAGCCGCTGTTGCTGATTTCGCCCCGTATGTGACCGTCCATGCAAACAAAGGGGATGCTCTTGCCAAGGACATCCTCAATGAAGCTGCAAGGGAGCTGGTCAAGCTTGTGGTTTCAGTCCAACGGAGGTTACAGCAGCCCTACAGGTCCAACCTCACCCTTGCTGGCGGGGTACTTGAGCATGATGCGAGCATTCGAGCCCTCTTTCTCAAGGACCTGCCAAAGGACATAGTGGTCTGTCCCACAAAAGGGACAGCCTTGGAAGGGGCAATGTTGCTGGCCTACTCTTCTGATCTATGAGCACCCTTGGCCATAAAAAATGGAGACCCTGCTTGAGGATCTCCATTTTTTATAGGCCAAACTCTTCTTCTAGAGAGCCTTGGCAATTTCTTTGGATACTTCGGTCATATCGTGGGTAGGCTCAAAACGCTGGACAACCTTCCCTTCACGGTCAACGAGGAACTTGGTGAAATTCCACTTGATGGAGGGGTTCTTCGCATAGTCAGGATCACTTTTGGTTAGGATCTCCAAGAGAATCGGGGCGATCGTATGGTTCATGTCAAAACCCTTGAAACCCTGCTTGTCCTTGAGGAAGGTGAAGAGAGAGCTCTCGGATGGACCGTTTACATCGATCTTGGCAAAGCGAGGGAACTCTGTCCCAAACTTCAGGGAGCAGATCTTGTCGATCTCTTCAATGGACTCAGGGGCCTGCCCGTCAAACTGGTTGGAGGGGAAGTCAAGGATTTCAAGGCCCTTACCCTTGTATTTGCTATAGATAGCCTGCAAGTCTTCATACTGGGGGGTAAACCCACACTGGGTTGCGGTGTTTACGATAAGAAGCACCTTACCTTTGTAGTCAGAGAGGGAGATGTCCTCCCCTTTTTTTCCTTTTACTGTAATATCATATAAATTCATAAGAAACTCCTTTTCTATTGCTCGCGATTAAGTTTTTCACAACTAACAATCCAATAGTACTAGCCCTACCCCCTTTTGTCAAGGGAAGGTCCTACAGCAGCTCTTCTATCGCCTTTGCAATCTCCGCAAAACTAGCTGTCGGTTCAAACCGGGCGACAACCCCTCCCCTGCGATCTATGAGGAACTTGGTGAAGTTCCATTTGATGGAAGGGTCATTCTCATAGTCAGGATTTGCTTCGGCTGAGCGCCTTATGAGGCTAGGGGTCTTCTCATGACCGGGATCAAAGCCGGCAAACCCCTTCTCCCCCTTCAGAAACGTAAAGAGTGGAGAGGCCCCCTCCCCATTTACGTTGATTTTAGCAAAGCGGGGGAACTTGGTCCCGTAGGTAAGCTTGCAAAACTGATCGATCTCTGCAATCTCTTCAGGAGCCTGCTCCTTGAACTGATTGCAGGGAAAGTCAAGGACAGTGAAGCCTTGAGGACCATACTGCTCATACAGCTTCTCCAACTCCTCATACTGGGGAGTGAAGCCACACCGGGTTGCTGTATTTACGATTAACACTACCATATTTCGGTAGGTGGAGAGGGCGATGCTATCGCCCTCCATACCTGCCACGCTGTACGCATAGATACCCATAGGCACCTCTCTCCTCCATCAACTACACTGAGCTGATGACAAAATCAAGACGATAGACACCACTGCCTAAACGATAACGCTCAAGCGTATCGGGTCCGCATGTGGCAGTTCCTACTCCACGTATCGCAGCATCGAGATAGAGGTGGTTGTAGTCACTTTGTACCAGCAGATCAGCGTGCATCTTCTCCCAGAGCTCGGTCTGGGTGAATTTCTGCAGAGAGAAGGAGAAGGGGGCCTCTGATGCCAACCGTATCCTTCCCTTGTCCCCGTCAAAAAGATCCAGATGCCGAACAGAGGTGCGCTCTCCATACTCCTGGGGGACAATATACGGCACATAGAGCTCGTTGACTGTTGCCCGGTACTCATCCAGTATACACCCTGCCTTACGGTCTGGATAGTTCTCCTCAGGACCCAGACCGAACCACCTGATCGATGACCATCGCTTGTTCAAGGAACAAGAGATGCCAATGCGCGGATAGTCGTCCAACACCGAGGCAAGCTTTACCACCACGCTGAGGTGGAGCTTCTTGTTGAAGAAAGTCCACTTCTGCTCAAAGGTTCCCAACGCAAGTTCACCAGGGGTCATAATGTGGTGCACCGTAGTCAAAGAATTTTCACTGGGGTGCACTTGTACCTTCTTCAACATCACCTGGTCAAGGCCATGTTCAATCCAAGCATTGAAAGCCCTCCCCTCCTGTGTTTCAAGGGGAAAGGTCTTTTGCCCGTCATTCTGCGTAGGTGGGCGGTAGAGATTGAGGGTAAGCGGAGATTCGAGCAGCTCCTTCTGACCGACAAACTTCAGCGAGGAGAGAAACCCCTCCTCGTTCAAGGACGCACTATATGCTTCGGTGACCAAGGAGTAGCCTCCGTTGGAGGCCAGCTCAAAGGAAGCGGCAGAAGAACGAACCTTGGAAGGAAGTGCTTCAGAGAGGGTCAGCTGGTCCCACGCTATGCGGTGCCCGGCCTCTGCCCAGGGGGTGTCCGAGGCAAGAAAGGACTCAAAGAGAATAAAGCACTCCCCCTTTGCCATACGTGCCTGTACCGCTTCTGAAACAACTTCAGGAACGGTAATAGGTGCACTCTCACCAGGGCCCAGGAGGGGGAGAGCCACTTCACCGAAGAGCGGTTCCTCTTCTTGGACAGTTATGATGCGCCAGTGGATGAGAACACCTTCCAACGTGGAGAAGTCAAACTCATTGTGCAGCACAAAAGTCCCCTGAGACGGGTGCTCGCTTGTAATGGATATACTCTGCTGCACCTTGAAACATTCGCTCATCGCAGGCTTCTTGGAGCGGTCGGGGAAGAGCAGGCCGTTGAGGCAGAAGTCAAAGTCCGAGGGCTTGTCGCCAAAATCACCGCCATAGCGCCAGCGAGGCACCTTCTGGTCCTCGACCTCCCTTGCTCCTACAGGCAGGCCACTCTCATCAACAAGAATACCCTGGTCCACCCAATCCCAGATAAATCCGCCCTGCAGGGCCCTGGATTCTTTAATAGCTTGCCAGTAGTCAGAGAGACTGCCGTTGGAGTTGCCCATCGCGTGGCTATATTCGCACATGATCAAGGGCCGGTCGTCAGAGGAGATTTCAGTACTCCTGTCCCACGCTTGGATAAGCTCGATGGAGGGGTACATGGGGGCAACGATGTCTGTAACCGCCCTGCCCCGCTTAAGGCTATCCAAGGTGGGGGTCCCCTGTCCCCATTCGGGACGGGTTGCACCCTCGTAGTGGATAGGACGATGGGGATCGAAGCGACGCACCCATGCAGCCATCGCATCATGGTTCTCGCCATAGCCGCTTTCATTTCCCAAAGACCAGATGATTATGCTCGGGTGGTTGAAGTCCCGCCTCACCATCCGCTGGACCCTGTCCAGAAAGCTGGAGGCATAGCTCTCCATACGACAGATGCTGTCGTAGAAGGCATGGGTCTCCACGTTCGCTTCATCCATGACATAAAGACCGTAGCGGTCGCACAACTCATACCAACGCTCGTCGTTGGGATAGTGGCTGGTTCGCACGGCGTTAAAGTTGTGTCGCTTCATCAACAGGATATCCTCAACCATGCCTTCGGTGGAGAGTGTCTTGCCCATGCGGGGATCATGCTCGTGGCGGTTCACCCCCTTGATGAGTACGCGCCTGTTGTTTATCAACAGCTTGCCATCACGCACTTCTACCTTGCGGAACCCAATGCGCAGAGCCCGATATTCACCTTCAAGACTCAGGGTAAGGGTGTACAGCTCAGGGGATTCGTGGTTCCAAAGGGTGGGGCTATCGACAAACAGTTCTGTCTCGCACACCCCTTCATCAGATACTTCCACGTTCTTGGATACAACGAGCTGTCCCTGAGGGTCGTAGAGCGAGACCAGTAAAGAAGGAAGAGGAGAAAGAGAAGAAGAAGCTTCCTGGTGAGTGCCTGAAAGGGGCACCTTCACCAGAAGCTTGCCCTTCTCCAGAGTGCTATCCAAAGTGGGTTCAACCTTTACATCCTCCATGGAGAGATGATCAGAAAACAGCAGAAAGACGCTGCGGTGCAAGCCGCCGAACCACCACTGGTCCTGGTCCTCCACAAAGCTTGCATCACTATAGCGGACAACCACAAGAGCCAGCAGATTCTCTCCAGGGCACAGAAAGGGTGTCAGGTCAAAGGAGGCCGGAAGACGGCTGTCCTTGGAGCTTCCTACAAAGTTACCGTTGAGGTAGACCTCAAGGTAGCTCTCCGCACTTCCGACACAGAGCACCGTTCGTTTTTCCTTCCCGGATTGAGGGAGGGTGAAGAGCTTTCGATAGACCCCAGTGGGATTGTCAGTGGGGGTTAAGGGAGGTTTTTCGGAGAAGGGCATCATGACGTTGGTGTAGTGGGGCTTGTCGTAGCCTTGCAAACTCCAGGATCCGGGAACCAGGACAGGACGCACCAAGGTGGTCGCTTCGCGAGTGACCGCACTTGCATCCACCTCCAGAGGATTGGCATACAGGGCAAAATCCCACTCGCCATCAAGACTGAGATAGGAGGGATTCTGAGAAAGGTCCCGTCCCTCAGGACCTCGAAGGGCGTCCTCCATCGCCTGCTGTTCAGTAGGAAAAGCAAGGGAAAGAGATCGCATGGGAAGCCTGTTCAATCCTGTAATTTCAGGCATCTGCCAGGGGGAAAAGGTGGTATACAATCGTTTCATAGCAAACTCCTCAATTAAGATACACCCAAGAAAACTTTGATCAAAGCCTTTGTAAGAATGAGGCGAACCATCATCGGCAAGGGGGTGAGCGTTGCCGACACCCCAGTATAGCATGGAGTTTCGAAGAGCCAAGAGCAGGAACAGAAAAATATAGCCTCGTGGTAAAGTCGTTCGCATAGAGAGAAGTCACCACTCACAAATAACACCATAATTGTGAAGCAATATACCAGAATAGCCACCCCACTATGTTGCTACAAACGCAAATTAACAGGATACTTGCTATACACTTTCGTGTTTTTGTCACTTTTTTATCACTTTTGGGTTCTATAGGTATCGGTGAACATGAATCTCACCACAATACATAAGGAAGGTTACATATGCATATACAACGAAAAACAAGTATACTTTTCATCTTGATCGTTCTAGTGGGAATAGCCCCTCTTTCTGCTCGGGAGAACAACCTTGCAGTAGGATTTCAAGCAGGCTTTGCAGCAAGTGGGGTGGTCCTTGATGTTGGCCTAGGTCCACTCTACCTGAATGCGGGCGTGAACTACCCCCTTGGATATACCTATATTGCAGGAACTTCAGGTGCGGGATCAGAGGCATTCCCCCCTGTAGCCACCTTAACCCTCGATATCTCGACAGCCTTTCCCATGGGGGAGAACTTCGACCTCAAGATAGGCCTTGGAGGCATCATGCTGACAGACTTCGGCCCCATATTTGGGGGTGTGGTCGGTCCGGTCATCAAGGGAGAGTACTGGGTTCCCAACAAGAACTACGCCCTGTTCCTGAACATCAATGTACCGGTCATGCTCTATGGTGTATTGATCGATGATGATGGGGGCTCTCCTAGTGCGGGTGTTGATTTTGATCCCTTGTACCCGCTTTTGGGACTTCTGACGACCACTGTAGGGGTACTTTACAGCTTCTAAGCCCAAAAGCCCCAACTCCTTTTCTATGAGCATAAGGTGCTCGTCATTCGTGGCGGGTACCTTCTTTTAGGGGGCAATGACACTGCTCCAGAAAGTGATATTCCTACTATAAATTGGAAATTTCAGGGCTTTGCCACTGGACAAACACCTAGAGAAACACTTTAGTATTATGACAGAAAGCTTGGTTTGTATAGCGAACAAGAAAGGCAGGCAACCTATGAGAAAGATCCTTATCTGCATCCTGCTGCTAGTGGCAGTACACTTTCTCCCGGCAAGGGAGAGTTCCCTTGCCATGGGGTTCCAGGCAGGTTTTACAACGACGGGAAGCATTGTGGACATGCAGACAGACCTTCTGAACTTCAGCATTGGATTCAATGTACCTCTGGGGTACGCTCAGGCAGCCTATGCTTTCGATGTTGACCCGCAGGTATCCCCGTATTGGTTCTATACCCTCTCAGGAGATGTAACCTTTGCCTTCACCTTCGATGAGAATCTCTTCTTGAAAGCGGGTGTAGGTGCCATCGCCCTGACAAATTTTGGCCCAAGAATAACGGCAGTTATAGGACCTGTCTTCAAGGCAGAGTACTGGGTATGGGAGAGCAATTCCGCCCTGTTCGTTTCAGTTCTTGTACCAACGAAACGTTTTGAACTCGAGCACCAGGTGCAGGGGCCACCAACACGCAGGATATATTCAGTTCCCGGCTTGGCTGAAGAGTGGCTGTTCACCAGTTCCATCGGCATGCTCTATGGATATTGAGCTGCTTATATCACAACGTACCAAACTTCTTGTAAAACAATACCATAAAATGGTAGGTGACAACATCTTTGACAAACCCCATTTTGCATTAGGGCAAGAGCCTGGTGCTTATCCCTCCATTGCAACAAGTGACAGTCACCGCAAGGCGGTGGCTGTCACTTGTATCATAAGTATTACGAGAAGGACGACTAGTCGCCCCCTTCCCTAGCGAGTAATCCAGTACTTCTTGGGAACGGGGTTTGCGCCTTCCCAGATGATCTGGCGGAAGTGTACGGGGTCTGTATTGCCTTCACTGTTGACAAACATAACCTGGCTCTCCTCATTGAGGCCAAGGCTCGCTCGCAACTCATCGAGCTCGGAGTACTGCATGATGGAGGCAAAAGCCCCGAGGGTAACCGCCCCACTCTCACCACTGAGGACAAACGGATCGCCGCTGAGGGGAGTTGCGTACACACGCATGCCCTTAGCCGCTACAAAGTCAGGCACCTTCATGAAGCAGTCAGCATTCTCCTTGAGAATTTCCCATGCGATGGGAGAAGGGTCTCCACAGGAGAGCCCTGCCATGATGGTATCAAGATCACCTTTGACGGAGTGAGGGTTGCCATCGTCGGCAAGAGCACTGACATAAAGACAATCAGCCTGGTCGGGCTCGACTACGATACATTTGGGAGCCTCTTGTCCGAAGAGGGCGTGGTAGAAGCCTATGACCGAAGCTGCAAGCGCTCCGACTCCTGCCTGGATAAATACATGGGTAGGTTTGACAAGACCAACACCGCCGAACTGCTCCTGAGCTTCGGTGAGCATAGTCAGGTAGCCTTGCATGATCCAGGTAGGAATCTCGGTGTAGTTATCCCAGCTGGTGTCGCTGATGATGGTCCAGCCATTGGTCTTTGCATCGATGGCTACCTGACGAACTGCGTCATCATAGTTACCGTCGACAATGACTACCTTGGCTCCGTTGCTCTTGATAGCGTCAATTCTTCTGATACTGGTCTCTGAGTGTACATAGATGACACACTTGAACCCAAGCTTCTTTGCTGCCCATGCGATACCACGTCCATGGTTTCCGTCAGTAGCACTTGCAAAGACAAGGTCCCCGACCTTTTCTTTCACCTCATCAGAGGCAAGGTAGGTGAAAGGAGTATCCTCACCGAGAATACCTAGTTGCTTTTGCAGATAGCGATACAGGGCGAAAGAACCTCCAAGCACCTTGAAGCTATTGAGCTGCAATCGGCTAGATTCATCCTTGACCCAGATGCCACCTACGCCAAACATCATAGCGAGGTTGGGGAGCCCTTGAAGGGAACTCATCCTATAGCCGGGGATCTGCTTGTGGAAACGACGGGCTGTTGCGGCTTCCTTCATTGAAAAGAGCTTGGTTGCAAGGTCTATATTCTTGACCTTATGGTCTCTCATAATCCATGAGATTCCAAGTGGGGTATCTGCCATTCTATCCTCCATATGAATAATTGATCAAATCTTTACTTTTATCCTAATAATCTACTTTATCCGCCTATTTTTCAAGGGGTTATTGCTCATATGGCTAATAATCAGAGAGAAATATAGGTTATTGGAATATAATTTCAAAAATCTTAGGTATCCAGTAATTACGTGTCTAGAAACTAGGTATATACAAGCATATTCCTCTTTTTCTCACGAGGCAATCTCCCAACAAAGGAAATAGAAACCTGAAAACCTACCCTATAAAGTATACATGCTACACCAAAAAATGCAACACATTGCAACACTATGCTCTTAATAAAAGAGCATAGTGTTGTCTGATAGGAGCTTTTCATAGCTTATTGCATACGTATCATAGCAAGATTGTTATGTTAAGCAGAAAGAAAAAAAACAGATCAGTACTCTATAACGGGATAGAGTAAGACGAGTCGGTGACAGAGTATCGGCTCTTGTCCTTCTTCAATCCCTCAGAGAGAAGGATCTTCTTCTCCTTGGTCATGAAGATTGCCTCTACACCCTCAAGGGTGTTTATCAGAGCCATCCCATCTTCGTACCCCAGGGCATAGAGGGAGGTGGACAAGGCGTCAGCAAGCAGGGAGTTCTCGGTGATGATACTGACACTGGTATAGTCGCTCTTAACCGGGTAGCCGGTCTTGGTATTGAGGATGTGGTGGTACACCTCTCCATCGAGTTCAAGGAATCGTTCATAGGGTCCTGAGGTGACAAGCGTCTGGTCAATGAGGGAGAGGATCATGACATACTCGCCTCTGAGGGCTTCAGGATCCTGCACCCCGATTCTCCAGGGAGTCCCGTCCATCCTCTTGCCTATGGTCAGCACATTGCCACCGAGGTTTACGATGGCGTGATTGACCCCATGTTCAAACAGGATTTTGGCAACCTCATCGGCGGCATACCCTTTGGCAATGCCTCCAAGGTCCAGGACCATCCCCTCATCCTTCAAGAATACAGAGGATGCATTTTCATCGAGGACGACTCGGTCATAGCCGATAAGCGGCAGCAACTCCTCAATCTCCCCTTGTGAAGGTTTACGGGGGTTGTCCCCCCCAATATCCCAGGCTTGGACCAATGGCCCTACTGTCGGGTCGAAAGCTCCCCTGCTCAAAGCAGCTATCTCCAGGGCTTTCTGAATGACAGAAAACGTATCCGCAGAGACAACGACAGGGTGTTTGCCAGCATTCTGATTGATCTGGGCAATTTCACTGTTGCTGTTGCGCAAGCTCATCCTCTCCTCAATCTCCCTCATGCGGGCAAAACTCGCAGAGAACGCTTGGGCAGTCGGCTTGTCATAGATGGTTATCTTACAGACGGTTCCCAGCATGAAAAAGGATTGACCTTCTGGTTCCACTTGCTTTTTGGTACAAGATGCAAGAAGGATCACCAGAAGGAGTGTAGCTACAAATAAGAGTCGTATATTGGTTTTTCGGTTGGTATGCATATTCAACTGTGCATTATGAGGTTTTATAGGGGTAAATGCAAGAAAGAGCAGCGTCGCCAGAAATGAATAGTGGTCATTTTCATGAGCATCGCACCTGTAAAGTAGCAGGTGCGATGGAGAAGAGTCTTGCTGAGAGCTGTACGCCCAAGCCAATCAAGTGTGGATGTAAGCCTTGAGCTATGCCAATTGCAAGCAACAACCTGTTGTGGTCATACGACCTTATTTTTTGGTAAGTGTTAGTGCAAAGTTTTCTGTTGGACCCACTGCTGGTACAGAAACCATAGTCAGAGTTAACGTGTTAGCGGGGATTTCAACAAACGTAATGGTCGTTACATCACCACCGGTCTCCACCACCTTTACCTCGTACGTGTTTGAGTTCTTTACGGGTTCTGTGAGGATATCACCTTTATCTGCCTCACCTGCTGTAAAATCAGTTGTATTGTCTATACTTGGTAAAAATTTATATGTATTTATAACATTGTCTGCAGTGAAGGTATATGTAATGACTGCACTCTGTCCAGGTGCAATTTCCATTGTACCCTCCCAAGTATGCTGAATCCAAGAGGGGGGTGAAAGACTGCCACTACCTGATGCCCCTCCACCTGAAGAACCACCACCTGATGATCCTCCTCCAGAAGATGCAGCAGCATCATCACAAGAGACGACAAACCCAACTACAAAAACAACAAGCAAAACAACGAGAATTTTCTTTTTCATATGATGCTCCTTTTAGATTAATGAGAATCTGATGTTGTACCAGATAGATCTTGCACCAAAAAATCTCTGCTAGCATGGCTATACATGCTATCACCTGCACTCTTGCAAAATGCGCTTGTTCTCCTTCATCCAGGCTGGGATGATTCCAAGTACAGCCTACGTTCTAGTTTCAGCAAGTCGCTTGCCATCGCCTATTTCTTATATCGCGTGAGTATCCTGACTCCCAGATACCTGTTGACAGGCCACACCACTACAAGAAAAGTTCGGTTTCATCATTCCAAGATGGATACGATGAAAAGGCAGGCAAGATGGTGCGTAACAGTCCAAACAAGATAATAATGTCATGATCACAAAAAGGGTTTGTAATACTTTTCTAAACCTTAGTACTTTGCTAGGCTTTAGGTCAATCAAGGAAGCCCCCATTATCAGAAACATCTACATATATTTATATTTGGAGATTTCACAGAGTTGTCATACTGGTGATATCTGGATGACTTTTTGCTTTCTTATAGGTTGCGACCTCATGCATATTTACAGCAAGGGCATCGGCATCACCGGGGTACTACTTCTTAAGCAACATGAACCCTTGTCAAATGCAGAGAAAACCGCAGGGAATTCTGGTCAGGGCAGATCTTGGTCTTGTCGTCATCAGCCTGTTTGCCAAAGGTGGTATGTTGAACTTTCTTGGAGGGTCATAGACACCGCCATACCATAGGTGATGGAGAAGGTATCACTTTTTACCTCTTGATGATCTTTTCCGGCACATCGGGTATTTCAAATAAGAAAATCATAATACTTTGCGTCTCCCTTTCCTTGTGGTATCGTTTTGGGATTCAGGTTTTACTGTTCCTTTTTCCAATACAGGGCCAGAGCTTTTTCCAAAGTCCTCCAACCCAAGGCCGCACATTTGATTCTGGCTGGCATATGGGCCATGGCAGAGAATACAGAAGCTTCCAACAAGCGGGGATCTGCTTCATCGCCTTCCAGCATTGTAAGGAACAAGTCAAAGAGCTCCTTTGCTTCCAGGACACTCTTGCCACGAACCAGGTCGGCAAGGATCGAGACAGAGGCTTGGGAGATGGCACACCCCGATCCAACAAACGATATGTCCCTGATCATCCCCTCTTCAGAGATATCCAACTCCAAGGTGATGTCATCACCACAGGAGGGATTCACCCCATGCTCAGCAATACTGGGCTGTGCAAGATGCCTTCGGTTCTTTTGAGACCTGTTGTGCGACAGCACCACTTCCCTATATAACTCTTCAATCTGCATAACCGAAGATCCTCCTTATACGGACCAAAGCATCGACGAGCCTGTCTATCTCTTCCTTGCTGTTGTAGACCGACAGGCTGGCCCTGCAGGTCGCCTGGACGCCGAGGTGGAGCATCAGTGGCTGGGCACAGTGGTGCCCTGCCCTGATGGCAATCCCTTCGCTGTCGAGCAAGCTGGCAATATCATGCGGGTGTACACCTTCAACACTGAAGGTGATCAGGGGAAAGCGGCGTTCCCCCTCTCTGGCCTCTCCATATACCGTTATCCAAGGCAAGGTGGAGAACCTCTGGAGGCAATAGTTGGTAAGTTTGTCCTCCCACCCCTCTAGTGCCGCATAGCCCAGGGCCTCGATATAGGAGAGTGCACCTGTAAGCCCAACCACTCCTGCCACATCCTGGGTCCCGGCTTCAAAGCGCTGGGGAACCTCTGCAAATGTGCTCTCCTCCAGGGAGACATATTCGATCATATTTCCCCCTGTCAAAAGAGGAGGAAGAGTGTTCAGCAGGGACCTCTTGCCATACAGCATTCCCACCCCTGTGGGACCGAACATCTTGTGGGAAGAGAATACGGCAAAATCACAATCAAGAGCTTTCACATCGACTCGCATGTGAGCAATGCTCTGTGTACAGTCAACAATGGCTACAGCGCCCACTGCATGGGCCTTTGCTATAAGTTTTTCAGAAGGGAGCTCTAGTCCCAGCACATTGCCCACCTGGGCAAAGGAGACAATCTTTGTCCTGGTGGTGATCTTCCTTTCCAGCTCCTCATCCTCAATACCACCTCTCGTATTGACCAGAAGGTAGACAAGCTTGGCCCCGGTTCTCTTGCAAGCCTGCTGCCAGGGCACAAGGTTGCTATGGTGTTCGCTGATAGGGATGACGACCTCGTCATCCGGAGAAAGAATACTTGCCGCATAGGAAAGCGCCAACAGGTTCAGTGCTTCAGTGGCATTGCGTAAGAATACTATCTGACTGGGATCGCCGGCATTGATGAAGGAGGCAAAGGCTTTTCTCCCCTCCTCGTAGAGTCGGGTAGCCTCTGCGCTGAGGGAGTAGAGCCCGCGATGGGGATTGGCATTTGCATGCAGGTAGTACTCCCGCATCGCTTCTATGACGCTTGCGGGTTTCTGGCTTGTGGCGGCACTATCCAGGTAGATGAGCTCCTTATTATCAAAGATTAGAAAATCTCCCCTATACGGATTATTGTCCATGGCTGTCCAACCTCCTGAAGAGTTGCTCCTGTATTTCCAAGAGGGCCTCTTTGTCCGAGACCATTGCAAGGATCGGATACAGTTGGGCTTCCACCAACAACCTCTTTGCCCTCTTCTGGTCTATTCCACGGCTGGTAAGGTAGAACAGCGCATTGCTATCGGGTCTGCCGGAACTTACCGCATGAGATCCCTCAACATCCTCCTCGCCACAGAGGATAAGGGGGACAGAGCGGTTCTTCACCGAAGGGGAGAGCAACAGGCTGTATTCGTCCTCACTACCCTTGCTGCCCTTGCACCCCTTTTTGAAATCGATCGTACCCCTGAACAGCTTGGAAGCGCTGTCCAGCAGGGCACAACGAACCGACAGGTTGGATATGGTCCCCGCTCCCTTGTGTTCCACATGGAAATTGAAATCAGAAGAGCCTTGCTTGTCCACCACGTTCATGCATCCTATGGTGCATTCACTCTTCTCCCCTCGCATATCAATATGGGTCCCAATATAGGAGTGTGCATCTCCTATGACTATCTCAACCAGGGTAAACTTGGCCTTTTCGTCCAAGGTGACGAAGAGCTCATCAAGATCAGTGGCATCCTCATCGAGGAAACGCATCTGTAACAGGGTCAGGTTGGCATGTGGCCCAACATGTACCCTGGTGGAACCTGCATGGAAGGTTGGTCGCCCTACAGGGGCTGTTCGCAACCCCCTGATAAGGGTAGCGCTACTCTCACGTTGCATATCCACAACCAGCGTCTCGATGAGGGAGGCAGTATCCCTATCAAGGAGATAGTCCAGTATAAGGGGGGCTTCACGCTGCTCTCCTTCTTGTATCAGTACCCGATAGCCGCAGTTAGCATGATTCAAAACAAATGAAGCCAAGCTCTGCCTTTGAGTTTCATCTTCTCCTTCCTCTCCTGTCTCCCACTTATTCTTATCCTGTCTTTCTTGCCCTCCCTCGAAATAAGCAGGGATGCGTTGCAGCAACCCTTCCTTTTCGAGGGCACGAAGATCGTCAGAGGGGAGGAATGGCGCCTGTTCAAACCCAATATCGAGCTCGCACCCATTCATCTTCAAGTGTCTCCAGGTAGGGACCGGGAGGGTGTTCACCTTGAGGGAGGCTCTCTGTATCCTGTTCATCCTATGCTTCCCTCCATTTCCATCTTGATCAGGGTGTTCATCTCAACGGCATACTCCATGGGAAGGGCCTTGGCTATCGGTTCGGCAAAACCCCTTACGATAAGCTCTTTGGCCTCGGCTTCACTGAGGCCCCGGCTCATCAGGTAGAAGATCGCCTTGTCGCTGATCCTCCCAATCCTCGCCTCATGGCCGATGTCCGCATCTTCGCTACGAATATCCATTGCAGGGATGGTATCGCTACGGGACTCGCTGTCCAGCATCAGCGACTCGCACGAGATCGTGGCCTTGGAGTGGAGGGCCGCCTTGGTTATGATGACCTCACTTCTGGTGATGGACTTTCCCCCGTTTTTTGCAATCGACTTGGTGTTTATGGACGATGTCGTATGGGGTGCCGAATGAATCACCTTGGTCCCGGTATCAAGGATCTGGCCCTTGCCGGCAAAGGATATCCCTGTAAACTCCGAGTGCGAGCCCTCACCAACCAGAAGGCTCGAAGGGTAGAGCATCGAGATATGCGACCCGAAGGAGCCTGAGACCCATTCGATGGAGCCGTTCTTCTCGACCCTTGCACGCTTGGTGTTGAGGTTCATCATGTTCTTCGACCAGTTCTCTATGGTGGAGTATCTCAGTCTTGCCCCTTCACCGACAAACAGCTCGACACAGCCTGCATGCAAGTTGATGACTGAGTATTTGGGAGCCGAGCATCCTTCAATGAAGTGCAGGTCCGCCCCCGGTTCCAAAATGATGAGGGTATGTTCGAATTGTCCAGCACCCTCTGCATTGAGCCTGAAATAGGACTGTAGGGGAATGCTTACCTTCACGCCCTTGGGGACGTGGACAAATGAGCCACCTGACCACAAGGCCCCGTGCAGGGCGGCAAAGGTATGGTCCGAAGGGGGGACCAGTTTCATGAAGTGCTTCCTGACCAGGTCCTCATGCCCGCGAAGGGCTGTCTCCATGTCACAATAGGTGACCCCTTGCTCAGCGACTTCCTTCTTAACCTTGTGATAGACAACCTCAGAATCAAACTGGGCCCCCACTCCACCTAGGAACTCCTTTTCGGCTTCAGGGATGCCCAATCGGTCAAAAGCGTCCCTGATACCTTCGGGTACACTCTCCCAACTCTCGTTCATGCCTGTCTTGGGCCTGCTGTAGGTGATGATGTCATCAAGTTTGAGCTCATCGAGACTGGGACCCCAGACAGGAAGGGGGACCTGATGAAAGGTCTCCAGGCTTTTCAGCCTGTGCTCGAGCATCCAAGAGGGCTCGCCCTTCTCTTGGGAGATGGTCCTTACCACCGATTCGTCTAGGCCCCTCTTCACACGGAATGCCGGCTCATCGTTGTTGATGAAGTCATATCGGCCATGGTCCACCTCATCGAAGAGTATCTTCTCAGCTTTCATCGCCGTTGCCCCCCTTGTCCAAAAACGGGGCAAACCCCTTCTCTGCTATACTCCTGACTAGGGAGCCATCACCACTGGCAACCAGGGAGCCCTTGACTATGATGTGTACATGATCAACATGGATGGATTCCAGGACACTCGTATTGTGCGTGATGATCAGCAGTGCATTCTCAGGGGTATGGAACTGCCTGATACCCTGCGAGACAATCCTTAGCGCATCCACATCAAGGCCCGAGTCAGTCTCATCCAGTATGGCCAGACGGGGATTGAGGGCAAGCAGCTGCAAAATCTCCGATTTCTTCTTCTCCCCTCCTGAAAACCCCACATTGAGGTGCCTATAGGCGTAGAGGGGATCCATATGCAACCCCTCCATGATCTTCTTTAAGGTCAGGTTGAACATGAATACATTCTCCTCAACACCGGTTATGGAGCTTTTAGCCGTTCGCAGGAAGTTCTCCAACGTAATGCCAGGCACCTCCTCGGGGTTCTGAAAGGAGAAGAACATGCCAAGCCTTGCACGCTTCTCTGTTGATAACGCAGTAACATCATGCCCATCGAAACGGATGGATCCTGAACGCACCAGGTAGTCGGGATGCCCCATGAGCACATTGCCCAACGTCGATTTACCGGCACCATTGGGGCCCATAAGGACATGGACCTCCCCTTTCTTTACTGAAAGGCTGATGTTATTGAGTAGTGGGGTGTTCTCCCCTAACGTAACTGTAAGCGTATCTATCTGCAGCAAGTCGCTTGCCATCATGTATTCCTTATATCGCGCGAGTATGCTGACTCCCAGATCCTTGCCGGTATGGCACAGCATTACGAACAAAGGCTTGGTTTCATCACTTCCCGATAGATAGGATGCCTACCTGCCAAACGAGCTAACAAAGGTGTGTAATACCTCCTAAACCTTAGTGCTTCACTAGGCTTTATGTCAACCAAGGAAGCCCCCATATTAAGAAACCTCCAAATATGTGTGTATTTGGAGGTTTCTCTACGGTAGTTAGTAGAAGGGATCTGGATTGTTCTTGCTTTCACTTTAGTTGCTGACCTTTTGTGCCAAGGGTATCAAGGATGCGTATTAAAGGAACGTTTCCAGCTCTTTATCACAGGAAGCCACTGCCGGTCCCTCTTTTCCAATACCGGATGTGGGGTGTGGATGGAGCGTTTCACAAAGGAATCATATAAGTCTCTCATACGAGTATTGAGTCTTCCTCTGGGGGTAATTTTCAGTTTCTCAGCTAGCACTGTTTCGATGCTATAAACCAATAATTCAATGGACCGTTTCTCCAACATGAGCTTAAAATAATATTTGACTTCCTTGGATATGATAGCATCGCCAGGAGAAATATCAATTTTTTTGGAGTTGTCGTTTTATCAAATTTAGCTTCCAAGCTTACTCGAATTCCAGGAAACTCAGCCCTACCCAAAACTCTAGAAGTGTTTATAAACAGGAAAGGCACGCCATCTTCCAATTGCCAAAATAATTTTCTTCAATTCTAATTCGTTCAAATCAAAACCAATCGCTGTTGTATCCAAATCCATTGTAGAGCGAGTTTCCAACCCAACCATTGCTGCGACGAGCATCCCTCCCTTGAGGATACATGACTGTTTGTAAGCAGAAAGGAAAAGGCGTTCTAAAAAACGCTCCATCATAAAAGTAAGCAACAAAATATGGGCATCTGCAGATTTTCCCAAAATGCTCAGCTACGAGCAAGTCTAGTTGCTCACATTGTGTCATACAGGGTTTTCTTTCATGCTAATCTTATGTATCAGATTAGCATGAAAGGATAGACCGCTAGCCATCAGTGGCCTCTTATATCATTACTGGCAGGAGATGCAGTCACTCTGTTGCAATGTCTGATAGAAATTAATCGGCCTCTGCAGGTAGTAGGCATCCTTATCTTCCCCGTTGGATGAGGATAGGACTTTCCCATATCTATCCAATAGGACAAAGCCCGGGATCCAGAACTTGGGGACATCGACAAGGTTCATGATGTTTGTCTGCTCCCTTGCCTCATACGTGATGTAGGGGAAGGGGTACTCACCCTGGGCCATGAAGGAGAGCAGGTCCTCATTACCCTTGTCGCTGACATGGCCAGCAAAGATGATCTCCAGATTGCCGTACATTGTCTTCAGCTGAGAATAGCTTTGCTTGAGCTCCTGCTCATACACAGTGCAGTACGGACACCACGTGGCGGCATAGTAGATCAAATAGTAGTCGGCATCGACTTCAACCGGGTTTCCTTCCAGGTCAAAGCAGAAGCCCGACACTGTCTCAGAGAACAGTTCGGGCCCAGGGGCTTCCTGTACCCTTGAAAGTGTACAGGAACCGAGCAAAAAGACCGCAACCAACAGGACAAGCGTTCGTTTCATAAGAATACTCCATCACAAATATATGTATGATGGAGTATAGCATATGTAGGCACCCTTGGTGAAATACTGGTTCCAGCAGTGATAGCGTTCTCCCTGCTGAAAGAATTCAAGTACTATAGGGCCTTATACCAGACGTTCATGCTCTCTATGGTCCCTGAGATGTCGGTATTGTTCTTCAGGCGGCCTCCATACAGGTACCCGGCCTTGGAAAAGGTAATGTTTATCCCCTCGGAGATTGCACGGGCTATGGTGAAGGCTGTCTTGACCCCCTTCTCCTTTGCCTGCTCTTCCAAAAAGCGCAAGAGGTGGAGGGCGTAGCCATTGCCCCTGTGCTCCTCATCGGTTGCAAAGTCGGTCATCTCAGCATACTTGCGGTCCTCTGAGAGGTCATACTCAGCAGAAGCAAGGGCTACAATGACACCCTCCTTTTCCACCCCTGCGAAGAGGGTCTCCCCTTGCATGGCTGAAGCCAGAAAGGATGGCTTGTCGATGGGAAAGGGATAGGAGTCGAAGACTCCCTTATAGAGCTCTGCCATCTTGGAAAGATCATCAGAGGTGCACAGTCGTACATGCTCCCCTTCGAGCAAGGGGGGAAGTTCTACCGCATCTTTGTCATAAGCAAGGGAGAGCACATCCTGGTAGGTACAAAGAGACTCTTCATCTTTGCGTTCGGCCTTCAAGTATTTGCTGAGAAAGAGTCCTCGCTCATTGCCGCCATAGAGGCCATAGGCTGAGGCCTCTACGCCGTAACCAGCCTTCATAAAGGCATCGGCCTTGGATTTGGGTATCTTTGCAAAAATCTTGCCGTATCCATTTTCGAGGGCCAAGGAAGAAAGGCTCTCTACCAGAGCATCGGGATGGGCATCCTTGATGTCCATCAGATAGACACGGCTGTTGTTCTCTCCGTGTTGTACTACTGCACCGTCGATGGTGATGGTCTTATCATGCATTGGCTGCCTCCTCAGAAAAGTGCGCCCTTGTATCGCGTTCCAGTCCCTCAGGGGACAGGGAAAAACTATCTTCATAGTCACAGAGCAAACGCTCTATGCCTATGGCCTTATACTCGTCTGCTTCACCAAGAGGCAGCTCAAGACTACATTTCTCACAGTTGCGGTCACACGTGGTGGGAACATACCCTGTAGGTTCTTGGTACGTGGTGATGACCCCTTCGTAGTTACGCAGGATGACCTTGTTGGTCGACCAGGACAGAAGGTAGTTGGGCATCACAGGAATCTTGCCCCCTCCCCCTGGGGCATCAATGACATAGGTGGGGACGCAAAGACCGCTGGTATGCCCTCTTAGGCTCTCCATTATCTCAATACCCTTGCCTACCGATGTACGGAAGTGGGAAAGGCCCTCAGAGAGGTCGCACTGGTAGAGGTAGTAAGGTCTGACCCTACTGTAGGTAAGCTTCTGTACCAAGCTTTTCATGATGCGGGGACAGTCGTTTACCTCGTTCAGCAATACCGACTGGTTTCCCAAGGGAATCCCTGCATCGGCAAGCTTGGCCAAGGCCTTCTTTGAGGATCTGGTCAGCTCCCTGGGGTGGTTGAACTGGGTGTTCAGCCAGATGGGGTGGTGTTTCTTGAGCATGGTGACCAACTCGTCTGTTACGCGGTAGGGCAACACTGCGGGGATCCTGGTCCCGATGCGGATAATCTCCACATGGTCGATCTTTCTCAGTTCAGTAAGGATCCAGTCCAGGTACTCATCGCTGAGCATTAAGGGGTCTCCACCCGAAAGCAACACATCACGGACTACCGGATGGTCGGCAATATACTGGATGCCTGCCTTGATTTGCTCCCTATCAGGGATACTGTCCACATCCCCTACCCTGCGCTTGCGTGTGCAGTGCCTGCAGTACATCGCACAGGTGTTGCTCACCAACAGGAGGACCCGGTCAGGATAGCGATGGGTCAACCCGGGAACCGGGCTGTCCACATCCTCATTCAAAGGATCGGCCATATCACACTCGAGAACATCAAGTTCCCGCACAGAGGGAAAACCCTGTTTGAAGATGGGGTCGTTCTCCAGGGAATCGGTTTGCATGAGAGAGAGGTAATAGGGGGTGATGGAGAGGGGAAACTCTTTGATAGTCTTCTCGATATCCTCTCGCTTCTTATCATCAAAGTGAACATCCAACAACGTTTCAAAGGTTTCAACATCCTTGATGCAGTGACGAATCTGCCACTTCCAGTCGTGCCAGCGCTTCTGGTCTACATCGCTTTCAAAGCGGTCTACTATCTGTTGTTGTGCTGTGGAAAATGCCATAAAAAAACTCCTTGCACTGCTTGGCACCCAAGAAAAAAACAGGAGTTTAAAGGCTTGGGTTGTACGACAAGCAGGTGCTTGATTTGCCCCAAATCCACTTTACAGAATTCCGAACATTCTATAATTATATCAAAGGTATGCAATAAATTCAAGAAAGGGGGCTTTAAAGAACGAGGAAGGAATGAAATCTAGTGGAGCTTAAGTGCTAAGAAATAGTGGCGTAGCAAGATTGATATCCTATGGTGGAGGATAAGAGAATTGAGTCAAAAGTTAAACCTTCCGTAAAAAAACTACGGAAGATAGTTGTATTGGTAAAGAACTTGGTTTACAATAAAGATACCCTAAACTGAAGAGAAAAAATATGTTAAAGAAGTTTTCCGTAACCAATTTCAAAGGATTTAAGAATAAAACCACTTTAGACCTAGGTAATGTAAAAAGTTACGAGTTTAATGAGGATGCCATCAACTCAGAAGAAAAAATTGTAAAACTGGCTTTATTGTATGGACCAAATGGAATAGGAAAAAGTAATCTCTGCCTTGCCATTTTTGACATTGTTTCCACTCTTACTGACAATAAGGTATCTCCATCATACTATGAGGCTAACTATGCCAATGGAGATACTGCATCAACCGAATTGACTGAGTTTGAGTACCTGTTCCAATTCAAGGGAACAACAGTTCATTATGCATATGGGAAAAGCTCTTTCCGAAAGATTCAATATGAAACCTTAAAGATTGGGGGTACTCCTATACTCCAGTATGACAAACGTAAAAATATAACAGAGGTATACCGAAAAATAGTTGGTACTGAATCTCTCAATATCGATCTGGAAAAAATTGATATCTCCCTGGTAAAGTATGTAATGGCCAATTCAGTGCTTGCGGATAATTCCGACAACTTAACATTCGAGTTATTCTTTTCATTTGTAGAAAGGATGCTTGAGTTCTGGTCGTTGGATAGAAAAGATTACCAAGGACCCGAACCAATTACGAGTAATGGCAGAAATATAGGAAGGGACATTATTGGCCAGGAAAAAGTGGAAGAATTCAAGCAATTCCTTGGTAATATTGGAGTGGAAAACAATATTGTTGCTGAGAAAAACCCTGATGGAGAATTTGACTTATATTATCAATACAATCACCGTAAAATAGATTTTCTAACAAATTGTTCCTCTGGAATTAGGTCACTTACACTGTTCTTCTTTTGGCTTCAAAGAATGCAGGATAGTGATACCCCTGCAAGCCTTGTTTGTATTGATGAATTCGATGCCTTTTATAACCATTCTATTTCTGCAGAGATAATCAGACTTCTTATGAAGGTTGATTGCCAGGTAATCCTCACAACCCATAACACCACTCTCATGACCAATGATCTATTGAGGCCTGATTGTTATTTTATCATGTCCAAGGAAACAATAGCTTCGCTATCCCATTTAACTCCCAAAGAACTGAGACAAGCACATAATCTTGAAAAAATGTATAAATCAAAAATGTTTGAACGCCCATGACAACGATACTTCTTATCCTTGAAGGAGAGAGAACAGAACCAAACGTCCTCAAGAATCTTGAAACCTGTTTTTTCACTCATGATGATAAAAAACAAAGAATTTCATTATGCTTTAAAACAGACATCTTTGGATTCTATGATGCATTAAAAGATGAAGATGGATTTCTTGACCCATTTAGTGTTCTAAAGGAAAGAAACCCTGAAGCTTGCCCTGAAATCAAATCCTCAGAAGAAATATCTGCAATATACCTTTTCTTTGATCATGATATTCATGTGGACAGGAGAATGACATATCCGGAAAAAAGTAAAAAAATCGAGGAGTTGCTTGGATTCTTTAACAATGAAACAGAAAACGGTTTGCTCTTAATCAGCTACCCAATGTTTGAGGCTTATAAAGATTGGAACAAAACTAGCATAGACTGTCTTTCGTGTCTTACTGATACCACTGATAACACCCATTACAAAGAGAAGGTACGCTCAAGGCATGCGGCTCATGATAACCAAGCCTTTTTTAATTTTGATAATTGGAATTCTCTTTCTCGAATAATGATTTCAAAATCACTTTTTCTTGTTGTAGGAAATCATGCTGATATATCATATGATTTTGTACAAAATATTATAACACAACTATCAATCTTCAAAGCTCAGAATCAGAAGTTTGTTCTAGATGGCTTTGTAGCCATTATTAGTTCTATTCCCTTTTTCCTGTGCATTGAACTTGGCCGTTCTTATTATAACCGGCATATCAAGGACTCCCTCCAACATCTCGATTGCAAATATTATTGTATTGCGCAGGGAACAGTTCCAAATCAACTTTTGTAGTAGTTATTTAGTTTCATATGGATACCCATTCACTGGTAAAATATCAGAATCCCCCTTATCCAAGCAAGTCAGATACCCAACTAAGCAGTAAAACCATAGAACAACTACAAGTGTACAATAAATAACAAGATAAACGTATTATATGGTTGAATACTCTACCATACCCCCCGTGGGTATAAATAGTTAGCCTCTTCAATATCTCAACTAATACGCTAATTAACGCTAACAATAAGGTTAATTCTGCTCCCTGCTATATTGACCAATACCCTAGGGGGGTATATTATGATATCTATGAAGCAAGAAATGAAAAAAAAGATAGACCCGCGACTAGCAAGGATAGAAGGGCAAGTAAAAGGCATTAGGGCGATGGTTCAGAACGACCGCTACTGTGTGGATATTCTCTTACAGCTATCAGCTGTCATCTCCGCCTTGAAGAAGGTGGAGGACCTGGTGATGGAGAATCATCTCAACACCTGTGTTACTGATGCCCTAAAGAGTGAAGATGCGGCGGAGAGCCAGCTGAAGATCGCAGAACTCATGGATGTCATGGCGAAGTTTCGCAGGCAGTAGCAAAAAAAAAAGCAAGCTGCTGTTATTAGCTGCTTGCTTATGGGCGATGCCAGGATTGAACTGGCGACTTCCACGATGTCAACGTGGCACTCTCCCGCTGAGTTAACCGCCCGTACGACATGAGCGATAATACTTGAATATTTTGAATCTGTCTAGTGGGTACGGGGAAAAAGTACTTTTTTGAAGGGTTTTGTCAAAAACAAGCTGAGGATGAACAAGGAGTTTACTCTATGAAAACGATAATTATGACAAAAGGTATGCATTGTAATGGATGTGAGACCAGGATGATAAACGCCCTCAACAACCTTGAGGATATCAAGGGTGCCAAGGCCGATGCTAAATCGGGCAAGGTGACCATCAAACATAAGAAAGGCGAAACAATCGACGAGGCCAAGGGCCTTATCGCTGAGATTGGCTTTGAGGTAATATAACAATGGAAGAGAAAAAAATAGCGATCGGGGGCATGACGTGTGCCTCCTGCTCCTCTGCAGTGGAAAGGACCCTGAACAAGCTTGACGGCGTCAAGCTTGCCCAGGTGAACCTTGCTACAGAGAGTGCAACCATAGAGTTTGAGGGTGACAAGCTCTCACTCGATGATATACAAAAAGCTGTCTCTAAGATCGGATACTCCGTACTTGAAGAGATAGATGAAAAGACACGGATGGTGCAGAAGGAGAAAGAGCTGGTCGACTTGAAGAACCGACTTATCGTCTCCTCCATCCTCACTGTACTGCTGATGGTTCTTGCCATGGGCCCCATGCTGGGCTTGCGCCTGCCGATAGGTATGGTAACCAACAGCATCCTGCAGCTGGTACTGGCCATCGGGACCATTATCTGTGGTTCTGCCTTCTTCACCAAGGGGTTCTCAAGCCTCTTCAAGCGTGAACCCAACATGGATAGCCTGGTGGCCCTAGGAACGAGTGCAAGCTTCCTGTACAGCCTCTGGGGCATCTTCCAGCTCTTCATGGGGAACATGGCAGCAGCCCATGACCTCTATTTCGAGGGTGTAGGTACCATACTGACCCTTGTCATGCTGGGAAGGTACCTGGAGAACCGTTCCAAAGGAAAGACCGGTGAAGCAATTCACAAGCTTATGGAACTGGCTCCTGCCAATGCCACTGTCTTGCGTGATGGCAAGCAGGTGGTCATTGATGCCTCTGCGGTGCAAGTCGATGATATCATCATGGTCAAGCCTGGAGAGAAGCTCCCTGTCGATGGCGTGGTCCTTTCAGGAGCATCCGCCATCGATGAGTCCTTGCTCACCGGTGAGAGCATGCCTGTGGATAAGGGGTTGGGAAGTAATGTATATGCCGCTACGCTGAACACCACAGGAGTGCTGCAGTACCGAGCAAGCAAGGTGGGTTCTGATACTGCCCTTGCAAATATCATCGAGCTTGTGCAACAGGCACAGGGGTCCAAGGCCCCCATTGCCAGGGTTGCGGACAAGATCTCGGGCGTCTTTGTTCCCATTGTGATGGGAATATCAGTGGTGACCTTCCTAGCCTGGTTCCTGACCGGGACCACTGTCGATACTGCCCTTATACGAGCAGTGAGTGTTCTGGTCATAGCCTGTCCTTGTTCGCTTGGACTCGCTACTCCGATAGCCATCATGGTCTCAAGTGGCAAGGGAGCCAAGCTGGGCATCCTCTTCAGGCATGCAGCGGCGATTGAACAGTTCAAGGGTGTAAAGACGATCATCTTCGACAAGACGGGAACCCTTACTGAGGGCAGACCGGTGGTCACCGACATGGTTGCAAAGGATACCCAGGAATTGTTGAGGATTGCAGCCAGCCTTGAGGCCAGCAGCGAACATCCGCTCTCCAAAGCGGTGGTGAGCAAAGCCGAAGAACTAAAAATAGCCTTGGCAGAAGCCCAAGACTTCAAGGCAATCGTCGGCAAGGGCATCGAAGGCAGTGTTGAAGGCAAACAGGTAAGAATCGGAAACCTTGCTATGATGGCCGACAACAACATTACAGTAACCAAAAACGATAACCAACAGCTTGATGATCTTTCTGATCAGGGTAAGACTCCCCTACTGGTTGCCCTCGATGGCAAGCTGCTGGGAATCATTGGGGTAGCCGATACCATCAAGCAGGAGACCGCCGAGGCTATCCAGCTCCTTAAAAATGAAGGGCTCAAGACGATTATGCTCACCGGAGACAACGAACGTACAGCAAAGGCAATAGCCAAGCTGGCGGGCATTGACGAGTATCTTGCAGGTCAGCTCCCCGATCAGAAAGAGAGAGCTGTCACCGAGTATGCAACACAAGGCCGTGTAGCAATGGTAGGAGACGGTATCAACGATGCCCCTGCCCTTGCCAAGGCTGATGTGGGAATCGCTGTAGGAAGCGCTACAGACGTCGCCAGAGAGACAGCTGACATTGTCCTAGTGAGGAACAACCTCAAGGACGTGGCGAAGGCTTTCAAGCTCTCCAAGGCTACGATGCGTAACATACACCAGAACCTCTTCTGGGCGTTCTTCTACAACACAATGGGCATTCCTGTAGCGGCAGGTCTGCTGACGCTGTTTGGTGGTCCTCAGCTATCACCTATGATCGCAGCGTTTGCGATGTCTATGTCCAGTGTCTGTGTGGTGCTGAATGCTTTGAGGTTGAATAGGTTCAAATAGATATAAATAACCTACAGACCAGTTAAGAAACCCTTGGAAGAAAATTCCAAGGGTTTCTTCTGTATAGGGCTGACTGAGACCTTGTGTGAATTGGTTGCTAATGAAAGTGAATTTTCCTTTATCTTAAAAGAAACTATAGAAAAAAATTGCTTGAAATTTACCTAAGAATTTTGTTCAAGAACCCTAAGCCATAATCTTGTATTTTTAGAAACCTGTCTTATACTTAAAATAGTGAATCACAACAGAACGGAGCAAGGAGTCAACTATGAAAAGAAAGGACTTACTAGTGCTAATGGTGGTAACTTTGGTGTTACTGGTGGGGTGTAAGGAAGGTTCTCCTCCTCCAGGGATAAGCGATGCTGAGTGGATGAAAATATCGACAACTTGGATGGATGCAGATTCTAATGAATTCAGTTATGTACCCTCCGGTGATGGAGATGGACATATTGATATTCAGTATAACCCAAGTGATACAGTGCAATATCGTTGTTATATTGAAGAATTTACCTATGCTAACAACCGATTAACAGGAACCTATACCTATTTCGATACTGAATCTGCATTGCAAGGCCCTTTTGATGTTACTATAGACTTCTCTTATGCAAGCGGGGTCTTGACTGTAACGTATTCTGGACAGGTAGCCACTGGCGATATACTAAATGGAGTCACAATGAATCTTACTGCATCTACCCCTTAAACATCGATACTATTTTTCAAGTTGACAAAAAAAGTATTTACTGCTCCATCCTCATTTCGGATGGAGCTCTTTTTACTCACCTCAAGCTATATTTAAAAAAATTAGTTTGCATTTGCACTTCTTGAAATATTGTAATTGGCTAAAGACATCCTATACTTATAGAACTCTACTACTTTCTGGAGGTTATATCATGAAGATCTTTCCTCTTTCCACCTTTCATAAAACTATGTAGAGCCGTTCGTCATCTACCAACAAAACCCTTGTCAAAACCTGAGCTAAATCCTGTTATGTAACTTGTTCATAGGTCTATACCCATTGATATGATGCAAATCCATGAGAACTGCATAATGTAGTCGGTTTTGAACTCGTCTGACAAGTGTCGGGTGTCTAAGAAAGAAGTGAAGGGCATAGCTCTTTAATATAATACATGTATTCTTGAGAGGTTTGATATGAGTAAACGTACTATTGCTCTCTTTCTTTCTTTACTGGTTATTACTATGATGTCATGCACAATGGAAAATGGTAACGGAAATGCTGTGGAAATTTCACATAATCCAAAAAACTTGCTTTCCCTTGAAAAAAGTGATTATGCTTATTACTCTTCATTTCCAAGTAGAGAAGTATATATGAGTTTCACAACACCTCTAGATTTTGGGGCAACAAGCACGGCAATCGCATAAAAATGGAAACCTCTGAGATTACCCATGGAAACTTCT